>JAYZCA010000030.1:0-5951 GCA_036339235.1 Candidatus Latescibacterota bacterium | reverse complement strand
TGGCGCCGTGTAGGATCGATAGCTGACGCTCAGATGGGGAGTCTCCAGCACAGTGTGGCCCCGGTGTCTGGAATCGAGCAGCGCCTCGAGTACTCCGCTGACGAGCAGTGTTCTCTTCACCGAATACCCGGCTTTGCCTGTCAGAAACAGGTCTTGGGCATTCAGACCCAGATAGCTGAAGTGCGGATGTGGATCGCCCGCCAGGTAGAACTCGGCGGCGTCCACTTCTCCGTTCGCTCTGCGCCCGGCAAAGGCCCATCCACTGGTGAAACCGCTGAGAAGAAACGTCGCCGTCCTCAGCCCATCGACGTACTCCAGCAAGTACACCGCAGGGTTTTCGCAGAGTTGCCGCGGATCGCCCTCCTGCTTCGCCTCGATCTGAGCCACTGCGGCTTCGAAGAGGTCACGCGGCCAGCGCCCCGCCTCCCCCGACTCCCACACGGCCTTCCCTTCGAGGCATTGCACGCTGCGCACACCCGTCTCACCCCCGGCACGGCGCTCCACCATACACTGCAACGTCTCCAGCGCGTGAAATCCGTACGAATCGAGACCGCCGTAAGCTACCGACACCGCCGCTGCCAGCTCTGTATCGAGATCGTACTCGAGCCATGGTCGGCGGTAGGTTACCGGCAGCGACGAACCGGCCATGAACGACACGCCCAGTTCGCGCGTGCGCTCGCACATCCAACGCGCCTGCTCCCAGCTCCATGACAGGTGTTTGTCGCTGAACACCGGCACCGAACGCCCAGATGAAGCGAACACGCCGCAGACCTGCTCGAGAAAGAAGCGGCGAGGATAGAGGTGCTGCTCCTTCTCGTTCCAGGCGTAGTCACCGTGCTCTCCGATGATCAGAACACCGTCCACGGCCAGATCCGCGCCGCCCAGCGTCAACGCCTGGTTGATACTCGGAAAGATGGGCACGCCGTACTGGGCGGCCAGCTCGTGGCCCACGTCACGCTCGTGGATCTGGTCGAGGTAGAAGGAGGCGATCTCGACGCGCGGCGCCAGCAGGCCGTCGTCGGTGGGGAATCCCCGCAGGAACTTGGTGACGATGACGTCCGCATGTGAGAACGGGTAGTAGGCGGTGATGATTGCGGCGATTCGCTTGACGGCCACGATGGCTCCTGTCGCTTCATTGCCGGCGAGGCCTCTCACCGGTAGCTTGGTCGGTGTGACCCGTTTCAACATAACTCGTTTTCAAAGGACTGCAGTCGCAGCCACCGCAGCGACCTTCCTTCTCATGGCGATCGGCGGTTTCGTACGGGCCGCCGGCGCTGGCCTCGGGTGTCCTGACTGGCCGCGCTGTTTCGACCGCTGGATGCCACCCACCGACGTCAGCCAGCTTCCTGCCCACATCGACCCGGCGACCTTCAACTTCACACTCGCCTGGATCGAGTACGCCAACCGGCTGGCCGGTGTCACCGTCGGCTTCCTCGTCCTCGGCGTCGGTTTCTTTGCCTGGCAGGTGCATCGCCAGCGACCCACCATCCTCTGGCCCGCCGTAGGGTGCGTTCTCCTTGTCGCCTTTCAGGGGTGGTTCGGTGGCCAGGTCGTGGCCTACGAACTCGACCCACGATTCGTCACCGTCCACCTCGTCCTGGCCCTCGTTCTCGGCGCCCTGCTGCTGCACCTCGTCGTGGCCGGCTTCGACGCCGAAGGCGGCAGCCTGCCACGCCCGACCGCCGCCCATGTCCTGCCCTGGAGGATGACGGTTCTCACCCTTGGGATCACCCTGGCGCAGACGCTGCTCGGCGCCCTCGTACGGGGCAACCTCGAGATCCTTTTTCAGGCTCACCCGGGCCTGCCGCGGCAGCAGGCCCTGAATCAGCTGGGCGCCATCGACGAACTGCACAAGGCGACGGCGGTGCTGACACTGCTGTTGTGCGGCGCTCTGTACGCGGTGGCGCACATTCGCCTCGACGACCGGCCGGCGCTGCGCCGTTGGGCCCAGGTACCTGTATGGATCGCCATCACCCAGGTCGCCGCAGGTCTGGGGCTGGCGTCGCAGGGGCTGCCACCCGTGCTGCAGTTGCTACACCTGATCGGCGGCAGCCTCCTGTTCGGCAGCCTCGCCCTGGCGGCTCTCCTGCTGGCCCCGTCCCGAGTACCGGCGGTCGACGTGGCAGTCCTTTCCCACGTGACCGCCTGACCATCATCTATTTGTATTTGCGCAGCAGGCTCGCCCAGATCTTGGCGATCTCTTCCCGAGCCACGCAGGCGTCCTTCCAAACGTCGGGGAAGCACTCCAGAGCATAACCGGAACCCTGCGGCCCCAACTCCACCACCGCCCACAGCTCGCGTCCTCGCCTGGCTCCTTTCAGCCAGGACTCCAGCAGGGGCCGGCAGAAATTGTCGCGCCAGGTGACGAAGTCACCGTCGAGTTTGCCCCGACCATCTGTGATCGGCGTCTGACAGTGGCTGCCGGTGAACGTGCGCAGGTGGATGAGATCACTCATGCGCAGCAGGTCTGGCCGATAGATGAGGCGCTTGGCGAAATCCGGCGGCCGTACCTGTTTGATGATGGCAGGATGTGAGTGATCGAAGTTCGTGCGCAACTTCGTGCTGTATTTCTTCTCGTATTCCTTGGCCAGGGCCAGACCCTTCTCCGGCGTCTCCGTGCACGTGTCGCGGTGCCACTCGATAGCGGGCTTGATGCCATACTGTTCCCCCGCCCGCATGACGGCACGGGCCACAGGCAGGGCCTTGGCCGTCGGCGTGTCGTGATCACACAACTGCACATTCACGTGGGTAACGCCAGCGTCAGCAAATGCCTGCATCTTCGGCTTCGCGTCGGTTACTCTGCCGACGTCCACACCACCCACCAGCTCCATCCCGTACTTGCGGCACGCCTTCACCACGTCATCCTGAGCGCCGGCGCTGAAGCCCTCGAACCCGGCCTCCTTCGCCTTGTGCACCTTGGTGTCCGCGGACCATTGGCGCTTGGCGGAAGGGTAGTTGGTCATCGTCCATGCCGCGGCGCACAGCCGCAGACGGGGTTTGGGAGCTGCCTTCTTGGCCATCGGTGTCATCTCCTGGTCGGCACTGTGGTGAGCGCAGCGCCCTGGTGCAGCAGGCGCTGGGCGTGGGTGTACAGGTTGTAGCCGCCGTGTCGCAAGAAGCCGATCAGTGTCAGCCCGGCCTCGTCAGCAAGGTCGACGGCGAGGCTCGAGGGGCCCGATACGGAGGCGATGAATGCAAGACCGGCGAGCAGCGCCTTCTGCACGATCTCGAAGCTCGTCCGGCCGCTGACCATCAGCGCCGAAGCCGGAGGCGGCCATTGCCCGTCGAGCACGAACGAACCAATGAGCTTGTCGACGGCGTTGTGCCGGCCCACGTCCTCACGCAGGGCCAGCAGGCTGCCGTCGACGTCGAACAGGCCTGCCGCATGCAGCGATCCGGTGCGCTCGAACTGTGCTTGAGCCCCGCGCAGCGTGTCGGGCAGACCTAGGAGCGTGTCATCTGCGACGGTGAAGGCCTGCGGCCGGCGACGGGACTGCAACCGCACCTGGTCGATGCTGGCCTTGCCGCACACGCCACAACTGGACGTGGCGTAGAAGTTGCGCCGCAGAGCTTCGACATCGAAGTCGGAATCCCCCGCCAGGCGCACCTCGACGACATTGAGCTCGTTCGGAGGCGTCGCTGAGGGGCAGTACGTCAGGGCGCCAAGATCGGCGGGATCGGCGAGGATACCCTCCGTCAGCAGGAAGCCGGCGACCAGTTCGAAATCATCCCCCGGCGTGCGCATTGCCACGGCCACGGGGGAATCGTCGATGCGGATCTCGAGGGGTTCCTCGATAGTGACCGGATCACTGCGACTCTCTGGCAGGCCTGTCTTGTCACCACCCCGCATGGCGACGATGGGGCGGTTGACGACACCCGAGGGGCTGGTGTCGCTCTGGCGAGGTGGCTCGCTCACGTCGTCACGAAGTCGTTGTGAAGGTGGTAGACGCAGACATGCTCGCGGGAGAGGATTCTGTTGCGTTCCGAAGGGGGGCCAATGTATGTTCGAATGGCGCCCGGGGCAACGCGGATAACGCCGTGGAACCAGCCTCTGCGCCGACCTTCATCTTCTCCTTCTTCTCACCCGACGTCCAGATCTCGATGAATCGCTTTCTCGATGCCTTGCGAGCCGGCACGGTGCTCGCCGATGGCGCGCTGGGTTCGTACATCTTCGAACTCACTGGCCGCCTTTCCGAGACCAGTCACGTCTACGAGGCCTTCAACGCCGATCGACCCGAGATCATTCGGGACATGCACCGGGCATACCTCAACGCCGGCAGCCAGTGCTTGACGACGAATACCTTCGACGGCAACGGCGCCTGTCTGGCGGCCTACGGGTTGGAGGGGCGTGTCGCGGAGTTGAGCATCGCCGCCGTCACCGTAGCCCGGGAGACGATCGACGAATTTGCCCGGTCCAACAGCGAAACCCGGGAGGACTTCTTTGTTCTCGGTTCGGTAGGACCGACACACGCCGGCGACGATGGCGATGCGTCCCTGGCCGGGATCTATGCAGAGCAACTTCGCGCTCTCGTCGACGCCGGCGTCGACGCGCTGCTGCTGGAGACATTCCGCTCCGTCGACCTGCTGCGCGGTGTCCTCGCCCAGGTGGCAGAGCTCGACGCTGGCGTGCCGGTCATCGCCCAGATGGCGCTCAACCGCGACAGCGGCGACTGGAATGTCACGCCCCAGGAGTTCATCGCTGCCGCCGCCGGAGAAGGTGCTCATGTAGTCGGCATCAATTGCTGCCCTCCCTGGGACGCGGAAGCCTTCGTCGCCGCCGCCGCAGACACCGCGCCCGTCGCCGATGGCGGCCTGCTGATCTCTGCCATGCCCAACGTCGGCGGCTTCCAGCACATCGGCAACCGCTCCATGACCCGCGTCAACCCCGAGTTCATGGGACGCCTTGCGCGTACCATGTCGGAGCGCGGCGCGCGTTTGCTGGGCGGTTGCTGCGAGATCCACCCATCCCATGTGTGGGAGATGAACAATTACCTGCGCAGCCGTGGAGCTGGGGGCGTGCACACCTCCGTCACGGTAAAACTGCCGGAGGAGCGTCAGCCTGCGGGTGCAGACATGAAGCGCGGCAACGGCTCCTTCTCGCGCAAGATCATGGACGGCGAGTTCGCCGTCAGCGTCGAGATGCTGCCGCCCCGCGGTACGGCGCCGAAGCTGCTCAAGGCGAAGGTTGATTTCGTTCGCGACGTGGCCGCGTCAGGCTTGACCGACGCCCTCGACATCACCGACGGCTCCCGCGGCATCCCTCTGATGCCTCCGGGGGACTTCATTCAGCTGGTGCGCGAGGCCCTTGGCTGGACGGCGCAGACCGGGGACGCCCTCGAGCTGATCCCTCACTTCACAGCGCGCGATCTCAACGTCATGGGTGTGCAGGCGCGCCTCGTCGGCTACTGGGCGAACCGCATCCACAACGCCATTTTTATAACCGGAGATCCACCGAAGATGGCGCCCACGTACCCGCCATCGACGGCGGTCTTCGACCTCGATTCCGTCGACATGATCCGCCTTGCCCACAAACACCTGAACGCGGGTGTCGACTTCGGCGGGCAGCCTCTGGGAAAACACCGGGACCCGCGAACTCGCTTCACGATCGGCACCGGGTTCGAGCCCGAGGCTCTCGACCCTCAGCGCGAACTGGACAAGCTGCAGCGCAAGCTCGACGCCGGCGCCGACTACGTCATGACGCAGCCGGCCTTTCGTTGGGAACCCCTCGACGCGCTCGCTGACATCCGCCGCCGGGTACCGATCCTCGTGGGGGTGTTGATCCTGCGGTCTCTCGAACACGCACTGCGCATGCGGGACGTCCCGGGTGTTGTCGTGCCGGACGAAGTGGTGCAGCGGCTGGGGGCTACTGACGATGTGGAGGAGCAGATTCGGATCGGCCAGCAGGTCGCCGCCGAGCAGATTCACCACATTCGGGACGAGGGCTGGTCGGG
>JAYZCA010000029.1:0-15244 GCA_036339235.1 Candidatus Latescibacterota bacterium | reverse complement strand
CCGGAAATCTGGCAATCGGTAGCTGGATCTAAAACCCACACCTCCGCGCAGCTGCAAAGAACGGCTCGGAGACATTCATGGCGCCGCGGAACACGAGATCGCTGGTGAAGGGATGTACGCAGATGAGACGGGCGCCGTTGTCGATGGCGTGCACCATGGCGTCCTCGATGTCCTTGGGGTCTTCCATGGCGCCGGAGCCGACGACCCGACCCATGTGGATGCCGCGCTCAGCGGCGGCGCGGAACAGAGCGTTCGTGGCGTCCTCTATCTCGGGGATCTCGCCCTGGCGGAGAATCGCGTCGAAGGGCCCGACGAAACCACACGCCCTGTTACGTCCCTGGGCCTGCATAAGGTCGAGGACACGGTCGCGCAGGTTCGTGTCGAGGATGTACTCCGCCGTCTCGAACTGAATCCAGCCCTGGGTGTCGACCTCGGCGCCCAGCAGCTCGGCGGGTGTGAAGGCGAAGTTGCGGTCGCCGAAACGCACCGGGTAGCCGCCGCGGTCGTCAGGTGTGGCCTGCCCCGGCGTCGGGAAGTTTACGGCGCGGAAGAAACGCTCCGCATCCTCGTACGTCGTGCCGTACGGTTTCATCGTCGCCCTGGACCCGAGCTGGAAAACGTCGCCGTGCGAGCTGAAGGCCTCGCGGTGAAGGCGCTGGCACTGGAGCAAGCCGACGCGGCCCTCCATGGCGTTCTGCTGGCGGCCGTACCAGCCCTCGCGCTGGCAGTGCTCGGCGTCGTTGACGATCCATGAAAAGCCGGCTTTTGCCCACGAGTGAGTTTCGTCCTCGCGCACCTGATACCAGGGTACGTCGTTGAAGATTCCCAGCAGCGGCGGCGTCGCCTCGAACGACTCGGAACTGTCAAGGATCTCTTTGACGGGGTTGCGCTGGGGGTTCATGACAAAGGCGTGGGCGCGGCGGGCGAATTCTTCCGTCTGCAGCGGGCGGTTGCCGCCAAGGGCGTCGAGGGCGGTCACGGTCTTCTCCTGGGTAGTCGCGACGGCAGGCCGTCGCCATTGGGTATCCGTAATGAGACTACTCGAAAAACGGCCACCGACTCATGCCCGGCAAGAGGCAGTTGGTCAACGTCGAGCCCTTGACTACCCTAAGGAGCCATTCGCAACGGAGGACAGGTTTCTTGGCTGAGCAATACCGCGCCGCTGCCATCGGTCGCACGGGGGCCGGCAACTACGGACACGGTCTGCACATCGCGTACGCCAGCATCGACAACGTCGATTTCATCGCTGTCGCCGACGCCGACGAAGCGGGGCGAGAGCAGGCGCGTGAGCAGACCGGGGCGACCCGCGCCTACGCCGACTTCCGCGACATGCTGGCAGCTGAAACGCCGGACCTGGTCAGCGTCTGCCCGCGATGGACGGACTGCCACCTGGAGATGGTCATCGCCTGCCTGGAGTCAGGGGCGCACGTCTACTGCGAAAAGCCGATGACGTGGAACCTCGCCGACGGCGACGTCATCGTGAGCCGTGCCGACGCCCTCGGACGGAAGGTGGCCGTCGCCCATCAGGCCGTCTACCTGCCGCGAATCCAGCAACTGCGAGTCCTGCTGCGAGAGGGTCGCATCGGCCAGGTGCAGCAGATCCACGCCCACGGTAAACAGGACCGCCGCGGCGGGGGGGAGGATATGATCACGCTGGGTACGCATCTGTTCAACATGATGCGCTATTTCGCCGGTGACGTAAGCTGGATGAGTGGCCACGTCACCGTGGACGGGCGCGAACTGGAGCTCGGTGACGTTGGCGAGGCGACGGAACCTGTAGGCCCGGTGGCGGGGGACTGTGTCGAGGCCTACTACGCCTTCGACTCCGGCGTGGCGGGATTTTTCGACTCGCGACGGGATCAGGCCGGCTCGAGTCAGCGCTACGGCATGGAGATCGTCGGCAGCGAGGGCACGATCTCGTTGCGCGGCGGCTCCGGTTCGGAGTTGATGATTTACCCCCACCCGGTGTTCCGTCCCGCAGCCAGCGACCAGCACTGGGAACCGCTGGAGGGTTTACCCGACGAGCCGCTGGCCACGGGGAACACGCTGGCCATCGCCGACCTGATCGATGCCATCGAGCAGGATCGCGAGCCCGTGTCGAGTGCTCGTGACGCGGTGGCCGCCCTGGAGATGATTCTGGGTGCCTACGAAGCGCAGATCAGCGGCGCTCGCGTCGCCATGCCGATGGCACGACGTGAGCATCCCCTGGACGCCTGGCAGGCACGGGAGAACGCCCGATGAGCGAAGACCGAAACGTCCCGCACGAGGTCATCCCCTGCGACAAGCTGCCGCCGGTGCGCTACCGCGATCTGCCGGAGGCGCCGTCCTGGAGGAAGCTCTTCGGCCCCAGTGTGCTCCTCCTCGGCCTGTCGCTGGGCAGCGGCGAGTTCGTTCTCTGGCCGTACATCACCTATCAGTTCGGCTTCGTCGCCTTCTGGGCCTGTATGGTGGGCGTCACGACTCAATACTTCATCAACATGGAGATCGAGCGCTGGACGCTGGCCACGGGAGAGTCGGCGATCACCGGGTTCTGCCGGCTGTGGCGGGGATGGGCGTGGGTTTTCCTGGTGGCCAACGTCGTCCCGTGGATGTGGCCGGGCTGGGCGTCGGGAGCGGCGACGCTGCTGACCTGGGAGGTCGGCGGTAGCGAGGTGACGCGAACGGCGTATTCGATCATCAGCCTGCTTGCCATCGGCGCCGCGCTGACCCTGGGGCCAGTGGTTTACAACACCGTGGAACGCCTGCAGAAGCTGCTGGTGGCGTTCATCTTCCTCTTTATGGGCGTCATCTTCGTTCTCGTCGTCGACCTGGAGCACGTGAGCGACATGGTCGTCGGCATCGCCAGCTTCGGCACGATCCCGGAGGGCATGGCGCTGCCCCTCCTGCTCGGGGCGCTGGCATTCGCCGGCGCCGGCGGCACGATGAACCTGGCCCAGAGCAACTACATCCGCGAAAAGGGCTACGCCATGGGCCGCTACGCCGGCCGGCTGACGAGTCCGATCACGGGACGGGCGGAGGTCGTGGCCGACATCGGCTCGCATTTCGAACACACGGAAGACAACCTGCGCCGCTGGCGTGACTGGTGGCGCCTGGCCGACCGCGAACACCTGCTCAACTTCTACCTGCTTTCGGTCGTGTCGCTGATGATGCTGTCCCTCATCGCCTACAGCACGGCGCGCGGCACGCCGGATCTGCAGGAGGGGTTCGCCTTCATCCGTGCCGAGGGCGAGTTCATCGGAGTGCAGTACGGCGGATGGATGCAGCACGCCTTTCACTGGATGGGTATCGCCATCCTGCTGACGACCGAATTGGGACTGCTCGACGCCTGCGCCCGTATCTCCACCGACATCATCAAGGTGAACTGGCTGCGCGACAGCGACACGTGGACGGACAGCCGCCTCTACTACACGCTGCTGTGGGGGCAGATCGGCATCGGCTGCGTGATCATGCTCATCGGCCTGGCCGTGCCCGACCTGTCGAAACCGCTCGTGCTGCTGGTGCTCAGCGCGGCACTGAACGGGGGCGTCATGCTGGTGTACTCCGGTTTGCTGCTCTGGTTGAGCAAACGTGTGCTCGGGGAAAGTATCCGCCTGTCGCCGATTCGCCTGGTGGCGATGATCTGGGCCTGCGGCTTCTTCGGATACTTCACGATCATCACGCTGGAGAACGAGCTGCCGAAGCTGTTCTAGCGTCGCATCGCGCGCCGCAAACGGACGGCGGTACGCAGCAAGGAGCTGCCGAACCCTTCCGTGGCGAAGTAGGGTAACAGTTCGCCGCCGAACCCCCGCTTGAAGAAGGCGATGGAGGCGAGGTTGGCGCCGACGAAGTCGAACCGGGAACGTTTCGTGCCCTCCATCACCTTCCAGTACAACAGCGAGGTGGCACCCGAGTCGCGGTGGGCGGGATCGGCGCCGGCGACCCAGGAGTAGAGGGTTTCCCCACCGGGAACGAAGAACACGACACAAGCCGTGTCACCCTCGGGCGCCAAGCAGCGCCAGCCTTCGGCTCGCCCTGCGTCGGCAGCGAGGCCAACCATCCTCTCCAGCACTTCTCCGGGGACGGGGGCCTGGCTCTCGCCACCGTAGACCTGACAGTAGAGCCGGCGCAGCTCGGCGATGTCGGTGGTGGACTCGACCCGGTAGCCCGTCTTCTCGGCTTTGCGCACCGCCGTTCGTGTGCGCCGTTCGAATCCGTCCCAGACGGCGGATCGGTCATCGGGCAGTTCGATACGGTAGGTGTATCGTGGTTGCACATCCCATCCCGCCCACAGGAATTCACGTGTATCAACCACCTCCGGAGCATGGGTCACGTGGATCCGCCCATAGTCGGCCTGCAAGTGCTCGATAAGGGCCGCCGCAGCCCCGGATCGCTCCGACTCGATGTGAGCGGGTCGATCCGTTGTGGCCGGGCGGAACAGGAATCCCGTGTGCGGCATCAGGTCGGGGGTCGTGAAACGCCGGCGCCAGCCGCTCCCCGATGTTGCCCCGGCGACACCGGCGACGAGCTGCTCGCCATCCCAGGCCCCTACGAGTCGCGGAGTCGTCCCCGTCGCCTGCGTTGCGTCCCGAACCCAGTCGGCGCCGCTGAAGACGGTGGCGCCTGCCGCGCCCTCGACAAAGTCAGCCCAGACGGCGGGTGGGACCTCGTCGATGCGAAAGCGCTCAGCGTTGGCCAAACACCACCGCCGAAATCTTGACATCCTTTGGAGGCGGTTCTATATTTTTAAGGCTATTTTGCAAATCGCGTCTAAGTTGTTGTCGGATAATTAGATGCCACCACTGGACACTTCGATGAATCCTCTAGGTCGCACTCCTGTAGTCCTGCGAACCCCGCCCGTCGATGGGTATGTTTTTGTGCGTACCTTGCCGTCCAGCCTGCTCGACCGCCTGGTTCTTCGACTTCTGCTCATTATTGGGCTTATCGAGTAGGCTCCTCCGCTCCTTCTTCCAAACACGTTACAAAAGAAGAAACCGGACGGGGCCTCTGAACGATTTCAAAGGCTGCCCCAAAGCTATGCCTGCTTACCAGATTCCGCACCCCGTAGAGGAGACGTACCATGCAGATGTACTATGACGACGATGCCAACCTGGACCTGCTGGGCGACAAGACAGTCGCCATCATCGGCTACGGAAGCCAGGGTCACGCCCATTCTCTCAACCTGAAGGAAAGCGGCGTCAATGTCGTCGTCGGCCTCCGCGAGGGCAGCTCGAGCCGCGCCGCAGCCGAGAAAGAGGGGCTGAAAGTCGCCAGCGTCGCCGAAGCGGCCAAAGAGGGCGACGTCGTCATGATCCTCATCAACGACGAAGTGCAGCGCGCCGTGTTCGAGGCGGACATCAAATCCAACCTGAGTGCCGGCAATTCCCTGGCCTTCGCCCACGGGTTTAACATCCACTTCGGCCAGGTGGTTCCCCCGGCCGACGTCGACGTCTTCATGGTCGCCCCCAAGGGACCCGGTCACCTCGTGCGTCGGATCTACACCGAGGGGGGCGGCGTCCCCGGTCTGCTCGCCGTCGAACAGGACGCCTCGGGACGCGCCCACGAAGTGGGTCTGGCCTACGCCAAGGGGATCGGCTGCACCCGGGGTGGCGTCATCGAGACAACCTTCCGCGAAGAGACCGAGACCGACCTGTTCGGCGAGCAGGTCGTACTCTGCGGTGGCCTGACCGAGCTGATCCGCGCCGGATTCGACACGCTCGTCGAAGCCGGTTACCAGCCGGAAGTGGCCTACTTCGAGTGTCTGCACGAGGTGAAACTGATCGTCGACCTGATCTACGAGGGTGGCATCGCCAACATGCGATCGTCCATCAGTGACACCGCCGAGTTCGGCGATCTGTCGCGCGGTCGCCGCGTGGTCACCGACGAAACGCGAGCCGAAATGAAGCGCATCCTCGCCGAGATTCAGAACGGCAAGTTCGCCAGGGAATGGCTGCAGGAAAACCAGGTGGGCCGACCGTTCTACACGGCGCAGAAAAGAATCGACTCCGAGCACACCATCGAAGAAGTGGGCGGCCGCCTGCGCGCCATGATGAGCTGGTTAGACAAAAAATAATGGTCAAGAAGACGTGAAACGTAGAAAGCGAAAGGAGAAACAGATGGAATCCGACCGTACCGGCCTGGACACCGCCAAACCACGACTTCCGTGGCAGGTGGAGTCCACGCTGGCGGGTTCTATCTGTCCTCTTTCAAGCTCCAAACCGGTCAGCACCTGACGGAGCAGAAACACCAATGGCACAAACCGACCCACAAAACAGCGAGCAGGACCGCGTCATCGTTTTCGACACGACGCTGCGTGATGCCGAGCAGACGCCCGGCGCGTCGCTGACGGTGCGCGACAAGCTGGAGATCGCCCACCAGCTGGCACGCCTGCAGGTCGACGTCATCGAAGCGGGTTTCCCGATCTCGTCGAACGAGGACTTCGAGGCCGTGCGCCGAATTGGCCTGGAGGTCAAAGGGCCGACGATCTGCGGTCTGACCCGGGTCCTGCTCAAGGACATCGACCGTGCTGGCGAGGCGCTGAAGGACGCTGCGAACGCGCGTATCCACACATTCGTGGGCACTTCCGAATCGCATCTGCAGGGGCAGATGCGCAAGAGCCGCAAAGAGGTGCTGGACATGGCCGTGAAGGCCGTGGCTCACGCCAAGGGGTTCGTGGACGACGTCGAGTTCTCGCCCATGGACGCCGGTCGCACCGAGTTCAGCTACCTCGCCGAGATCGTCGAGGCTACGGTCGAGGCGGGGGCGACGACGATCAACATCCCCGACACGGTGGGCTACACGGTTCCCGAGCAATTCGGTGACCTGATCCGGCGCCTGCTGGATGAGGTGCCGAACATGGACGAGGCCGTCATCAGCGTACACTGCCACGACGATCTGGGCATGGCCGTGGCCAATACGCTGTCGGCGCTGCGGTCCGGTGCCCGCCAGGTGGAGTGCACCCTCAACGGCCTGGGTGAGCGCGCCGGCAATGCCTCGCTGGAGGAAGTGGTCATGGCGCTGAAGACGCGCTCCGACTACTTCGGGTTGTCCACGCGGGTGGTGGCCAAAGAAATCCTGGCCACGAGTCGAATGGTGAGCCGCCTGATGGGGATCAACGTGCCTCCGAATAAGGCCATCGTCGGCGCCAATGCTTTCGCCCACAGCTCAGGCATCCACCAGGACGGCGTACTCAAGGCGCGCGACACCTTCGAGATCATGGAGCCCACCGACGTTGGCTGGGAGGCGACGTCGATCGTGCTGACGGCGCGTTCCGGCCGCCATGCCCTGCGCCACCGCCTCGAAGAGCTGGGCTACAAGCTGACCAAGGAAGAGCTGGAGGAAGTCTACGAGCGCTTCCTGTCCCTGGCGGACAAGAAGAAGGAGGTCTTCGACGAGGACCTGATGGCCATCGTCGGCGACGAGATTCGAGATGAAGAAGGGGGCAAGTACACGCTCGAGTATCTGCACACGGTGAGCGGCACGGGCACCGTGCCCTCAGCGACGGTGCGCATCTGCATCGATGGCGACGAGCGTGTACAGCAGTCGGCCTGGGGCGACGGCCCGGTGGACGCCACGTACGAGGCGATCAACCTGGCGACAAAGGCCAACGCCAAGGTCGACGAGTACGTCATCCAGGCGATCACCCGGGGCAGCGAGGCTATGGGCGAGGTCACGGTGCGCGTCAGCAACGGTGAACTCAAGACCACGGGCCGCGGAGCATCGACGGATATCATCGAAGCCAGCGCCCGCGCCTACGTCGATGCCATCAACCGGCTGGAACTCCGACGTGGACGGGGGGTGGCGCTCGACAGTGGGGTCTGATGATTTCGGTGCGACTTGACTGAATACGTCCGAAACATTGAAAAGAGACGAGACGAGAGATGAGTCAGAATCTGTGTGAGAAGGTCTGGGAGGCGCACTCGGTACGTGAGTTGCCTTCAGGGCAGACGCAGCTGTTTGTCGGGCTGCATCTGATCCACGAGGTGACAAGCCCGCAGGCGTTCCAGATGCTGCGCGAGCGGGGGCTGAAGGTCATGCATCCGGAGCGTACCTACGCGACGGTGGATCACATCATTCCCACCGACATGCGCGACCGGCCGTTCCTCGACGATCTTGCCGAGGAGATGCTCGTCGCCATCGAGAACAATACACGGGAATTCGAGATCCCCCTGTTCGACATGGACGACCAGCGCCAGGGGATCGTCCACGTCATCGGACCGGAACTGGGGCTGACGCAGCCGGGCATGACCATCGCCTGCGGGGACAGCCACACGTCGACTCATGGAGCCTTTGGTGCCATCGCCTTCGGAATCGGCACCAGCCAGGTGCGTGACGTGCTCGCGTCGCAGTGTCTGGCCATGGCGCGGCCGAAGGTGCGTCGTGTCGAGGTCGACGGCACGCTTGGCAACGGGATCTACGCCAAGGACGTAACCCTGCACGTCATCGGCGCCCTGGGCGTGAAGGGGGGAGTTGGCTTCGCCTACGAGTATGCCGGCGAGGTCCTCGACCGCATGTCGATGGAAGAGCGGATGACGGTGTGCAACATGTCGATCGAGGGCGGAGCCCGCTGCGGCTACGTGAACCCCGACGAGACCACCTTCGAATACCTCGAGGGTCGGGCCCACGTGCCGAAAGGCGCCGACTTCGACCGCGCCGTCGACTGGTGGAAGAGCATCGCGTCGGGGGACGGAGCCGAATTCGACGACGTCATGAAGATCGACGGCGGCGCCATCGCGCCTACGGTGACCTGGGGAATCAACCCCGGTCAGTCCTGCGGCGTCGACGACACGCTGCCCCGTCCGGAAGAGGCCAACGGAGATGAGGCTTCCATCGCTGAAGCTCTGCAATACATGGGCTTCGAGGGTGGCCAGGCGATCGCGGGCACGCCCATCGATGTCGCCTTCATCGGTTCGTGCACGAACTCACGGATCTCCGATCTGCGCGAGGCGGCGAAGGTGGCAAAGGGGCGCAAGGTCGCCAGCGGTGTAAAGGCTCTCGTCGTGCCGGGCTCCCATGACGTGCGCGACCAGGCACAGGCAGAGGGTCTCGACCAGGTGTTTCGCGACGCCGGCTTCGAGTGGCGCGAGGCGGGCTGTTCGATGTGCCTGGCGATGAACCCCGACAAACTGCAGGGGCGGGAGATGTGCGCCTCATCGAGTAATCGCAACTTCAAGGGCCGCCAGGGCAGTCCCACGGGGCGCACCATGCTGATGAGCCCTGCCATGGTCGCAGCCGCCGCTGTCAACGGCCAGGTGAGCGACGTGCGCAACATGCTAGGATAAGAAGAGATGCCAGAGACGACGACCGCCACCAGCGCCCGCAACCGGATCTCCGGTCGCGTGGTGCCCGTGCGCGGCAACGATATCGACACAGACCGTATCATTCCGGCGCGCTTTCTGAGAACCGTCACTTTCGACGGCCTCGGTGAGCATGCATTCGAGGACGATCGCGCCAGCGGCGATCACCCCTTCGACAACCCCAGCTTCGCGGGCGCAAGGGTGCTGGTGGCGAACGAAAACTTCGGCTGCGGATCGTCGCGCGAACACGCGCCGCAGTCCCTGCGGGAGTGGGGGATCGAGATCTTCATTGCCCAGTCCTTCGCCGAGATTTTCTTCGGCAACTGCGTGGCGCTGGGTTTGCCCTGCATGCAGGCGGCGCCGGCAGATGTGGAGAAGCTGATGGGGGCCCTCGAGGCGGACCCCACCCTCGAGGTGGAGTGCGACATCGATGCCCAGCAGGTGCGATTTGGCGGCGATCAAATCGCCGCTGCCGTCCCCGCCGGTGCACGCCAGCAGTTCCTTGACGGCAGTTGGGACGCCCTCGGGCAGTTGCTCGACGACCCATCTGTCATCGGAGCCACGGCGGCCCGCCTGCCCTACATCAACGGCTTTTGAGCGACAAAATCATACAGGAGAAGGTAGAAAGGGAAATTCACGTGGCGTACAAGATCGCGATCCTGCCCGGCGACGGGACGGGACCCGAGGTAGTTGCAGAGGGACTGAAAACACTGGAGGCGGTGGCCAGCAAGGTGGGCTTCCAATACGAGACGGAGACGTTCGACTTCGGAGGAGAGCGCTACATGCGCACCGGCGAAGTGCTGCCCGACACGGCGGTGGATGAATTGCGCCAGTTCGACGCGATCTTCCTCGGCGCCATCGGCCATCCCGATGTGAAACCAGGCATTCTCGAGAAGGGGATCCTCCTGCGGCTGCGCTTCGAGCTGGACCAGTACATCAACCTGCGCCCGGTCAAACTCTACCAGAATGTTCCGACGCCGCTGGTGGGCAAGGAGCCCAAGGACATCGACTTCGTCGTCGTGCGCGAGAACACGGAGGGCCTTTACGCCGGTGCCGGCGGCAACCTGAAGAAGGGCACGCCGGATGAAGTTGCCGTGCAGGAATCGATCAACACGCGCAAGGGCGTGGAGCGCTGCCTGCGCTACGCTTTCGAGTACACCCGTCGGCGCAACAGGGACAACACCCTGACTCTGTGCGGCAAGACGAACGTGCTCACCTACGCTTTCGATCTGTGGGAACGCGCTTTCAACGAGGTAGGGGACGCTGACTACGGTGACATCAAGCGCGACTACGCCCACGTTGACGCCATATGTATGTGGATGGTGAAGAACCCGGAGTGGTTCGACGTCATCGTCACAGACAACATGTTCGGCGACATCATCACCGACCTGGGCGCCATGATCCAGGGCGGCATGGGGATCGCCGCCGGCGGCAACATCAACCCCGAGGGTGTATCGATGTTCGAGCCCATCGGCGGGTCGGCGCCGAAATACACCGGCCAGAACGTGATCAACCCCATGGCCGCCATCGGCGCCTGTCAGTTGATGATCGACACGCTGGGTGAGCACGAAGGGGCGAGAGTTCTCGAGGACGCCATCGTCTCGACGCTGCAGAAGATGAAGGGTATGGGCGCCGGACAGATGGGTTATTCGACCACCGAGGTGGGGGATCTTGTCGTCGAAGCAATTGGGTCACATTGAGTCCAGGGTATCAAGTAAGGAGCTTGTCATGAGCGATATCGTAGAGATCTATGACTCCACGCTTCGAGATGGAGCGCAGGCGGAGGGGATTACCTACTCGCTGCAGGACAAGCTGGAGATTGCCAAGCGCCTGGATGAGCTCGGTGTGCACTATATCGAAGGCGGCTGGCCGAATCCGACGAACCCGAAGGACCTGGCCTTCTTCGAACAGGTGCGGACCCTGGACCTGCGGGCCAAGGTGACCGCCTTCGGCAGTACGCGGCGCGCCGCCAACGCTCCGGAGGACGACGCGACACTTAACACACTGTTGAAGGCGGGCACATCGAGTGTCACCATTTTCGGGAAGAGCTGGGATCTGCACGTCACCGAGGTTCTCAAGACCACGCGGGACGCCAACGTGACTCTCATCGAGGACTCCGTGTCCTATCTGGTGTCCGAAGGCTGCGAGGTCACCTACGACGCCGAGCATTTCTTCGATGGGTACAAGGCCGACGCTGATTATGCCCTGGAGACGCTGCTTGCCGCCGAGCGCGGCGGTGCCCGTATCGTCGTGCTGTGCGACACAAACGGTGGCACGTTGCCCGCGGACCTGCAGCGGATGTGGGCGGCTGCGGCGCAGGCGGTCAGTGTTCCCCTCGGCATTCACGCCCACAACGACGCCGGTATGGGCGTGGCCAATACGATCGCCGCCGTCGAGCTCGGCGCCATCCAGGTGCACGGCACGTTCAACGGCTACGGCGAGCGCTGCGGCAATGCCAATCTGTGCACCGCGATTCCCGTCCTCGAATTGAAGCTGGGCCGCAAGACGATCGGCCGCGACAAGGTCGCGGATCTGATGGACTTCTCGAGGTTCCTGAGCGAGACAGCCAACATCGCCCACGACCACCGACAGCCCTTTGTCGGCGAGAGCGCCTACGCCCACAAAGGGGGCGTACACATCGACGCCATGACCAAGAATCCCCGTTGCTACGAGCACGAGGACCCGCAGGTGACGGGCAACCAGCGGCGCTATCTGGTCTCCGATCAATCAGGTGGCAGCACGGTAGTGGCCAAGCTGGAACGGCACTTCCCCGCGCTGAACAAGAAGGATCCCGCCGTCTCTGCGGTGCTCAATGAGGTTAAGCGCCTCGAGTATGAGGGATATCAGTTCGAGGCGGCGGAAGGGTCATTCGAGCTGCTCGCACGGCGCACGATGGGCCTCTACCAGGATCTGTTCAGGCCCCTCAGTTTTCACGTGTCGAGCCGCAAGAATGCCGACGATGAGGGAGGCGAGGTAGCCGAGGCGATCGTCAAGGTCGAAGTCGACGGGGAGATCTACCATACCGTCGGCGAGGGGGACGGCCCGGTCAACGCCATGGATCGCGCCCTGCGCAAGGCACTGGAGGCCGTGTTCCCGAGCCTGAAGGCGGTGCACCTGGAGGACTACAAGGTGAGGGTCATGTCGAGCAGCGACGGCACGGCGGCGCGTGTACGCGTGCTGATCGAGTCCTCAGACGGGACCGATGTCTGGGGCACCGTGGGCGTGTCTGAGAACATCATCGAGGCCAGCTGGATCGCCCTGGCCGACAGCCTGCATGTCAAGCTGATGCGCGAGGCCATGGAAGCGAGCCTGGTCCAGTCGGGCAAAGCGGCAACCGCATGAAGGAGATCGAAGGGGGGAGCGTCACTTCACCTCGCGGCTTCCGGGCGGCAGGAATCGTGGCCGGGATCAAACCCTCGGGGAAGAGGGACCTGGCCCTGATGGTGTCGGATGAGCCGGCGACGGGTGCCGCCGTGTACACGACGAACCGCGTCCAGGGCGCCCCCATCGGCGTGTGTCGCCAGCATCTGGCCGACGGCCATGCCCGGGCGGTTGTCATCAACAGCGGCATCGCCAACGTCTGCAACGGAGACAGCGGCCGTGCCGACTCCCAGCGTATGTGCGCCGCGACGGCACAGCAGCTTGGCCTGCAGGCCGAGGATGTTCTGGCCTGCTCAACGGGGATCATCGGCGTGCCTCTGCCGATGGATCTCATCGAGAGCGGCATCCCTACCGTGGTCGCCGCACTCAGAGATGACGGCGGCCCCGAGGCGGCAGAGGCGATGATGACGACGGACACCGTCGCCAAACATACCGCCGTCGAGGTCGACCTCGACGGGTCTACGGTCATCGTCGGTGCCGTCGCCAAGGGGGCGGCGATGATCGCGCCGAACATGGCCACCATGCTCTCGGTGGTAACGACGGACGCCGCCGTGCCCCCCGGACAACTGCAGCAATTGCTCGTGCGCGCCGTGGGTCGCAGCTTCAACTGTTGCACCATCGACGGCGACATGAGTACGAGCGACACCGTCATCGTGCTGGCCAACGGCGCCGCCATGGGCGGCATCGACACGGGAAATGACCCGTCGCCGCAGGCCTTCGAAACGCTGGCGCAGGCCATGGAACATGTATGCCGGAGAATGGCGATGGCCATGGCCGCTGACGGCGAGGGCGCGACGAAGCTGATCACGATCCGAGTTACCGGAGGACGGACGGAGGCCGAGGCACGTCAGGTTGGACTGTCGGTGGCCAATTCCAACCTGGTGAAGACGGCCGTCTTCGGCAACGACCCGAACTGGGGGCGCATCCTCTGCGCCGTGGGATACTCCGGCGTCGATCTCGACCAGGACACGGTGGAGGTATCGCTCTGTGGCACACCGATCTACGGAAAGGGGAAGGGGATCCCCTTCGAAGACGGCGCCCTCAGCGAGGCCATGAAAGCGAAGGAGATCGACATCGACGTCGACCTGAAGTCGGGATCGGCGTGCATAGAGATCTTCACCTGCGACCTGACCTACGAGTACGTGCGCCTCAACGCCGAATACACGACATAGCCACGACGCCAGGCCGGAACCATGAACCAGAAACTGTCAGGATATATCCAGAGCGTGGCGCCGTCGCCGACCATGGCGATCACGGCCAAAGCCGCCGCCCTGCGCCGGGAAGGTGTCGACGTGATCGCCCTGTCCGCAGGCGAGCCCGACTTCGACACGCCCGAACACATAAAGGACGCTGCCAAGCGCGCCCTCGATGAGGGCTTCACCAAGTACACGTCGCCGCCGTCGGGTATCCTCGAGCTGAAAGAAGCGGTCTGTCACAAGTTCGCTCACGACAACGGCCTGCAGTACTCGCCCGAGGAGATCATCGTCAACAACGGTGCCAAGCACTCCCTGGCCCTCGCCGTTGCGGCGGTGATCAATCCCGGCGACGAGATGATCATCCCCACGCCGTACTGGGTGACCTTCACCGAGCAACCCAGGCTGGTTGGCGGAGCCCCGGTGGTCGTCGAGACGACGCCGGAAAGCGGCCTGAAGCTGACACCCGACCAATTGCGGGACGCCATCACACCGAAGACGCGGATGCTCCTGCTCAACAGTCCGTCGAATCCGAGCGGGGCCGTCTACACGCGCGACGAGATGGCCGCTCTCGGTGAGGTAGCCCTGGAGCACGATCTCTACATTCTCGCCGACGAGATCTACGAGAAGCTGATCTACGACGGTGCCGAGCACGTGTCGATGGCACAGATCAGCCCCAAGTTGAAGGCGAGGACGATCGTCGTCAACGGCGTGTCGAAGACCTACGCCATGACGGGATGGCGTATCGGCTACGCCGCCGGCCCCCGTGACGTCGTCGACCTGATGGACAAGGCGCAGAGCCAGACCGTATCACACCCGTCGTCGATCTCACAGAAGGCCGCTGTCGAGGCTCTGAACGGTCCCCAGGACATGGTCGAGACGATGCGCGTCGAATACGACAAGCGACGTCGCTTCATGGTGGAGCGCCTCAACGCTCTCGACGGCGTACACTGTGACCTGCCGCTGGGGGCCTTCTACGTGTATCCGGACCTGTCGAGTTATTTCGGACACAGCGCCGCCGGCGGCCGCCCGATCGAGGGCAGCGGCGAACTGTGCGACTACCTTCTCGAAGAGGCACGGGTTGCCTGTGTGCCTGGCAGCGGTTTCGGCACAAGAGACCACATACGTCTGTCGTATGCCACGTCGATGCAGAATCTGCAGATGGCCATGGATCGCATAACCGCCGCCCTCGAGAAACTGGTGTGAAGAAGAAGCCAGGGGACGGTGTCTGTAGACTGGGAGTGCCGATCCCACCCTCCGCCGAGAAGAGCCGATGACTGAGAGCAGTTCCCACCTCGACTTCGAGCGCCCCATCGTCACCCTCGAGAAGCGCATTGAGGAGATGGAGATTCAGGCCGAGACCGATGGTCTGGACCTGAGCCGCGAGTTGCACAACCT
>JAYZCA010000028.1:0-8759 GCA_036339235.1 Candidatus Latescibacterota bacterium | reverse complement strand
AAGATGGATGAGGAATGTTTCAGGCCGATCAGCTGCGGTACGACATCCTGAATCCGGTGCATGAGGTCGACGGTGATTTCCACCCCCGTCATGCCAGGCAGATTGTACACGAACAGAGGCAGGTCGGCGGCGGCAGCCACGACCCGGTAGTGCTCGACGATCTCGTCATCCGTGCGGCGGTAGAAGAAGGGCGGTACGCAGCAGATCGCGTCCACACCTGCACCGGCAGCGTGTTCTGCGAGGGCCGCGGCGCGCGCCGTGGTCGGTGCGCCCACGTGCATGATGACGATGCCGCGCCCCGACACCTGCTCGGCGGCGATGCAGGCCAGACGTCTGTTCTCCTCATCATCGAGGAGCACACTTTCGCCGGTCCCGCCGGCGACCCAGAAGCCGTGTACGCCGGCGTCTATATTGAGGTCGAGGACCCGGCGGAATCCTTCCTCGTAGACTTCCCCGGCCTCTGTCATCGGTGTGATCGTCGCCGGGACCAACCCCTCGAATCGAGTCATCTACACTCCTGTGCTGGTCAGCTCAGTTCGACGACATCGCGATTGACGATGTCCTTGACGTCCATCGGTCCCGCCGGCGAGATCAGTTCCGCCGTCTCCGGCGATAGGCGAAGGGCCACTTCCTCGGGGATCGCCCCGCTCTGCCCCTGGGTCTGCGGATGGTAGCGCAACACGAGGATTCGGCGCATCCGGTCTGTCGGACGCCAGGCGAGAGCACCATGGGTTAGGGACTCGGTAATGATCACCATGTCCCCCGCCCTCGGCGTGATGTTGACGATACCCTCGGGCGCCTCGTCCAAATTCATGTCACCATCGTTATACATCTCCGGAGGGCGCTGGAACTGGGCTTTGTGCGAACCGGTCAGAGCCAGCAGACCGCCGTCGCCGGGAAAGACATCATCTAGATAGGGAAAAACAGCGAAGTTGTCACAGAACAGCCTGCCGTCATGTGCTTCGACACGGCTGCTCTCGAAGCCATAGGACTCGCGGGCGCAATGCAGGTGCAGGGCATCGTCCGGGACGCCGGGCATGTTTACCTGCAAAGTGCCGCTGATCAGGCGGGGACGATCGTTGGTGAACTCCTTGATGATCGGCCAGATCGACGGGTGGAAGGCGAGCCTTTCCAGCGCCTTGTCAAAAGCGAAACCGTGCAGGTAGCGCTTGCCATCCACGCCGAACCCGGCAGGTAGTTCTTCCGGCGGGGTGTCGATGTACCGCTGCGCCGCTTCCTGCGCCGCCGTCAATTCAGCGGCTGACATGGCGTTCCGAATGTGCAGATACCCGGTGAGGTCGAACCAGTAGCGTTGTTCCGGCGTCATCGACGGCTACCTATACTACCACACTGGCCATCGAAACAGGACAACCTCAAAACCTGAGTTGCATACATACCGGAGGTCCTCATGGAATTTCTGGGATATGCGGTGATTACGGTCGTAGGATTCCTGCTGGTCCTGCTCACTCGAAGGCGTAGGCAGGACAACGAGCAGGCTGGAGACGGCACATCCACCAAAAGGAGCATCCTCCCCTACCTCATCCCACCGCTGATCACTGGTGGGCCGATGCTCCTCGCCATCCCTGCTTCGCTGTATGCCCTGAAAGACCCCGGCGTCCCGGCCTCCCTGGGGCACATGGCCTTTGCCGGCGGTGTCGGACTGGTCATTGGCCTGGTCCTGATGTTTGTCGTCCTCTTGCGCCAGGGACGCGAAATCGTCCGCTTGAGTGCTCTGGTGGAGAATCTCGCAGCGTCAGAGTAAACATCACGGCTGTGATTGGGGATACTCTTCGTAGTAGCGGTTGAACGCGGCGGCGGTGCCGCAGACGTACACCGAGTCGTCGGCGGCGAGGATGAATTCATCAGGAATGTCCATGAGAACCTGGCCGCTTCGCTCGACGGCCACGACCGAACAGCCGGTGCGCTCCCGGATGTGGGCTTCGTGAGGATTGCGGCCGGAAAGCCGGCCGGGTTGCAGTTTCATCAGCTTGATCCGGGGCTGGTGCGAGACCGTCTCCCCCAGGACGTGGTGCGCCAGTATCTGCCCCGCCACCTGGCCGACGGAGAGCGCGAAATCGGCGCCGGCCCGCTGGATGCGGCCCACGTTTTCGACGACGGAGACAGCGGCGATAATGGGGACATCGGGGGCGTAGTCACGGACCACGGCCGCCACCAGCAGGGTGGTGCTGTCCGTATCGTATGTGAGAATGACGGCGCGGGCGCCGGCCACCGGCGCGCTCTCGAGGACTTCGCGATCGAGGATGTCGCCCACGACATCAACACCGGGCCCTTCAACCGCGTCGATGACGCAGGTCTCCTCTCCGGCTCCATGGAGGATCTCGACAAGTTTCCGACCCACATCCCCTGACCCCGCCACAACCAGGGGGCCCTCCTGGCTGATAGGCCGCAGCCAGTCGTTGAGCCGCCGGATACTCTCCGGGGACCCCGCCGCCACGAGAATCGCGCCTGGACGGAGTTTGTCGTGGGCCCCGGGTGGAGAGTCGAGAGAGTCGTCCAGCCACTGACCGACGATATGGGCGCCGGTCTGCGTGCGGATACGGGTCTCGGCCAGAGTCTTGTCGCAGAGGGGACTGGCATCGTGCACACGGATCTCGGCCACCTCAAGTAGCTGATTCAGCGGTTGTGCGCCCGCCACACGGGGTCCGATCCTGGCGCTGGCGCGCACCGCGATGACCGCCGCCAGCACGTGGTTGGGAGTAAAGGCGGCCGTCGCTCCGGACAGCATCATTGGGGCGCGCCGGCTGGGTTCGTCCACCATGGCGATGATGGGCCCGCCAAACCCCTGTTCGCGAGCCCCCAGGGCGAGCATGGCATTGTGGTCGTCTTGGCCGTTGAGAACGACTGCACGAGCGCCTGACAACTGCCTCAAGTCCAGCTCCTCGTCGGCCAGAGACACATTGACGACCTGTTCGCCCCGGGCCTGCAGCCGACGGGCGACGGCTTCATCCTCCTCGATGACGACCGTCGGCTCACCGCGGCTCTCGAGTTCTTTCATCAGGGGATCCACCTCTGGACCGTACCCGTAGATGACAACACGCCCCTCCACCTCGGGAAGAGTTCGCGGCAGCTCACCCTCGTGTTGATCCTCCACGAGAGGGGTGATGAACTTGTCGATCTGCACCACGCCGCGGGTGGCGCCTTCCTGGCGAGCGGCGCGGCCTTCGAGCAGTACAGCGCACCCCTTGAGCGCCATAGGCGTAAACAGGTTCAGCAGGAAGGCGGTAAGGATGAGGATGGTAAAGACCGCCGGGTCTATCGCCCCCTGGGCCAACGCCAGAGAGGCCAGGATGAAGGCCATCTCGGCGCGTCCGCACATGCCGACACCTACCGTGAGAGCCTCCCACTTGGGCAGGCCCATGCGCAACGCCATGCCGCCGGCACTCACGATCTGGCCGACGATGACCACCGTGGTGAGCAGGACGACGAACCCGACCTGCGCGGCGCTGATGTCGAAGGTGATGGAAAAACCCAGGGACATGAAGAAGATGGGCCCAAGGAAGGAATAGGCGATCCCGTAGGTACGATCCGTGACGATCTTGACCAGATTCGGGTGAGCAACACTCTCCTCGAAGAACAGCCCCGCCAGGTAGGCTCCCAGAATCATGTGCAGACCGATAGCCTCGGCGAAGAGGCCAGCGGCGAAGGCGGTGAGCAGGACGAAGGTGAAGCCCTTGCCGCCTTCGGACCGGAAGGGCAGAGAGAGACGAGGGTAAACGTAGGTCGCCAGCAACAGGGCCACGGCGAAGAACCCGATCACCTTGCCCAGGGTGATGGCGATGGCGACGGGCTCGAAAGTGCCGCCCGTGAGCACGCCGACGACGAGACCGAAGAACACGAGGGTGAGCAGATCGTCGATGACACAGCTAGCGATGATGATCCGGGCCACGCGAGTATTGGCAAGCCCCAGGTCCTTGAGGCTCTTGAGGGTGATCACCACCGCAGTGGCCGTCATCGTCAGCCCCACGAAGGTAGCGCCCACGTAGCCGAGGCCGAAGCTCAGGGCCAGGCTGAAGCTGACGGCGAAAGGGACCGCCGCCCCCACCACGGCTACCCAGATGGAGCGTTTCAGGGCATCGAAGAACTCGTGGGGCTGGGTCTCCACCCCGGCGTGGAACATGAGAAAGAAGATGCCGATCTCGGCCAGCAACCCGATGGCGTCGTCGGGCTCTATCAGACCAAACACCGCCGGCCCTACCAGCACCCCCACGATGAGCTCGCCCATCACCGTCGGCAGTCCCAGCGGACGCAGGGTGACCGCTACCAGCCAGACTCCAGCCAGCAGGATCAGTAGATCGAGAGCGACTCCATGCATGAGGACTCAATCATAGTCCCACTCCGGGTGCCTGCTCAACTATCGCTCACACCGGCTTTCTGATTTTCCTCGGAGCGGACCATCTCCTCGAGAACCTCGCTGACCTGGGCGAGGCTCTGTTGCAGCTCGTCGCCGCCTTCGAGTCCTCAACGTGCTCGACGACTTCAGTCGGCGCTGCCTGGCCGCCGGAATCTTCGCCGCCGAACGCGAGATCATCCTGTCTGTCGCGTACTCGAGCAGCTCGTTTCACACCATGGCAAACCCGAGGCCCTGCTGGTAGACAACGGGCCCGAGTTCACAGGCAAGGCCCTCGACGAGTGGGCCTACCAGCACGGAGTGCGTATCGACTTCATCGCTCCCGGAAAACCGACCCAAAACCCGTACGTCGAGAGCTTCAATGGCAAGCTCCGCGATGAGTGCCTCAACGAACACTGGTTTACCAGCGTCGAGGATGCCAGGCGCATCCTCAACGCTTGGCGCCGGGACTACAACACCGTACGACTTCACAGTCACTGAAAAAACCTCACCCCGCAGCAGTTTGCCACCGGCACACCGCTCTTTCACAGAAACTGCTCTTGATGAGTGGTCCAGAACCCGGGGGCAGGTCACCACTTCTAGACGTAGGCGCGCACACCTATCTTCTATACTCTTGTCACGATTCCGTCAGAGATTGAGGGGTGTTTGAGGGATGACGATACAACCGCAAAACCGTAAGCCATGATTCTACAGTGAGTTACCCATTCAACAACATCAGAGCCGTCCTGTTCGATATGGATGGTACCCTCGTCGACTCCGAGCTCCTCACGGAGCAGGCGCTGCTCGCCCTGCTGCCGGAACGGGGAATCGACGTGGAGGGATTGGATCTGGTGCAGTTCCACGGCGTCGCGTGGAACGGGGTCGCCGACAGGCTGTTGGAGTTGTTCCCCACACTGGCCACCGACAGCCTCAGCCTCGCCGCTGACATCGAGGCGCGTTTTCATGTGGTATTTGAGAGCCGGCCGCCGGATCTCATCCCCGGCGCCGTCGTGGCTTTCGCTGCCGCCGCACGTGTCTTTCCCGATGCCGCGACGATCGTCACCGGCAGTGAAGCGCGCTCCGTCGAACTCCTCCTCGAGCGCTCCGGCCTGCGGCAGATCTGCACGGGCTACACCAGCTGCGACCAGTACAGCCGTTCCAAGCCGGATCCCGAGAGCTACCTGCTGGCGGCTCGACGACTTGACGTACCACCCGCGTCCTGCCTGGTCTTCGAGGACTCGTTGCCCGGGCTTCAAGCTGCCAGTACCGCCGGCATGTGGCGCATCGCCATCACCCGTGGTGTACCGGCCCGGGTGCGTCAGGCCGCAGAACTGGCCCATGCCGGCATCGACGACTTTATCGCCCTTCCGGAGGCCTTCTTCGACAGCATCGCGCTGCCGGGCGGCTGACCCCGCGCCGCGCTCACCCTCTCAACTCCCCGGCGGCGCGCAGGATCGTCTCCTGTACGAGCAGCTCGTGGTCGAGATCGCGGATCGGCTCCCTGCCGTCGCGTACGACGCCGATGAAGTCCACCAGCTCGGCGTCGTAGCACTCCTGCCGACCCCGCGTTGTCATCTCGATCAGCTGCTCTCCCTCCTCATACCCGTCACGCGCCTCGTCGAGGCACAGGCGGATGCGGTTGCCGGGCTCGAAGGGCTCGAGGATGATGGCGGACCCCTTCGTCCCGTACACCTCGAAGCGGCGCGCCATGGGACGCGTTTCGATGGCGGCGATGTCGACGGTGGCGATGGCTGTCTCGAACTCGTAAACACCGAGGCAGTTGTCCTTGAAGGCAGCCACCTGTCCTGAGTCGTTGCGCAGAAAGGATGTCACGCTGACCGGTCGGCCGAGCATCCACACGATCTGGTCGAGCATGTGCCCGGACAGGTCATAGAGGATGCCACCGTCGTGGCAGTCGGCGATGGCCTGTTGCGCTGGGGGAGTGAGAAAAGTCGACATGTGGGCGCGCACGGAGAACACGTCGCCGAGGAAACCGGACCGCGCCCACTCGGCGACCTGCCGGAAACTCTCGTGGTAGCGCAGCATGTAACCCATCTGGATGTGGACGGTGCTCTCCTTGGCTGCCGCGAACACCCGCTGCACGTGCTTCCAGTCATTGCCGGCGGGTTTGTCGTACCACACGTGCTTGCCGGCGGCGACGATGGCCTCCGTCTGTGCCAGGCTCTCGTCGTTGCGACCTTCGGAGGCGATGGCGACGATCGACTCGTCGCCGAGCATCTCCGCCTCGCTTTCGAACCAGGTGACATCCGCGAAAGCCCCCTTCGTGGCGGCGGCGCGTCGCTGGGCATCCGGCTCGAAAACACCGGCGAACTCGACATCGGGGTTCTGCTGCATCGAGCGCATCTTGCCCGCGGCGTGGCCGTGCCCCGTACCGTACTGTGCGATACGAACCATCCTGTCTCCCGTCATGCGGTGTAGGTCAGAACTGCGTTACGTGCGGCGTGCCGATATCGGTGGCAAAAGCCAGGGCGTCGAAGCTCTTCTTCATCAGGTCGAAGCGCAGTCCTTGCGCACTGTCCTCGTCCCACAGGTTATCGAACTCCCCGGGGTCGGTCTCTAGGTCGAAGAGTTCGCCGGCCTCCAGACCATGATAGACGCAGAGTTTGTAGCGTTGATCACGGTACATCGTGGCGTAGGTACCGTGGATATGAGTACGGCCCACGGGGCTGAGGGCGTGGAAGAACTCACTGCGTACGAAATCCCGGTGCCTCCCGGGCTCCGCGTCGCCGCGCAGCAACGCGGACAGCGATCGGCCCTGCATTCGCGGCGGCACCGTCGCCCCCGCATCGGCCAGCAGCGTTGGTGCGATGTCGGTCAGCTCCACCAGCGCGTCGCTCACCAGTCCAGCGCGGTAACATCCCGGCCACGAGACGACGAGGGGCACGCGCACCAGGGGCTCGTAGAAGCGGCTGCCTTTGCCACGCAGGCTGTGCTCTCCCACCATGTCGCCGTGGTCGGAGGTGAAGATGACGATCGTGTCCTGCCGCTGACCGTTACGCTCGAGGCTGTCCAGCATACGCCCCACGTTGTCGTCGATCAGGGTGATCATGGCGAAATAGGCCGCCTGCATCTGCTGGCGAAGTTCCAGGTCGAGCGGCTTGTCGGGTATGCCGAAGTCGACGTCGGCGAAACGTGCGTGATGCGCCACATCTCCGTCGCCCACCGCGTAGCCGGGCAGTTGATCTGATTGATACCGCTCGAGGTACTCTCGCGGCGGATCCAGCGGCGGGTGCGGGTCGAAGGGATTGACGCTCATCAGCCACGGCGTCTCACCACGCTCCTGTTCCATGAACTCGATGGCGCGATCTGCGCACCACGCCGTCTGATGCATCTGGGGAGGTACGTCCAGCGGACTCTCGTTGAAGTCCTGCAGACTGTGCCCCTGTTCATGCACCCAGTCCGCGTAGCCGTGACCTTCGGGCCACTGGTCGCGTGGGTCGTGGCTCCAGTGAAAGACCCGGTAGCCATCGTCGCCGCGCGGTTCGATCCGGCCATGGGCGCCGGCCAGATGCAGCTTCCCAGCCAGTCCGCAGTCGTACCCGGCGTCAGCCAGCAGCCGCGTCACCAACGGCGCCGCCTCCGGCCAGCGTTCGTTGCCGTTGCAGCAGCCATGCACCGACGACGGGTACATGCCGGTGAGAAAGCTGGAGCGGCTAGCGGTGCAGATCGGACTCTGGCAAAACGTGTGGGTGAAAGCGACGCCCTCATGCACCAGGCGATCGACGTGCGGAGTGTGAATGTGCGGATTGCCGAGGGCGTGGATCGTATCCCAGCGCTGCTCGTCGGTACAGATCCACAGAATATTCGGGCGGCGCCGCATGTTCCAATCCCCTTCGGTAGCGTTGTGTCTTTGAGCGATAGTAAAAGTCACCGGAGCCGTAGCTGCCACCGGATGTCGGACGAAACTGCGGAGGGTAGAAGACTGAGCCAGGAGAAATGCAGAGTACACTTCAACGCGTTGTAGCGGCAAGAGCGCATGAGCCCAGAGAAGTGCAGGATACAGCACAGCGCGCCGTAACGTTGGAAAGCATGAGCCCAAAAAAGTGCAGAAGTACAGCACAGCGCGCTGTAGCGTAGAGGAGCATGAGCCCAGAAAAGTACAGGGATGCGTTACACGCGCTGCAGCGTAGATGCAGTACCTGTAACAAAAAGCAGGGAGCCCTGGGGAGGGCTCCCTGCTTAGGGAGAACTGTCAGACGGAGGAGAAAGCTGAGGCCCGTCTGACTTTCCAGAATGGCGATACGAGGCGGCCTATCGTCATCCCGGTTTTGGCCAACCCCTGAGGGCCGACCGTGGGGATGGCAGAACCTTATAGACCGAGCCTGCCGATGTCAAGAGATTACAACAAAGACCGGCGGGATCGCCTCGGTCCCGCCGGTCTCGTCGTTCT
>JAYZCA010000027.1:0-10776 GCA_036339235.1 Candidatus Latescibacterota bacterium | reverse complement strand
GCCGCCCAGGAGACAGCGGAAGAGCGGTTCTACAAGGCGAAGGTGCAGATGCGCCTCGGCGACAACTACATGGAGTGGAAACGCTTCGAAGACGCCTACGTCGCCTACAATCAGGTCATCGCGCTCTATTCGGACACCGGTTATCCCCCGATCGCCCAGTATAACAAGGGCGAGGCTCGCTACTTCGCCGGCGACTACGAGGCGGCGCGCGTCGAGTATTCGGCTGTTGATTCGATGTATCCTGACAGCGAGACGAGTCTGCGCGCCAACTCTCTGTACAGCGCCGGATGGTCGTCCGAAAAGCTCGGCGACCATGAAACGGCGATCGTCCTTTACAGCCGCGTCGTCGACGACTTCCCACGATCCGACCAGGCGCCTCTGTGCCTGCTTCGAATCGGAAGGGTCAACACCGAGCAGCAGCGCTTCGATGACGCCGTCGAGGCGTACCGCGCAATCGACGAGAATTACGGCGATACGAAACATGCCGCCGACGCCAATTACGGCCTGGGTCTGTTGTACAAGCAGCAAGGGAATGACGCCGACGCGATCGCCGCGTTCTCAAGGGTGGGTCGCGCGGCGCGTGAGGTCTACGTGGCATCGCTGATCGAAGCCGCCAACATCCACATCGCCGCCGGGCGATCGGAGGAAGGCCGCCAGCTGCTCGACGAACTGCTGGCCGGCGTCACCGGTGATCGCCTCCTCGAGGCGACGGCACACTACCAGATCGCTCAGCTCGACCTCAACAATGACCACTACGTGGACGCCGTCAATCGCTACACGAAGGTGATCGACGAATACGGCGAAACGGAGATCATCCGAGACGCTCACTATGGTCGGGCCCTGGCCTATCACAAGGCCAACCGCTTCGCCAGAGCTCTGGTCGACTATGAGTGGCTTCTCGAGCACAACCTGCCGGCGAGCATGACGCTCAAGGTCGAGTTCGCCAAGGCCCTGTCCCATGCTGCCCTGGGACAGGATGCGCAGGCGCGCGTGTTGCTGAATAAGGTTATCGACTCAGGCGACGAGGTCCTGGCGCGCAACGCCCAGCTGCAGATGATCTCGATGGCCGAGAAGCAGGATCCACAGGAGGCGGTCCGCACCTACGAGGGGATGTTGTCGCGCCTGGATACGCAGGAGGATCGTGTCCGCGTGCTGATCCGCCTCGCCAGCGTCTACTTCCGCCTCGGGCAGTATGACCGCAGCGTCGAAGCGTCGAAGCAGCTGCTCGACGTCGCCGTCGATGCCGACGACATCGCCAACGCCCTGTTCGTACAGGGCAACGCCTACTTCCGCGGCGCTGAGCTGGCCAAGGCGGTGCAGACATATCAGACGATCGTCGACAACTATCCGCAGATCGGCTGGGCCCGCAACGCACAGTTCCAGATCGGCGCCACATACAACAAATTGTCCGGCGGCGGCAACGTTCAGTATCTGCCGCGGATGGCCGAGGCCTTCGAGAAGTACTACACAGTTTATCCCGACGATGAAAAGGCGGTCTACGCCTATTACTACGGCGCTTTCGCCGTCTACCGCATGGGCAAGTGGCGCCTGGCGAGCGAGGTCTTCCAGGAGTTGCAGACCAAACATCCGGGCTCCGATTTCGCCGCTCAGGCACTGTTCCGTTCCGGCGAGGCCATTTTCAACCTCGCCCAGGGCGTCTCTTCGGCGGAAAAGGCCAGGATTTTCCACGAGGCCATGGAGAAGTACGACACCGTACTCGGGAAGTATCCCAGATCTGACTGGGTAGACGACGCACTCTACAACAAAGCCTGGGCGATCATCCATCTGTCTGACATCGAGGACGAGTACACGCGCGCCGACGCGCTTCCTCTCTTCGAACGCATTGTCGCGGAGCACCCGGGCGGGGACTACGGAGCTGCCAGCCAGTTCACCTTGGGTGACTATTATTATGGTGACCACCAGTATGACTTGGCTACGGCCAGCTATCAGAAGTTCCTGGACAACTTTCCACAGGAGAGCTTGAAAGCCAAGGATCGCTCCCTGCCCCGCAAGGCCAGGGTGTTGCTCGGACACCTGTCCGAGATCGAGGCCTACGAGGTCTACGCCAGGGGCGAGGCGTTGTTTGACGCCCAGAGTTACGACGAGGCGATTGTGATCTTTGCGGACGTCGTCGAACGCTTCCCGGAGAGCAACCAGGCGGTGAATGCGGTGGTGAACATCGCCTCGGCCTACATGGCGCAGGAGGAGTACCGCAAAGCGGCGGTAGAGTTCCAGAAGGTCGTGGCCAAGTACGGCGAGAACAGGCGCTTTTCGTCCCAGGTGGATTTCTCACGACAGCAGTTGCAGCAGTTGGAGGAGGCCCGGGTCCTGTAGCACTCCACCAACATGAACCGACGCGTACCGACATTGCCTAACCACGTGATACATCAGACAGCTTTGAAAACCGACCTTTAGGGAGGGATGAGCGATGCTCGATTTTTTTGCTGACGGCGGACCGTTTATGTGGCCTTTGGGCCTGTGGTCGATTATTTCCCTGGCCTTCTTCCTCGAACGTGTCTTTACCTACGCCCGCTTGCGTTCCGAGGAAGAGTTGTCGGAGGTCACCAATGACCTGACGAGCCGGATCGACTCCGGTGCCTCTTTCGACCAGTTGCGCGAGTACTGCGGCGACTTGGGCAAATTGGAGGGCGAAGTCTACGCAGAGACCATCCAGCGCTTCGAGCATGTGTCTCGCGAGCAGCGCAGCATCGAGGAAATGCGCGTCGAGATGAACGGCACCGTCGAGCGGGTCGCCGACATCTACCTCGAGCGTTACCTGTCAGTCATTCAGTTCGTGGCCAACTCCGTCGTCCTCCTCGGACTGCTGGGCACGGTGAACGGCATGATCGGAGCCTTCGAGGGGATCGCTGAGAAAGGTCTCGGCGAGCCGACGATCGTCGCCGCCGGTATCTCGGAGGCTCTGATCACGACGGTTACGGGTCTGGTTATCGCCGTTCCGGCCCTGGCGATCTACACCTACTTCAGCATGCGTGCCGAAGCCCGGGCAACCCAGTTCGAGCCTTATGGTCACGGCTTCGTCGACGCCCTCCTGCGTCGCTGGTCGAGCACCAAGGCCGCCTGATCGGATTCCCAATCATCCCAAGGAGACTCTGACAGATGGCTAAGAAAGAGGAAAAAGGTCTCGGCGAGAGCCCGGACCTGACGCCGATGATCGATATCGTGTTCCAGCTCCTCATCTTCTTCATGGTGACGGCCGTGTTCGCCGTCACCCCCGGACTCGATATCAAGTTGCCTGAAGCCGAAGAGGCGCAGGCTCCTGAGAAGGAGAACCTGTTCATCGTGGTGGACCAGGACGGCAACATGAAGTTGAACCACCAGACCGTCACCTTCTCCAATCTGAAGGACAAGATTCAGGAAAAGCGGCAGTTGCTCGACAACACGACGATGATCATCATCCAGGGCGACGAACGCGCCACCCACGGACAGATCGTGCAGATCATGGACATCGCCCGGCAGGTGGGCGTCGTCGACCAGATCATCGCCACCGAGCCGAACCGCGGCAGATAAGGCCACCGGCCGCACTCCGACTCACCGGGACAGGGTAACAGACCGTGGAAGAAAAAAAGAAAATCCTATATGGCGCCTTCGGGGCCGCAGTTTTCCTGCATATCGTCATCGTCGGGTTCTTCTCGATCAAGGCGGCGGTTATACTCACCGGCTTCGTCGTTCTCGGGCTCGTCTTCGTGTTGTGGCGTTCGACTCAGGGGCGTCGTCTGCAGCTCTTCGCCGCATTGGGTTTGGCCTTGGGATTCCTGGCCATCGGCTGGACTGTTGCCTACTACTCTCAACTGGGGGTTGAGGTCGAGGAGCAGAAGCTGATTCGCTTCCAGGCGCCGCCGCCGATTCTCGAGAAGAATTTCGATCTCGCCAAGAAGCCGGAGATCTCTGAGGTGCAGATGGAGATGCTGGCGTCGCTGGCGCCGCCGGAGTTGCCATCTGACATCAACGCCATCGCCGATGTCAGCGCCGTCGGTTCCGACCTGCTCGGTGCCGTGCTGCCGGGCACTCAGATTCTCGGCACGTTCTCGGGAGCCAAGGCGGAGCAGTTGGACTTCGATGACGTCGAAATGATCGCGCTCTCAGATGTAGCCGCGCCTGTGCAGGAGGCCCTCAGCCTCAAAACAGAGCTGCTCAATGTGGGAGACCTGGATTTCGGTCGTTACCAGGCGATCCTAATTCAGGATCCGGATGACAAGAAAGCCATCCGGGGGTTCTTCAATATGAGTGTCATAGACTACGACCTGGCGGATAAGAACCTGGACCGCTTTCCCACGGCAGTGGAAGAGCTGATGCGCTACATGCGTGACCATACGCAGATCAACGCCCGCATCGAGGGCACAACCCTGCGCCTCAGCGATGCCACGATTTTCAAGCAGCCCTTTCTCTACATGACGGGCAACACGGCGATCTTCCAGTTCTCAGACACGGAGAAGGAGAACCTGGGAGAGTATCTCAAAGAGGGCGGTTTCCTCTACGCTGAAGAGATCCGCAAGGCCGACTCGGAAGGCAGCCTTGCCGGTGCCAACGCCGGAGTGGAGGGTACGATCTTCGACCGTCAGTTCAAGGAACTCATGCGGGACCGAGCCGTGTTGGGCACCGAGGGCTCGCGTTGGCAGCGAGTGTCGAAGAGTCATCCGCTGTACTACAGTTTCTACGACTTCTCCGACGGTCCGCCCAAGGGTGGGGCTCCGGGAGGCAACGTCTTCGACCTGGAGATGCTCGAGATTCGCGGTCGCGTCGCCGTCGTATTTTCGGACCTCAACATCAGCTGGTACTGGGGCGACCCGCAGGCCGACGCACGCGAACGCGGTCTGCAGTTCGGCGTAAACCTCATCGTCTACGCCCTGACCCAGCCCGGCGGTATCGCCAACGTGGGGCAGTACAGCCAGTAGCAGGTAAGGGTCATTCACTCCGCGGCGAGCCCGCCCCCCCAATCATGAAGGGGGACGGGCTCGTTTCTGTTGGGCCACCCACATCCGTCAGGGTGCCTGCCCCTGGACCAGGTCATGGTCACCGGCTGACAAAGTCCACCCCTCGACTCCCCCTCCTGGCCAGTACACGGTGACGCGCGCCGAGATCGATGTCCCGAGCCCGACGTGGACGCGAGGGGGCCGACCCGCCAGGTAGCTGCCGCCGCCGTGCATCTGCCGGTGGAGGACGCTTTGGCCTGTGTCGATGACGATGCGGGCGCCGAGAGCATGTCGGTTGCCGGCGGCGTGCGAGTGCAGACGCAGAGTCAACCAGCTACCGCCCTCCAGATCGTTGCGCAGCAGGCGCGGCGCCCCCCCCGATGCGGTGATGAGCAGGTCTTCGTCGCCGTCGTTGTCGAAGTCGCCGGGGACCAGCGCCCGGGAGACGCGCGGCTGCGACCAGGCCTGGCCGAGACGAGGAGAATGGTCCACGAATCCATCGCCGTCGTAGAGGAATAACTGGTCCGGCTGCTCGTACGAGCCTGCGTCATCGATGTCGGCGGCGCGGTCGAGGACATGGCCGTTGGCCACCGCCAGGTCGAGATCGCCGTCGGCGTCGGCGTCGAACCAGGCGGCGCCGAAGCCGAGAGGCATGAAGCTGGCCTGCGCCAGGCCGTGGCGGATCGTGTCGTCCACATAAACCAGGCCGGTGCCCGTGTGGCGGTAGAGAGTGTTGGTCTCACGCGAGAAGTTGGCCACCACCAGGTCGGGCCAACCATCGCCATCGACGTCACCGAAGTCCGTTCCCATGCCCGCTTCGGCGCGCCCGTCCAGGTTGAACTGCACGCCTGCCTGCAGGCCAACCTCCGCGAAATGGATGCGGCCACCCTGAGACGTGTCGTTGCGATAGAGGAGATTGGTGGTGCCGTCGTTGGCGATGAAGATATCCGTGTCGCCGTCCAGGTCGACATCGGTCAGTGCCAGGCCGAGGCCACGTCCGAGGCCGGTGAATCCCGCCTTGGACGTGACATCCGTCAGACGAGGCCCGCCGTCATCACTGTCGTTGCGGTAGAGAATGTCCGCCGCAGGTTCGTAACTCTCCGGGTCGCAGTAAGTCCGTACCGAGCCGCGTCGGCAGTCAGCGTTGTCGTCGAGGTCGAAGGGCACGTAGTTGATGACGGCCAGGTCCAGATCGCCGTCGAGGTCGGCGTCGAAGAAGGCAGCCCCCGTCCCCCAGCGGGGATCGGCGGCACGGGCGGCGGGTGCCGCGTCGGCGAAGCGCCCGCCCGACTGCACGAGCAGCGCGTTGGCGCCGACGTTGGTCACGAAGATGTCGAGGTCGCCGTCGGCTTCGATATCAGCGGCACACACGCCCATCCCGTAGCCAGGTTCGCCAGCCCCGGTGGAGGTCGTCACATCGACGAGGCCTAGGTGTCCCTGGGCCCCGGTATTGCGCCACAGCTGGTTGGCGCCGGTGAGGGACGGGCCGGCCTCCAGATCGCCGCCGTTCACCAGGTAGAGGTCGAGCCAGCCATCGGCGTCGAAATCGAGCCAGGCGGCGCCGGCACCGAAGGTTTCCGGGTAGTGGTAGTCACCTCGAGCGCCGCGCTCATGGACGAAGTCGATACCGACGTCGGCAGCCACGTCGTGAAACGCGGGAAGTAGACGCGGTCCCTCCGGGGTTGAGCCGGAGCAGCCGACCAGAACGAGGGCCAGAAAGCAGGCGGTGAGCAGGTCGTGTTTCCCGCGGTGCCCGCCCCCGAGGGGGCGGGCTGTCAGGTGAACGGGTGAGCGATGACGGTGACGTGGGTGGGCTAAGATACGAAGCCCGCCGCCCACAACCGGCAACTCTGGTCAGCGGCGAGCCGCCTTGGGGCTGCCCAACGACGCGGCCGTCACCTGAGTTACACTGTCAGCGTCGGACGTGCCAAAGAGTTGATCGATGCAGTGCCGAGGCTTGATGTTATCCTGAGCGCCGCGTTGTCGCTCTCCATGAGGAGGTATCTGATGTCTGAAGCCCGATTGTCTGGTGAGGCAAAGATGCCCGACTACGACGACGATCAAGAGTACCCGGAGTTCGTGCCAGTGGGAGAGGAACTGGAAGTACTGGCGAAATACTGGCCAACAGAGGAGCTGGGCCTGTGCTGGTTCTTCGCCGGTTACGGGTCGGCGGGAAGGGAGCGGAAACGTAGAGACTACTCTATAGATCGGGTCTACTCAGATATCCAACGGCTGATTGAAAAGAGAAAATTGACCAGCTTATCGAAGTAGTAAACTCCAAGTTCTGCGAGCAGTTCAGCGCCGAAGAAAGGCGTCGATTCCTGGCCGGTGACTGTGAACTGGCATCGGAGATGAATGAGGAGGAGCACCGCCTCGCAAGTCCGGACACGCGGCAAGTTTTCGACATGATCGCCGACGGTAGTAAAGAAAGTCCTATCTCATCCCAGGAGATCGAAGAGTGTCTTGGACTGGCCGAGGACCAGGTGTGGCAGGCGGTCAGAAATCTGGCTCAGAACGGCAAGTTGGTGTGATGAGGTGATGATGGTCGACCTCGTCGTACCAGCGGACAGGGTGACCCGTGGGCGCCGCGCTGATCTCATCGCGCTGCTGCTGGTTGGCGCCGGATTCAGCGGCTTTTGGGGCTGGGCCGTCATGCCCGACCCGTCTCCGGGTGACAACATCCAGTATGCGGCACACGAGTACTTCCCGCTGATGGTCGAGGGCTGGCTGCAGGGCCGCCTCGATCTCCCCCTTCCTGTACCCGAGGGCCTGCTGGTGCTGCCGGATCCCTACGACCCGACGGCCAACAAGCCATTCCGGTATGCCGGTGAGGCGGGGATCCACGATCTCAGCCTCTACGGGGGCCGGCTGTACATGTACTGGGGGCCGACGCCGGCCCTGGTGGCTTTCCTGCCATGGAGATTACTGACGGGGCACGGCCTAGACACCGCTTGGGCAGCGTGGGCACTCACGCTCGCCGGCTGGCTGTTCGCCTCCATGCTCCTGTTGCTCGTCGTGCGCCGGTTCTACCCTCGAACGGGGCCGACCGTTCGAATCTCCGCATTGCTGGTGGTGGGCGTGGCCAACTTCGCTACCGTCGTCCTGCATCGACCATCGGTCTACGAAGTCTCGATCGCGGCAGCCTACACCTTCAGTTCGTTGGCTTGGTGGCAACTGGCCGTGGCCCTCTGGCGACCGCCGGCGCTCCGTGCGGTCCCACTGGCGATCGCCAGCTTGGCCGTTGGTCTCGCGGTTGCCGCCCGCCCCATCTGGATCGTGGTCTCACCCGTCCTTCTCGTGGCCCTGTGGGACATTCGGAGCACGTGGCGGCGTCCGTTGTTCAGGTTGTTGGCGGGGTGCGCGGTGATACCCGCGATGGCCTGCGTCCTCCTCCTCCTCCTCCTCAACGATTTGCGCTTCGACAGCCCCTTCGAGTTCGGCACGCGCTACCAGCTAGGTGGACAGCCTCCGCTCTCGGAACTCTTCTCCCTCCGTCACCTTCCTTCCAGCGTGGCCATGTATCTCTTGGCGCCACCTGCGACGACGGACTACTTCCCCTTCCTATTCCCGTCAGCTTGGACGAATTCGCTCTCGGGTCGTGGGTCCGAGAACGTCTTCGGGCTGTTCCCATTGCTGCCGATTCTGTGTGTGGTCGCCCTCTCACCGTTGGCGTTGCGTGTGTGCGGACTGCGCAAGCTGGTGGTCGTACTGGCCACCGGGTTCTTCTCCGTCCTGACCACCCTGTCGATGTTTCTCTTTGGTGTCGTACTGCGGTATGCATGGGATCTGGCCCCCACCCTCGCGCTGCTGGCGGTGATTGGTCTGCTCCTCGGGGAGGATCGCTGGCGGCGGGCCACCGTCTATCGCCGTGCCTTCCGCGGCGTGTGGATCGGGCTGCTGGTTCTGAGCTTCGTGTCGACGTTCCTCGCCACGTGCGCCATGTCGCCCAGGCGATCGGCGCCGCTCCTGTCCCGCATCACCCTGTTGGCCAATACGCTGGCCTTGCACGTGGGGTGGTCGCCGGCGTCGTTCATCGAGCGCCTCGAACTGGAGCTGATGCTGCCTGCTGACATACCGCCGGAGAGGGAGGAGGTGTTGATTTCCACCGGCAGGGCTCCTTTCACCAACGTTGTCTACCTGCGCCGATCGAGCCCGACGCACGTTGTCGTCGGTTACCATCGAGGCGACGCCCTGCGGGCGGAGTCCGTCCCGATGACGGTCGACGCGGCCGTGCCACACACACTGCTCGTGGAATTCGGATCGCTGTACCCACCGGTCGAGCATCCGTACTGGTCGAGCTTCAACGCCTCCGAGGCGGAGAAGATGCGCACCCGGGTTCGCGTCCAGCTGGATGACAAGGTCTTGCTCGACGGTCACGCAGGACAGTGGCGCTCCCTCAGCGCCAAACCTGTCTTCGGGGACCTACCCGGGGGCTCCGGAGGCGCACACCGCTTCACCGGCGCGTTCCTGGGGGGCGTCCGTCACGACCTGCCGCTCAGCCATGTGGACGCAGGCCTGCCCGTTGACGGGCCCGTTTCCCGGCGACTCGGGGCGGACGCGTTCCGGTAGCTGGTAGATCCGCTCACAGGGGGCTGAAGTCGCCTCCATACGCGGTTTTTTGGGCTTGGAGTGGGATCTCTCTGCTGCTGACAGGATGGTAGACGACTTGGTGCAATCTTTCGTCGAAGACCCTTCTCCAACCTATGACCTATCCCAGCGACGATAGGCGATATTTGCCCCAAGGAAACGCCCCCTGGCCTTTGGTGAGGGTTCGCGCCACCCCTCTCAGAGCAGCACCATTGCCGCAATGCAACCAAGAATAGTCCTCCTCCTCCTTCTCGCTGTCCCCCTGAGCGCCCACAACGGTGCGGTGGCTATCGCCGTGCATGTGGAGCGTAGGCCTCCAAGAGCGGTATTTCACGCAGCGTGAGTGCCTCGCTCAACTGCTCGAGAAATTCATTCATGGCACAAAGATCAAGTTGTTCGACAATCTAGAGGACCTGGACGATGTGACAGAGAAGGGCGACATCGAGATGTTCATCTCTGGCGATTACGGTCAGAATGAATTGCTAACTCATCGGGTTCAGGCCATATGGGAGCACTATTCTGAGGTCAGTGGCGCCCTAGAGGATGCAGTCTTGTCTCAGCTTCGTGAGAAGGGGATTCTCACAGACGAGATCAATCTCTATGTCCGTGAGGCCCTCCGGTTCTGTGAGTATAGAAGATTCAACCCAAACGAGGTGGACGAGGCAAAGGAAAGCCAGTTCGAGTTTGATTTCCTCGCAGCGGAGGCGAGCGGGTTCCGGGTTGATCCCAAGAGGATTCGATGCAGTGTGAAGTTGAGATTCGCCTATGAACTGGAAGACGCGAACATCATCAGGAAACAACGGGAGCGGTGGGGGACTGACACGCTCCATCAAATTGGGTAGTTCATGCAGAAGACGAACTTCCTACGCACCCGATGGAAGGTGCGTGAGATAGCCCCCTAGTGACGTGCTTCACGAACAACATGGGAGTTCGGCCCCTCATGCCAGATTGCGCCTATGACCTGCTCCCCTGAAACTGGACCATTGTCAATGAGAGTTCACCAGCCTAGCGTGTTGGCCAGGCATGAAGCGGAAGCAATACACCGAGGAACCGATCATCACCATCCGCCAAGAGGCTGAGGCAGGCGCCAAGGTCGGCGATCTGATCCGCAGGCACGGCGTCGCCGAGGGCACCGACTACCGGTGGAAAGCCCCGGCGACGACGAACTCCTAGCTCGAGTACCCGCTTACTCGAACTGCCGCGCCAGCACGTGGCTGAGTACGGTTGTTGCCTGCACACGAACCGCCGTGCTGGGGTG
>JAYZCA010000026.1:0-6130 GCA_036339235.1 Candidatus Latescibacterota bacterium | reverse complement strand
TCGGCTCCCTCGGGCAGCTGCCGCTGATGAAGCGGGATCCCGCCATGGCCGACGCCGATGTCACACCGGATTACTGCCTGCAGGAACTCTGCATCCTGGGGGACACCGACTCGGTCACCGAGCAGCTGCGGGCACTGCATGGCGATACAGGCGGCTTCGGCACACTGCTGATGATCGCCCACGACTGGGACGACGCCGACAAGTGGCGGGCGTCGATGCGGCGGCTGGCTCAAGATGTGGTACCGCGCCTGCCATGAGTAGCTGTCCCATGCCGAAGACACTGGCAGGTATCACTGCCGTTCTGTGACGGCGGGCATCGGGGAATACACCCTGAGCGGCTGACTGTGCGATGAGGGTATAGTCGAGATAGGTCAGGACGATGTCGATGTGCTCCGTGGCCATGGCGCGCCGATGCAAGGCATGATCGCGCACGCCGAGACCGACATGGCGAACGATGCCCTGTTCCTTCAATCGCAGCAACTCTTCCAGCGCGTGATCCTTTGCCAACGGGACCTCGATGTCTTCCGGGTCGTGGATGAGCACGGAGTCGAGGTAGTCGGTTCCCAGCAGTTTCAGCGAGTTTTCCACACTCTATCGTGTCGCCGCCGCTGAATAGTCGCCCCTTCGGGTGGGGTGAGTACCGGTCTTCGTCTGCAGGTAGACTCGATCACGCCAGCCGTCGGCCAGCGCCAGTCCGATGCGACGCTCACTCTCCCCGTAGAGTGGAGAGGTGTCGACGTAGTCGATACCCAACTCGATGGCGCGGCGCGTGCCCGCGATCGTCTCTTCGTCAGAGCTCTTGTCGCCGCCGAAATAGGCCCAGCCCAATCCCAGCGGCGTCGGCGTCATCCCCGTGCTCCCGAAACGCCGCTTCTCCAGGTCGGCGAAGGCCGGAGGCTCCGGTGCCGGAGAAGTCTTCATCGCCGGAAGGGCGCGCGGATTTTCACGGTGCGCGCCGCCGGGGCGTACCAGCCTTGAGGGGCGTGGTCCGAAGTGTGCAGGTAACACTCGATGCGCACCTCGTCGCTGCCTTCGGTGAAAGTAAAGAGTCGGCTCATGGGCATGGTCGTGCGACCGGCGTGATATTTCGACGCCGAGGCGCAGTTGACGAAGGTGGTCCCCCACTTGCGCTCCACGTGGGAACGGCCGCCGTGGGTATCGTCGGGGTGAGTGTGAGTATGGGCGCCGAGCCAGAAGTCGGTGGCGCCCTCATGCGCTTCGAGGTACCCCTCGAAGGCCTGCGCGTCTGGTTGGCCGTCGACGAAGTAGAGATAAGATGCACCCTCCGGACCGCCGTCGGCAAAGTACCCGTGGTAGTGGGACTTCCAGCTGCCGTCGTCATCCTTGCGGAATCCCTCCCAGGGCCCCGAGGCGACGGTGGTCTCCTTCAACATATGATGGTGCGCGGTGACGATGACGCAGTCGGTGTGAGCCTCGACCTGCTGGGTCCACCAGCGAAAGGTTTCTCCTGTGACGGCGCCGGCGGGGTAACCGCCCCGCAGGGCGCGACCCACCGGCGGTCCCCCGTCGTTGCGGTCGCTCATCAGCAAAAACAGCAGGTTGCCGACGCGGAAATAGTAACGCTCCCAGGTGCCTGTGATGGGATAGGGACGCCTGTCAGCCTCGACGCCTGAATGTTCCGTCTGCAGGCCCTCAGGATCCACCCACTTGCGGAACCACCACTGGCACTCCTCGTCCGGTCCTGAGGCGTCGTGGTTGCCGATCAGGTTGTAGAAGTGCTCCCGCGGATGCCTGGTCGAGGCGCCGAACTGCCGGACCACCTCTTCCCCTTCCTCGTCGTCGGGAGCGGTCTGACTGCCGGACAGATCCCCCAGGTGCAGGGCGATATCCCAGTCAAACGGCGGACCACCTCCGTCGCCTCCGTTTTCCGCCTGTCGAATGGCCTCGGTCAGACTCTGGCGCCCGGATTGTCTCAGGTCCGTACCAACGTGCGTGCAGCCCAGCGCCCATACCCGGAATTCACCCGCGTCACTCATGGCGGACAATGAAGCCCATCGGATTGCTATGCGCCAGAATGTTAGCCAGCTTAGGGATCCTTCCCGACGAGCGACACCAACAAGACGAAGGGCCGACTCCATGCCGCCTCACCTTAAGAGCGTCTTCCGAATCCTGCCGGCCCTGCTGCTGGCCTCCCTGTGTGGCTGCGCACCGAAGGCGCTGGTTCCCGCACCCGAGGCGACCAGTGAGCTGGACCGAACTCTCAGCATCGATCCCGACGTTGTCACCGGCGTCCTCGACAATGGCATGCGCTATGTCATCCGCGCCAACTCCAAGCCCGAAAATCGGGCCGTTCTGCGTCTGGCTCTCGACGTAGGGTCGATCCTGGAGACCGACCAGGAGCAGGGGCTGGCCCATTTCGTCGAGCACATGGCGTTCAACGGCACACGAAACTTCGCCAAACAGGAACTGTGGGACTATCTCGAACGTGTCGGTCTGCGTATCGGCGCCGACCTCAACGCCCACACCAGCTTTGATGAGACCGTCTACAAACTCACCGTCCCCACCGACTCTACCGAGATCATGGAGACGGCCTTCCAGATTTTCGAAGACTGGGCGCACGGTGTGACCTTCGAAGCGGAGGAGATCGACAAGGAGCGGGGCGTCGTCATCGAGGAATGGCGTCGCGGGCAGGGCGCCGACACGCGCATGCTCCACGAACAGCTGCCGGCGTTGTTCGCCGACTCGAAGTACGCACAGCGGATCCCGATCGGGCAGAAGGCCGTGCTCGACACCTTCCAGCACGAGACCCTGAGAGGGTTTTACGACAAGTGGTACCGTCCCGATCTGATGGGTTTCGTCGCGGTGGGGGACTTCGAGCCGGCCTACGTGGAGAGCCTCATCGTCGAGTACCTCGGGCGCGTGCCGAAGCCGGAGACGCCTACGGTGCGTCCCGAATCTCCCGTGCCCGATCACGAGGAGACGCTCTTCGCTATCGCCACGGACCCGGAGGCGACGCGGAACACGGTCTTCGTCTACCACAAGCAGGACGTGTCGGAGCCGCAGACGGCGAGGGCTTACCGGTACAGCCTGATGGAGGGGCTCTACCACGGCATGCTCAACCGCCGATTCTACGAGCTCACGGTCGAGGCCGATCCACCCTTCCTGGGGGCCTATTCCGGGATCGGTCTGTCGGTGCGTACAAAGGAATTCCTCGTGCTCGGCGCCGCCGTCGAGAACAACGGATTCGAGCGTGGCCTCGATGCCCTGCTCACCGAAGCGGCACGCGTCGCCCGACACGGATTCACGGGCACGGAACTGGCGCGGCAGAAGAAACAGATGCTGCGCGGCATAGAACAGGCCTGGCGCGAACGCGACAAGCTGCAGTCCGATGGGTTCGCCTCCGAGTACGTCCGTCACCTGCTGGAGGCCGAACCGATTCCCGGCATCGAACGGGAGTACGAGCTCTATAGCGAGCTGTTGCCGACGATCGCGCTGGGCGAGGTCAACGAGCTGGCGCAGTCGTGGGCGGGGGAGGAAAGCCGCGTCATCACCGTCAACGCTCCCGAGAAGGAGGGCGTCGGCGTGCCGACGGAAGCGGATCTGCTTACCACATTCGAAGTCGTCGCCGGCGCCGAGGTCGACGCGTACGTCGATCAGGGCGAAGATCTGCCGCTGCTGGCGAACGAACCGACACCCGGTTCCATCGTCGGGCAACGCGAGATCCCCGAACTCGGGGTCACCGTGTGGGAGCTGTCGAACGGCGCTCACGTGTTCCTCAAACCCACGGACTTCAAGAACGATGAGATCCTGTTCTCGTCATACAGTCCGGGGGGGCACTCGCTGGTAGAGGACAAGGACTACATCGCCGCCGCCACCGCGTCGACGGTCGTCACCCAGGGCGGGCTCGGGAACTTCGACCAGGTGGGCATGATGAAGTGGATGAGTGGCCGCGTCGTTCGGGTCAGCCCCTTTGTCAGCGAACTGCACGAAGGTCTGTCGGGGGCGGCGTCACCGCAGGATGCGGAGACGATGTTCCAGATGATTCACGGATACTTTACCGCAACGCGGACGGACAGCATCGCCTTCGCCTCCCTGCGCAAGCGCCTGCGAGCGATGATCGAGAACCGTGGCTCGCGCCCGGAGACGGCCTACGGCGACACGGTGCAGGTGACGATGGCCCAGCACCACTTCCGCGCCCGGCCCTGGTCAGAAGAGATGCTCGACGAACTCGACCTGGAGACCTCGATGAAGGTCTTCCGCGACCGCTTCGCCGATGCATCGGACTTTACCTTCTTCTTCGTCGGCAATCTGACACCGGAGGGTATCGGACCTCTGGTGGAACGTTACCTGGCGAGTCTGCCGGCGTTGCGGCGGGGCGAGACCTGGAGGGACGTCGACAAGAAGCCACCCACCGGCGTGGTGACAAGAATCATGCGCCGCGGCATCGAGCCGAAGGCGAGTACGCAGATCATCTTCACCGGCCCATTCGACTTCGACAACCGCGAGGACCGGCTACAGATCGGTCTGATGGCGGAGACCTTCCAGATCAAGCTGCGAGAGATCCTGCGCGAGGACCTGGGGGGCACCTACGGCGTCGGCGTCCGCGCCCGGCCGTCCCGTTACCCCACCGGCAGCTACCGTCTCAGCGTCAGCTTCGGTTGTGATCCCGAACGCGTCGACGAGCTGACCGCCGTCGTGTTCGAGCAGATAGACAGTCTGCGCGCCATTGGCCTCGACTCGACCTATACCGATAAAGTCCGGGAAATCCGCAGGCGCGAGCGCGAGGTGAGTCTGAAGGAAAACGGCTGGTGGCTGAGCCTGCTGGAGTGGGTCGACAAGCATGAGGTCGACCCTCTGCTCATCCTCGACGACTCCATCGTCGAAGGCCTGACACCAGACGTCGTTCGGCGGGCGGCAGCGTGGTTCGACACGACGAACTACGCACGTTTCGTCATGTTGCCCGAGGAGGAGGGAGAGGAGTAGCCATTGGAGATCACGAATCTGGAGCAGGAGGAGCTGTTCGTCAGCGGCGAGGGTGGTTACCACACCTACCGCATCCCGGCTCTGGCGGTGACCACCGAAGGTATCGTACTCGCCTTCTGCGAAGGCCGGCTCGACAGCTCTTCCGACAGCGGTCAGATCGATCTGCTTTTGCGACGCAGCGATGACGGCGGCCACACGTGGAGCGCCACTCAGGTCATCGTCACCGAAGCGGACATGACCTGCGGCAATCCCTGTCCGGTGGTCGACCGCAATACGGGGACCATCTGGCTGCCGTTCTGTAAGAATCTCGCCGCCGGCCCCGAGGGGATGATCACCGAGGGGAAGGCGCCGCGCACCGTGTGGCTGACGCATTCGAAAGATGACGGTCTGACCTGGGCAGAGCCGCGGGAGATCACGGCGACGACGAAGGATCCGTCATGGACCTGGTACGCCACCGGCCCCACGCACGGTATTCAACTGGCCAGCGGCAGGCTCCTGGTGCCTTGCGATCACATGGTGGGAGTGAACTTCGACAGGCAGACAGATCCCTACCATTCCCATGCCATCGTCAGCGACGACGGTGGTGACAACTGGCGCATCGGCGGCATCGTCGAGGTCGGCACCAACGAGTGTGCTGTGATCGAGACGGCGGACGAGTCGCTCTACATCAACTGCCGCAACTACCGCGGCGAGAAACGGCGCGCCAGCGCCCGCAGCACCGACGGTGGCGACAGCTTCGCACAAAGGATCTGGGAGGATGGTCTGCCAGAACCGATCTGCCAGGGAAGCCTCGTCAGCCTTCCCGGCGTCGATGGCACTCTGCCATCGGATCGCGCCCTGTTCGCCAACCCGGCCAGCACCGAAGCGCGCCGCAACCTTACCCTGCGCATCACACAGGACGGCGGCCGTTCGTGGGCGTTGCTGCGCAGCCTCTACGAGGGCCCCGCCGCCTACAGCGACCTGGCTGTCGTCAAAGGTGGCGAAGTCCTCTGCCTGTATGAGCGCGGTGCCGAGTCGGCCTACGAAACGCTGACCGTCGCGCGCCTCACGCTGAGGTGAGTGCCGTCCGTCTGTCCCGGGTGGAGGTGCTGACCGAGCGCCTGGTCCGGCACGGCCTGACACGACCTGCTGCCGATGAACCCGGTTATCTGGCGCTGTTTCGCCGCCTGCAGCCGGTGAGCCCACA
>JAYZCA010000025.1:0-13474 GCA_036339235.1 Candidatus Latescibacterota bacterium | reverse complement strand
CCAAGAAAGCCCTGGAGGAGGACGACCTCACCGGGCTCGAGGCGGCGGTGACCAAGCTGCAGGAGACCTCCCACAAACTCGCCGAGGCCGTCTACGCTGACGTCGACAAGGCTGCCGAGCAGCAGGCCGCTGGGGACGGTGCCCAGGCCGACCCGACGGAGGCACAGGACGACGGCGGCGCGGTGGATGCTGACTTCGAGGTTGTCGACGAGGACGACGACTCGAAGGGTAAAAAATGAGGAACGTCGGACGATGCCCCCACGTATGATGGGTTTGTCAGAGATGATCGCGTATCCAGCGCCGCCCTTCGAGTCGTTTGCGAGAATGGTTCGCTGCGCTCACCATTCTCTATGCGGCCGATATGGCGCCGTTCGGCGACCTGCATCGGACGAGGCAGGGCCTTCATAATGGAGAAGCGGGACTACTACGAGGTCCTCGGCCTGGAGAAGGGGGCTGACGAGACGGCGATCAAGGGTGCCTATCGCAAGCTGGCGCTGAAGTACCATCCCGACCGCAATCCCGACAACGAAGCGGCGGAGGAGAAGTTTAAGGAAGCGTCGGAGGCGTATGAGGTTCTCAGTGATGAGGACAAGCGCGCCAAGTACGACCGTTTTGGTCACGCTGCCGTACAGGGCAATTTCGGCCAGGGCGGCTTCCAGTGGTCGGACTTCTCCCATGCCACCGACTTCGAGGATATCTTCGGCGATTTTCTCGGCGGCATGTTTGGCGGCGGCGGCCGCCGGGGGCGCGGGCCCTCCGGGCCTCCAAAGGGCCGCGACCTGCGCATCACTCTCGAGTTGACCCTCGAGGAGGTGGCACACGGAGTCGAGAAGAAGATCAGCCTGACACGCCAGCAACGCTGCGAGGTGTGCGACGGCTCCGGCGCCGCCCCAGGCTCGGGAACCCAGACGTGCGGCACCTGCAACGGCATGGGCCAGGTGCAGCAGGTGTCGAGGTCGTTCTTTGGGCAGTCCGTCTCCGTCACCGCCTGTCCGACCTGCTCTGGCGAAGGCAGGAAGATCTCAGACCCTTGCCGCGAGTGCGCGGGGGAGGGCCGCGTGCGCGAGACGGCGTCGATCACAGTGCGCATCCCGGCGGGTGTCAGTACGGGCAACTACATCCCCCTGCGTGGCCAGGGGGACGCCGGACCGCGTGGCGGCCCAGCAGGCGATTGCCTCGTGATCATCGAGGAGAAGGAGCACGACCAGTTCACGCGGCAGGGCAACGATATTCTGCTGCGGTTCCCGGTAACGATCAGTCAAGCCACCCTCGGCGACGACGTCGAGGTGCAGACCCTGCACGGGGCGGTGAGGATGAAGATTCCCGAGGGCACGCAGTCGGGGAAGGTCTTTCGCTTGCGTGGCAAAGGTGTTCCCGACGTCGATGGTCGCGGCCACGGCGATGAACTGATCGAGTTGATGGTCTGGACGCCGACACATCTCAGTTCTGAGGAGCGCGAACTGTTCGAGCGGCTCGGCGAGATCCAGCAGACTCGGGCGCAGAAGGAAGGCAAGGGTTTCCTCGACCGGATGCTGGAAGCGTTCGGGTAGCTCGCAAAGCTTCCTGATGGCTCAGAATTTCATGAATCTCTTTGACGTGGTGTCGGACGATGGCGTTTCCGCGCACACTTCCTGAGGAATCGACGACGCTTCCTGGCATCGCCAACGTGGTGGCGGTGTCGTCCGCCAAGGGCGGTGTCGGCAAATCGACGGTGGCGGTGAACCTGGCTCTGTCCATGGTCAGGGACGGTGCCCGCGTGGGGCTGCTCGACGCCGATATCTACGGGCCGAGTCTGCCGGTTCTGACCGGTGTACGTGAGGAGCCGGAAGTCCACGACGGCGATCGCATCCAACCCCTGCACGCGCACGGCATGGCACTCATGTCGATGGGATTCCTCGCTGGCCCGGACGCTCCCGTCATCTGGCGCGGGCCGCTGCTGGCGCAGGCTGTGCAACAGTTCCTGCAGCAGGTGGACTGGGGGCAGCTCGACATCCTCCTCCTCGACATGCCTCCGGGCACCGGCGACATTCCTTTGACCCTGACGCAGGCGGTCGCGCTCAGCGGTGCCGTCGTCGTCACCACGCCGCAGAGTGTCGCGCTACAGGATGTGGAGCGCGGCATGGCGATGTTCGACAAGGTCGATGTCGACATCCTGGGCCTCGTCGAAAACATGAGCTACTACCTCTGTCCTCACTGCGACGAGCGCCACGAGATCTTCGGTCACGGTGGCGGTAGACAGACGGCGAAACGCCTCGACATCGACTTTCTTGGTGAGATCCCCCTCGATGAAGCCATCCGGGAGGGTGGCGATAGAGGGACGCCGACGATGCTCGCAGAGCCCGATTCTCCCCGGGGAGCGGCTTTCGCGACCATCGCCCGCGGGGTCGTGGCCGCGCTGGCCGCCTGAGATTGGCCATGCGTGGATGGGCCCGAAGTCGATCTCTCTGGATTCTGCCTTTCGGCACGACCTGCTGCGCTGCCGACATGGCCGCCGCCTTTGGCCCCGGGTACGACCTGGGGCGCATGGGCGCGCGACTCGTCTACGATGCGTCGCAGGCCGACGTCCTCGTCGTCGCCGGGCGCGTAACCCGCGCCCTGGCGCCGGACCTGCGCCGACTCTACGACAGCATGCACGAGCCGAGGGGGGTCATCGCCTTCGGTTCTTGTGCCTGCACCGGCGGCGCCTGGGTGAGTGAAGAGGTTCCCGGTGGTGCCGATGTCGTGATTCCCGTCGACTCGTACGTACCTGGCTGCCCGCCTCCCCCCGAGGCCCTCGTCAGCGCTCTGACACGCGTCGTGGAGAGCTTCGCCTGAGGCTTGCTGGGGTCGGCGACCTCTGGCTATCTTCGAGCAGGTGAAGCCACGGGCCCCTCACAAAACTCCGTCCCCGCTGTTCCAGATCGACAATCATCGAATCTCTCGACGTTTTATTCACGGAACCAGAGCCAGCCACAGCGCGCTGCTGGCCTTTCGCCGTGCTAGTGGTGCCCCGAAGTGTGGCCGATGACATTGCCGCCGAGTGTTTTTACTTGGGTAGCTGCGGCGTGCATGCGGAGGAGGCCGGTGAGGCGACCCGCCTCAGCGTCTACTTCGAAGCTCCCGCCGCCGACCTCGAGGCGCTGAGCGAGGGGCTCGTGCAGGGCCTGCAGGCGGCTGGATCGTGGCCCGCCGGCTCGCAGAGTGTGGCCGGCGATATCGAGGTCGAGCGTGACTGGAACGAGACGTGGAAGCAGTTCTATCGCCCCGTGTGGGCGACTCAGAACATCGTCGTGCATCCGCCGTGGATCCCGGTGGAAACCAGCCCGGGGCAGATGGCGATCAGCATCGATCCAGCCATGGCCTTCGGCACGGGAGGGCATGAGTCGACGCAGCTGGCGCTGGAGGCAGTCGAGCACTCGACGTGTAAGGGATGTCGATGTCTCGATATCGGCGCCGGATCGGGCGTGCTGAGCATCGCTCTGATGCGGCTCGGTGCCACCCATGTCACCGCCGTCGACATCGACCCCGTCGTCATCGACAACGCCAATGCGAACCTGCGCGCCAACCTGGGCGAAGACATCACCCGTACGCGGCTGCTCACCGGCAGTATCGATGAGGTACAGGGGGACATCTTCGATCTCATCGTCGCCAACCTCGAGAGCCATCTTGTGCGACCTCTGCTGCCCGGAATCGTGGCTGGCCTGGCAACTGGCGGGACGGCGTTGTTCTCCGGGCTCCTGGAAACGGAGCGAGACCGTTTTCTCGGCTGGCTCCGGGAGGAGGGGCTGACAGTAGATGGTACATGGTCGAAGAGTGACTGGTTCAGCTGTCGCTCGCGGGCCTAAAGGTGTCAGGAGCCTTCTTCGTCGAGCCAGCCGACGTCGACGGGGATCGCCTCGTACTCGTCGACGACGAGGCCCACCACGTCCGTGTCCGTCGTCACCGGGAGGGAGATTTGATCGATGTGATCGATGGCGTGGGATGCGCCTACCGTGTTCGGGTCGGGTCGATGGCACCGAAGAGAGTCGAGGCCGAGATCGTCGAGAGCCGCCCGGAGTGGGGGGAGAGTCCCGTTTGCCTGCACCTTGCGGTGGCTGTGCCGAAGGGATCCCGTTTTGACCTGGTGGTCGAAAAAGGAACCGAGGTGGGCGTCGCGTCCATCGTTCCCATGTTGACGGAGCGCGGCCTTGTCCGACCGGACCGCGAGGGCCAACGCGTCGAGCGTTGGCGTCGCCTGGCCCGCTCGGCTGCCAAGCAGTGCGGCCGCAGCCGCGTGCCCCGGATCGGCGAGCCTGTCGAGCTGCCCACCGCCACCGACGAGCTTGCCCGGCGATGCGGGCGCTTGCTCGTCGCCGACGCGCAGGCTGGTGAGGCACTCACGGACGCGCTCCAGGGGGGGGATGGGCCGGTGGCGTTGTTCATCGGACCGGAGGGTGGCTTCGAACCGACCGAGTGGACGGCGCTGAAGGAACGAGGTGCCCGTCCCTTTACGTGGGGGGAACGAACCTTGAGAGCAGAGACGGCGGCAGTCGTGTTGTCCGCTCTCGTACTCGACACCGCTACGCGCCAATCTGTGACACACGAAGAAGGAGCATGAGAAGTGTCCCAAACCATCCTCGTCCTCAACGGCCCCAACCTCAACCGGCTCGGAACGCGGGAGCCTGGCGTCTACGGCACGCTGACCCTGGACCAGATCGAGGCAAGGGTACAGACGGAAGCAGGGACGTTGGGCGTCAGCGTACGCTGCGTGCAGTCGAACCACGAAGGAGTCCTTGTCGATGCGATTCACGAAGCCTCCGACTCCGACTCAGGCATCGTCTTCAACCCCGGCGCCTTCACCCACTACAGCATCGCCCTGAGAGACGCGGTGGCAACCGTCGGCCTGCCCACGGTCGAGGTTCATCTGTCCAACGTCCACGCCCGGGAGGCCTTCCGTCACCACTCGGTCATCGCCCCTGTCTGTCTTGGCCAGATCGCAGGGTTCGGTGCCGACAGCTATCTGCTGGGATTGCGTGCCGTCGTGAGCCATCTGGCGCGGGGAGGTGGGTTGTGAATGTGAAGGTCTGCTTCGGTTCGTTGCTGCTGTCTGCCCTGCTGTCTGCCGCAGCCGTCGAGGGACAGTCGGTATACGCCGTCGACCGCGAGCAGGTCAACGTGCGCGAGGACGCGACGACACAGAGTCCCCGCGTCGGTGTCCTGCGCCAGGGCGAACAGGTGGTGGAGGTGCGTCGCGTCGGTCAGTGGATGCAGGTACGGATGCCAGATGGAGCCCCCGGGTGGATCCACTCCCAGCTGCTGACTCCGCGGTTGCTCGTCGTCGGCGAGGGCCTGAGACTGCGGTCAGGACCGGCGTCGACGAGCACGTCGGTTACGATGTTGTTCCGCGGGCAGGAGGTGGCGAGGCTGTCGCAGCGTGGTGGCTGGACCCGCGTAGAATTGCGGGACGGTCGCAAGGGCTGGCTGTCGAGCCAATACGTACGGGCCAAGACGGCAGCGGATCTGCGCGACGAACAACCCTCGGCGGTAGCGGTCGCCCCGGATTCGTCGCCGAGCCCGCCAGAGCCAACGGCAGAAAATGTTACGCCTGAGCTTGCCACCCTGCAGCGAGATCCCTACGCCGAAGGATTGCAGCACGAGGCCGGGGGTGACCACGCCCTGGCTCTCAACAGCTTCCTCGAGGTTCTTGCTGTCGACTCGAGCCACGTCAACGCCCTCGTTCACGCCGCCCAGGGGCATCGCAAACTGCGTGAGTACGACGAAGCCCTCCAGAAGCTCTACCGGGCGCTGCAACTGACCGGGGGGCGTAAGGACGTTTACCTGACCCTTGGCGAAATCCACCGATTGCAGGCGGCACCGGACAGTGCCGCAAAATACCAGGCACTGTTCCGCGGTGACCCGGTCCCGGAAACCTCAGATGCGCCCGCTGATAGCGCAGATGACCTACTCGCCGATACCAGATCGGACGCTGTTGTAGAGTCACCTTTGCCCAGGGGCACGGAGCTGGATGATCTACCCAGGCCGAAGGTCGTCACTGAAGAGGACGGCGACCTGACGTTCGACACTCCATGGCTGCCCGTCGGCCTGGCCGGCATCGGTCTGCTGGCGCTGGCTGCGGTGGGATGGTGGGTCGTCAACACATCGAAACACCGTACACCGAAGGGTACCGCCGTCGTCAGCGATTCCCGTTTTGAGAAGGTGTGGGATGAGGAGTCGCGGCAGGCGCGTCACGGCAAAGCGACTACGGAAGAAGAGGCTGAACTCGACCACCAGATCGACGGCCGCTGGACGGAACTGAAAGAGAGCGCCGCCGCCTTCGCGCCGCCGCCGATGACGGGAGAGGGAGTCGACGGGATTCTCGACCAGGTCGAGGGTCTGCGGCGCACGCTGGAAGGGCAGGATGAGCGCGTGCGGATCTATGCCGACATCGTACGGCTGCAGAACATGAAGATCGAGGCGATGACGGAAGAGATCAGCAGGCTGCGGAAGGCGTGACAGAAGCGGCGCTGGATGCTGCCTCTCTAGAAGCTGTGACGGTAGACTAGCTGCAATCGGGCATCCCCCGAGGCGTCGAGGGACAACTCGGGGAAGATCTTCTTCGTTCGCGTTTTCGGGACAAGGGCGACGCCGGCACTGCCGGCGGCCAGAAGCGCCGAAGTCCAGCCCCACAGGCGAGCCCGGTCGGCTTTTTTCTCAAACTCGCGGGCTGCGGGAATCAGGCCGTTCTCCGCGTTGAGGTCGGCGTCTGAGTCGCGCTCACTGGCAGTGTCGAACTGCAGCCACGAGATCAGAGTGAAAGCGACGGTTCCACCCAGAAAACTGATGTAGGGGAACTCGCGTACTGTCACCGTACGCGCCTCGCTGCCCAGAGACTCGAGGGTGACGAGTTTATCGATCTGCTCGGGCTCGAAGGTGAAGATCTCGCCGTCGTTGCCGCGCACGATGACGAGGTCTGCGCTGCGTTCAAGCAACTGGCCCATCACGACGGTTCCATCCTCGAGGTAGACGCGGGTGTCAGGAGCCCACGACTCCTGGGCGCCTACCAGGGCCGGCGGACTAACCATGGACAGGGCGATGACAAGGGTGATGACATGACGCACGGCAGATGCCTCTTTCAGGATGAGGACGCCGACTCCCAGGGGAGTTTCTCCCCAGGGAGTTTCGACTTCCCGGGAAGTTCCGACTCCGACACCTCGCGGAGTGGGCACTCGCAGAGCCGACGGGGCACCGGCGGATATCGTAACTGCTTGTATCTGCTGGCAATATACGAGGGCCTCCAAAGCTGTCAACACGATCGGTGAGACTCGACTCAGAGGGCATTCGGGGCGCGACTGTGGCCGAAATTCAGGTAGCACTGACGCGGCGCGGCGGTGCCGGCAGACGCCTGCTGGCTTTGCTGGAGCAGGACGAGCGCTCGGGCGTACGCCGTCTTGCAGTGCGCGAGCGCGTGCGCTGGCGGAGCCGGCAGTCCGAGCGGCGCCGAGCGCGGCGAATGCGGGATCTGGAGGATCGATTCCGGGCCGAAGGCGCCCTCCGTCTGGCGGGCGTCGATGAGGTCGGCCGCGGTTGCCTGGCTGGACCCGTGGTCGCCGCTGCCGTGGTACTTCCGGAGGATCCGGAGGGGTTGGATGAGCTCGATGACTCGAAGGTGCTGGATGCCGAAACCCGGGCGCGGCTGCGGGAGGGCATCATCGACGTTGCCCTAGACTGGTCGGTGGCCGCCGTCGACGCCCAGGAGATCGATCGTATCAACATTCTCGAGGCGTCGATGCAGGCCATGCGTCTGGCCCTGGCGGCGATACAACCACCGCCGGACCGTGTCCTGGTGGACGGCAACCGGGCACCGGCGAGCGGCCTGCTCGAGACGACCCTCATCGACGGCGACGCCAGATCGCTGTCGATCGCGGCCGCTTCCGTCGTCGCCAAGCAGCATCGTGACGCGATGATGGTCGCCTTCGATGCCCAGTTTCCAGGCTACGGTTTCGCCAGCAACAAGGGCTACGCTAGCGCCCAGCACCACGAGGGATTGCGCCGCCTGGGGCCGTGCCTCCTGCACCGGCGCTCGTTTCAGCCGCTGGTGCAACGGGACCAGCTGAAGCTGGACCTGGAGGTTGCCGAGGAGGGCACAGGCGCCTTGGGAGAGGCGGCCGCCGCAAACTATCTGCTGGGAGCGGGCTACCAGATTCTGGCGCGAGGCTACCGGGGGGCTGGCGGCGAGATCGACTTGGTCGTGTGCCGCGGTACCTGCTTCGTCTTCGTCGAGGTGAAGACCTCCCGCCGCCGACGCCGGCCGGAGGAACGGGTGAACGCGGCCAAGCAGCGACGCATCGCACGGGCGGCCGCTCAGTACATCGAGCGCTTCGTAGCCGGTGACGAGGCGCGGGTGGGCGCAGAGTTTCGCTTCGACGTCGTCGCCGTCGACCTGTCGAGGGCAACACCCCACATCGAGCACATCGAGGACGCCTTCGACGCACCCATCAGGTAATCGGCCCCAGGGTGTCGTCGCGGTAGACGATGCGACCGCCGACGATGGTGGCCACGGCACGGCCCACCAGGTCGAACCCGGTGAAGGGCGTGTTTGTCGCCATGGACCGAAAATCACCGGGGTCGACCGTCCAGCGACGTTGGGGATCGAGAACCGTGACGTCCCCCACCTCGCCGGGGCTCAGGCGGCCTCCGGGCAGGTTGAGGATACGTGCAGGGGCCCACGACCACTTCTCCACCAGTGTCGGCAGATCGAGCCACCCACCCTCCACCAGAGTTGTAATCGACAGTCCCACCGCAGTCTCCAGACCGACGATGCCGAAGGGGGCGTCGGCCAGGGATTCGGCTTTCTCCTGCACCGTATGGGGAGCATGGTCGGTGGCGATCGTATCGATCGTGCCATCGGAGAGGCCGACCCTCATCGCCTCCACGTCGGTAGTGCTGCGCAGCGGAGGCGCCATCTTCGCCGCCGAGCCCTGGCGCTCGACCTCGTCATCGGTCAGCAGAAAATGATGGGGCAGGACCTCGCAGGTCACCGGCAACCCGTCTGCTTTCGCCGCACGGACCAGGTCGACCGTGCCTGCCGTGCTGATGTGGGCGATGTGCAGCACCCCTCCTGTGTCGCGCACGAGATTGATATCGCGGGCGATCATGTCGTCCTCCGCTGCCGGCGGCATACCCTTGACCCCGAGGCGGCGGGCGACGTCACCGTCGTGCATGCAACCGCCAGCAGAGATAGTGCGAAACTCCTCGTGCGGAAACAGCGGCCGGCCGATGCGGCTGGCGATGCGCAGCGCGTCGCGCATCAGGGCTTCATCCTCCACCGGGTCGCCGTCGTCGGAGAAGGCGATGGCCCCGGCCTCGGACAGTGCCTCGAGGGGAGCCAGCTGCTCTCCGTGGCGACCTCGAGTGATGCAGCCGATGACGTACACGCGCACCAAGCCGTCGCGCTCGGCGCGCAGCACAGTCTCTGTGACGTGGGTCGCCTCGTCCGGCGGCGGGTTCGTATTCGGCATTGCGGCGACGGCCGTGAAGCCCCCGGCAGCGGCGGCGGCGGTGCCGGTGGCGATCGTCTCCTTGTGCTCGAAGCCGGGCTCGCGCAAGTGTACGTGGGAATCGATGAACCCGGGGGTGACGATGAGGCCGGCCACGTCGATGGCCTCGACGCCCACAGGAGCCGTCAGGCCCACACCGACAGCATGTACGAGGCCGTCGGCGAGCAGGACGTCTGCCACCCGGTCCACACCGTTAGCTGGGTCGATGACACGCCCCCCAGACAGTAGAAGGCTTCCCGTCCGTCCTCGCATGTTGTTCACTCCCTCTGTGCAGAGTTCGGATGACGGCGACGAAGTCGACTGACGAAGTGACACGCTTCGGTTCGCGTCAACAGGGACGGAACCTGCCATCCCCGCTGGCGCAGGTCGAGACTGAGCCGCAGCGCCGCCGGCGGCTCGACGGCGGGCCGTCCGTCCTCCTGTTCTTCGCAAGCCGTTTCCAGAACCTGGCGTGTGGCACCGTGCCAGCGCACTCGACCCCGGTCCATGACGGTGACCTGTGACGCCAGTTCGGCGACGCGGTCCATGTCGTGGCTGACGAGAACGACGCTGCAGCCGTCTGTCGCCAGCCGCGCCAGCAGATGGGCAATTACCTGCTCGTTTGCAGGGTCCAGACCCGCTGTCGGTTCGTCGAGGACGACGACGGCAGGCGAGATAGCAAGCACGCCGGCGATGGCTGCCCGACGTCGCTCACCGCCGCTGAGGGACAGCGGGGCACGGGCGCCGAATGTCTCCACCGGCAGCCCTACCGTGGCCAGCGCGTCGGCGGCGCGGCGGGTGGCCTCCGCGGGCGCGCAACCGTGGTTGCGTGGGCCGAAAGCGACATCGGCGGCAACGGTCTCCTCGAACAGCTGGTCCTCGGGGAACTGGAACACGAGGCCCACCTGGCGCCGGGCGCCGCGCCCATCCCCGTCAGACCAGATGTCGCACCCGTCGAGGCGGACCTGCCCGGCCGACGGGCGCAACAACCCGTTGAAATGCTGCACGAGGGTTGTCTTGCCGGAGCCGCTCGGTCCCACCAGAGCACTGATCGAGCCCGGTGGAATGGTCAGGTCCACACCCTGGAGGGCCTCGACAGGGGTGGGCACGCCGACACGGTAGATGTGGGACAGACTCTCCGTCTCGAGTTTCACGCCCTGGCGGACCAATGCGGGTGCAACCGTCCCGCAATGGCTCGCTGGCGCTTCGAACTCCTCCACGAGCCAATCGCCAAGCTCCTTTGGATGCAAGGCCTGGGCGGTGCCACCGCCAGCGGCCGTGGCGACATCGACCGCGAAGGGGACGGCCAGGCCCAGGCCGGCCAGCTCGGAGGCCCGGCTGAAGACACGACGTGGCGTGTCGTCGTCGACGAGGCAGCCATCCTGCAGGACGAGGACACGTCCGGCGCGGGCCGCTTCCTCGGGGGACTGGGTAATGTGCAACACGCCGAGGCCCTGGTCCCGACAGAGGCGCTCGATGAGATCCATTAGATCCGCGCGAGAGCGTGGGTCCAGCAGGGCGGTGGGTTCGTCGAGGATCAGATAGTCGGGTCTTACGGCTACGGCGGCGGCCACAGCGAGTCGCTGGCGCTCGCCGCCCGACAGCAGATGCGGCGGATGGTTTCGGTAGGCCTCGAGATGGAAGGTGCTCAGGATCTCGTCAACGCGGCTACGCATCTGCAGCGGGTCGACGCCCTGGTTCTCAAGGCCAAACACGATGTCCGTCTCGACGGTGGGTGCCACCACCTGGTCGTCGGGATTCTGGAAGACCATGGCGACACGACTGCGGATGTGCTGCAACGTCGTGTCATCTACGGTCACACCGTCGACGCGCACGGCGCCGGCGGTGGGGACAAGCAACCCGTTGAGACAGCGTGCCAACGTCGTCTTGCCGGAGCCGTTGGGGCCGATGAGGGCCGTCCATCGCCCCGGCTCGAGGGTGACATGCACCCCGCGCAGAGCCGGAACGCCGGTTGCGTGAACGTACTCCACATGGTCGATTTCGATCATCGCTGACCCCGCCAAGGGCGAGTTAAGGGAGTAAGCTCGTTGACACTCAGAAATCCCGCGGGTACCTTCGAACAGCTACCCGTCTAATGGGTTACGATCCCACGCGCCCGTCAAGGGCCCGGCGACGGTGCATCGCCGGATCCATCGAACCGGAGTGTCCTCACAGATGCTGCATGCCCTGTCGCGCGCCCTGCGCCCATGGATCCCGCTGGTCACCCTCGTCTTCATCGCCGGTTGTACCGATGACGACGACGATGCCAACTTCGAGGGGCCTGACTTTCCCACCGGACCCGGCCGTATCTACAGCGTCCAAGCGGTCGACTTCAACACCGTTGACGGTGTCTCCGTGACCGCATCCTACGGAAGGATACCTGTCTCGGGTTCCCACCCCGTCGTCATACTCGTGCATCAGGTCGGCATCGCCGAGGCGCACCAGGAGTGGCTGTCCTCCGGCGTGTTCGAAGCGCTGCTCGAGGAGGGCTACAACGTCCTCGCCCTCGACCTGCGTGGCCACGGGGGGTCGTCGTTGCCCGCCGACGGTCGAGCCGACAATGTGCTCCTCGTCGAGGATCTCGAAGACATGCACCTCGAAGTGCGCGGCGCCGTCACCTGGCTGCGTACACAGTCGTCGGCGGACAACGCCCGCATGGCCGTTATCGGCAACAGCATCGGCGGCAACGTGGCCTACGTCAGCATGGGCGCCTTTCCCGAAGATCTGCAGGCCGGCATCGCGCTTTCGCCCGGCTTCTGGGATGAGGAACTGCAGCCCCTCGTCATCGGCAGCGGGATCGAGCCATTCACACCGCACAGCATCCTCTACGTCGTGGGCGAGGATGATCTGGTTCCCATCAGTGACACCGAAGCCCTCAGTTACGCCGGTTTCGCCAGTGAACTGGCGTTGGTGACCGACAATCCGAGCCTGCAGGTGTTCACCGGCGTGTCCAGTCACGGGCTTGCGTTGTTGCAGGCGCCGGAAACTCTGCGACTCATCCTCGATTGGCTGCAGATCCACCTCTGAGCTTTTCCCAGCGGCCTGCCTTTCCTGTGTCCGGCAAGGTCGTCGTCATCATTCCCGCCCTGAATGAGGAGGACGCCATCCTCCGCGTTCTCAACGACATCCCCGACCTGGCCCACGAGGTCATCGTCGTCGACAATGGATCCATGGACGACACACCCGCCCGCGCCGCAGCCGCCGGCGCCCGCGTCGTGCTCGAGCCACGACGTGGATATGGGCAGGCGTGCCTGACGGGGATTGCCGCCCTGCCTGACGACACCGAGATCGTCGTGTTCCTCGACGGCGACTATAGCGACTACCCCGCCGAGATGGACCGGATCGTCGAGCCCCTGCGTTCAGGGGCAGCCGATCTCGTCATCGGGTCGCGGGTTCTGGGAAAACACGAAGCGGGTGCGCTCCTGCCGCAGGCGCGGTTCGGCAATGCCCTGGCGACCTTCCTCATCCGCTTTCTTTATGGCGTACGATATACCGACCTGGGGCCCTTTCGCGCCATCCGTCGCGATGCGCTGGAGCGAATTGACATGGTGGATCGGAATTTTGGCTGGACGGTGGAGATGCAGGTCAAAGCGGCACGATGTGGTCTACGGGGAGTCGAGGTGCCGGTGAGCTACCGGCGCCGCCTCGCCGGCACCTCGAAGGTGACGGGCACGCTGTCCGGGACATTCCACGCGGGGTGGAAGATCCTGTACACGATCTTCCGGTACGCACGCTGAGCATTGGAGTGGCTGTCGTCGCCATCGCTCTCACCCTCGCCGTCGGGGTACTGCTGCGATTCTGGGGCATCGCCCAGGGATATCCGGATTTTTATGGTCACGTGGACGAGATCGGCGTGGCCGCCAGCATCTGGAACTTCTTCCGCGCCGCGACCTTCGAGCCAACCGAATTCACTTATCCCGCGCTCTACCCGTACCTCGTCGCTGCCGGAATCTGGCTGACCGCTGCCCTCGGCGCGCTCG
>JAYZCA010000024.1:0-6939 GCA_036339235.1 Candidatus Latescibacterota bacterium | reverse complement strand
CACAGCACCGGACTGACCCTGAGCGAGGGGTTTCCTGAGGCCATCGCGGGCAAGACCTTCACCTTTGGCTCGAAAGGCTCGACATCGGGCCGACTCATGCCTGAGTTCTTCGTCCGCCAGCACTTCGGGAAGGCACCGGACGAGGTCTTCGAACGCGTCGGCTTCAGCGGTGATCACTCCAAGACTCTGGCTCTCGTGCAGTCCGGGAGCTATCAGGTTGGCGCCCTCAACTTCAAGGTCTGGGAACGGTCGCTCGCTGAGGGGATCGTCGACACCTCACGGGTCCGTGTCATCTGGCGAACCCCGACCTACCCCGATTACAACTGGACGATTCGCGCTGGCGTCGATGAACGCTTCGGCAAGGGCTTCAGTGAACGCGTCCAACAGGCGCTGCTGGAGCTCGACGATCGGGCCTTGCTGGATTCCTTCCCTCGCAGGCGATTCATCGCTGCCGACAATTCGATGTACCGTCCCATTCTGGAGACGGGCCGGGTCACCGGAGTCTTTCGCGAGTAGGCAGCCAGGATGTACGACCTGAACGGCATCAGTGTCTCTTACTCCGGAGAACCGGTTCTCCAGGACGTCACGATCTCCATCGGGGAGGGAGAGAAGGTCGTCATCATCGGACCCAGCGGTTCCGGCAAGACGACACTGCTGCGCAAACTCTACGAGCTCTACCAGGACCGGGCGACGATGGTACACCAGGATTATGCTCTGGTGCCACAGTTGTCGGCGTTTCACAACGTCTACAGCGGTCGCCTGGACCGGCATCCCAGTTGGTACAACCTCGTCAACCTCGTGCGACCGAGACGGCGGGATGTGGCTGACATCGAGCCCATCTTCCGCGACCTCGGTATAGAAAACAAGCTCTTCGCCAGGGTGTCGACGCTATCCGGTGGACAGCAACAGCGTGTCGCCGTGGGGCGGGCGGTCTATCGCGGCAGTGACGTGATCCTCGCCGACGAGCCGGTGTCCGCCATCGATCCCCACCAGGCTGGAGCCGTCCTCGAGCTGATCAAGTCCGCCTGTACTGCGGTGTTGGCCATGCACGACGTGCAACTGGCGCTGCAGCATTTCCCCCGGATCGTCGGCCTGCGCGACGGCGGTGTCTTCTTCGACAGGCCGTCGGCCGACGTGGACGACAAGATCCTGACCGAGCTCTACTCCCGCGAGAGGGATCACGCCGTCGAGTAGTCGGCGCCCGCGCCCCATGCTTCGCGTCAGTTTAAGCTTCGCCGCCGTCGCCGTGTTCTGCCTGGCCCTGGCGGATGTCCAGGTCACCACTCTGGAGCCCTGGGGTGAACTCGGCCGCATCGCGCGAGGCCTGCTGACACCGGACGTCGTCGTCCTGTACAGCTTTCGGGAGGCCTTTCTCAATACCATCACCTTCGCGTTCTGCGGGATCTTCGTCGGCGTCATCGGCGGGTGTATCCTGTCCGTGTTCTTCTCGTTTGCACCCGCACGGCTGCTGTGCGCCGGGCTGCGCTCGATCCACGAGATCTTCTGGGCCTTTCTCTTCCTTCCCGTCGTCGGGCTGACGCCGGTGTGTGGAATTCTAGCGATCGGTATTCCCTACGCCGGGGTCTTCGCCAAGGTCTACGCGGAGATCCGCCAGGAGGCCGATCAGTCCACGCTGCTAGGACTTCCCCCGGGCGCGGGTCGGCTCAGCCGGTTCTGCTACGGGGTCCTTCCGGTTATCTGGTACGACGTGAAGTCGTACACGTCATACCGGCTGGAGTGCGCCCTGCGGTCGAGTGCGGTCCTCGGCTTCATCGGCCTGCCAACCCTCGGCTTCCACCTGGAAACGGCGATTCGAGAGGGACACTACAGCGAGGCTCCGGCTCTGCTCTATGCGTTCTACCTGCTTATCGCGTCGCTGCGCTACTGGATCAGACCGCGACTGGTCATCGCCTACGTGGTGGCTTCCTTCGCCTATGTCTCGACGGAAGTCCACCTCTCGCGGGCGAACCTGACCAATTTCCTCACCTACGAGATCCTGCCCTGGCCGATGCGACGGGAGGGATATTACGAGGGCACAGGCGAGGTGACCTTCGCACTCGCCGACGTCTGGAGCTGGGCGCTGGAGTTGGCTGGTACGGAGGTGCTCGAGGGGATGTGGAACACCCTCGTGCTGACCCAGATCGCCCTGGTCGGCACGGGAATCTTCGCCCTGGTGGCCTACGCTGCCGTCAGTCGCCACTTTGCGGGCAGACTCGCCAGGACTTTGTCCGGGTACGCCCTCATCGTGTTGCGCACGACACCGGAGTATATCCTGGCGTATGCCATGTTGCAGCTGTGGGGGCCGAGTATGCTGCCGGCAATCGCCGCCATCACGCTGCACAACGGTGCCATCCTGGGTCATCTGGCCGGCGGCACTGCGGATGGCATAGAACTGCGCCCGGATGCACCCCGCCGACGGCGGGATCGGTACTTCTATGAGGTTACGCCGCGCGTGTACGGACGGTTTCTCGCCTTTCTGTTCTATCGCTGGGAGATCATCATGAGGGAGTCGGCAATCCTCGGCATCCTCGGCATTCATACCCTCGGCTTCTTCGTCGACAGCGCCATCAACGATGACCATCTGGACAAGGCGGTTTTCCTGATCGTCGCCTCAGCCATTTCGAACATGGGCATCGACATGACCTCACAGCGCATCCGCAAACGGTTGCGGGTGTCCACCGGCTCGGTCTTCACCTACGACCAGTAGCTTCTTGTCTAACCGGTGTATGCCACGGTACCGCGCGCCCCCACGTGGTAACCCCACCTTTCCAGATACACCGGACCCGGCAAAAATTCGTCATCCAACATGGCCAGGCGCCGCTGCAGCTCAGCATCCAGCGCCAGTCTCGCGTCCTCATACTGCGACTCGCCCAGCACGTTGCGCATCTGGTAGGGATCGACGGTGTTGTCGTAGAGCAGCCAGGGACCCTCCAGCGCCCTGACATAGGTGTACTGCTGGGTGCGCAGGCCGCGATACGAGCGTCCTCCCGCGCCTGGCCACCACTGCCCGAAGGGATGCGGGCACTGCAGCAGCGCCATGCCGCCCGTGGGATCCTCGCCCCCCTGCATGAAGCCCGAGAAGTCCTTGCCTCGCACCGTCTCGGGAATCTCCAGCCCGCAAAGGCTCAACATCGTCGGCATGATGTCCGGAATGTCTATGAACGCCGCCAGTTCGCGGCCCTGCCTGCCGAAACGCGCCGGATAGCGCAGCAGGAAAGGCACGCGGATCGACTCATCCCACGGTTTCTGCTTGTTGTCCATGCCGTGGGAGCCGACCATGTCGCCATGGTCGGAGAAGAACAGAAAGATCGTGTCCTCATCCAGGGCGGTTTCTTCCAGGGTCTGCAGTAGATCGCCCACACAGTCGTCGAGCGCCGTGCAGTGCGAGTAGTACCCGGCCAGCCATTCGCGAGCTGTCTCCGCGTCCGCTTCGGGCACATTGGGCCGCAGCTCGATCTCTTCAGACTTGTATCTCGCCTTGTATGCTTCCGGTGCGGTCTGGTAGGGATTGTGCGGCGGCCCCCACGAAAGCACGAGTAGGAAGGGATTTTCCCCGTCGTGGTTGCGCAGGTAGTCCTGAGCGTCGCGCGTCTGTGCGATCGCGTCATAACCTTCCCACTGCAGTTTCTCGTCCGAGTCCCCCGCGTAGTAGAACGAGTTGTTGTAGTCGTGCGTGCACTCGAGCACCTTCCAATACTCAAAACCCTGCCGACGCTCCGGTGGGATGTAGTTGGAGCGACCGTGGCCGTCGACGTGCCACTTGCCGATGTATGCCGTGTCATAGCCGCCGGCCGCAAAGGCCTGGGCAATGCTCGTGGCCTCGTCACCCAGACACACGTCGTTGACGAAAACCCCGTGCTCCAGCGGCAGCTGCCCCGTCAACAGACAGCCACGCGCCGGCGAGCACACCGGACAGCCGGAGACGGCGTTGGTGAAGTTCAAGCTCTGCCGCGCCAGCTCATCGATATGCGGCGTCTGGACATTATCATCGCCAGCGTAGCCACAGGCCTGGGCCCGCCACTGGTCACCGAAGACCAGCACTACATTCGGCTGTTTGCTCGCCATCTTTCCCCTTTTGGTCCCTATTGCTTGCGTGCGCAGCTCGTGAAACAGCGTCTTCGTTGGCCACGGTAGTATAGACCGATCCACGTGGTCGGATCGAGCCGACGCGCCGGGGGCGCCGACGCCACCCCGAATACGCAGGACGCCACCCACTCCGCCGACTATCTTCCCGCTCTGAAACCAGAAACTCAGCAACGACAGACCCGAGGAGAACACACGTGTCACAGGACAACCCCAACCTGCGGAGCCAGGACTGGTTCGGCGGCGAACCGAAAACCTCCTTCATCCACCGCAGCTGGATGAAAATCGAGGGCATCCCGGACCACGAGTTCAACGGCAAACCCGTCGTCGGTATCTGCAACACCTGGTCGGAGCTGACTCCCTGCAACGCCCACTTCCGCGAGCTGGCGGAGATGGTCAAACGCGGGGTCTATGAGGCCGGCGGTTTTCCCGTCGAGTTTCCCGTGATGTCGCTTGGCGAGCCGATCATGCGACCCACGACCATGCTCTTCCGCAACTTGGTGTCCATGGACGTGGAGGAGTCGATCCGGGCCAACCCGATGGACGGCGTCGTGCTCCTCGCCGGTTGCGACAAGACGACACCGTCGACGCTGATGGGCGCCATCAGTTGTGACCTGCCGGCCATCGTCGTCTCCGGCGGCCCCATGCTCAACGGCAAGTTCCGCGGACAGGACATCGGATCGGGCACCGACGTGTGGCGCTTCTCGGAAGACCTTCGCGCCGGCAAGATGACGTCGGAGGAGTTCTCCGAAGCGGAGGCCTGCATGTCGCGTTCCGCCGGCCACTGCATGACGATGGGCACGGCGTCCACCATGGCCTGCATGGTCGAGGCTCTCGGCATGACCCTGCCGGGGGGCGCCGCCATCCCCGCCGCCGACTCACGCCGCAAGGCGCTGGCCCAGATCGCCGGCAACCGCATCGTGGAGATGATCCGGGAAGACCTGCGACCGTCGCAGATCCTCACCAAGGAGGCCTTCGAGAACGCCATCATGGTCAACGCCGCCGTGGGCGGCTCGACAAACCTCGTCGTCCATCTGCTGGCCCAGGCGGGACGCGCCGGCATCGACATCACGCTGGACGATTTCGACCGCCTCGGAAGCAAGCTGCCCCTGCTCGTCAACCTGATGCCGTCGGGTAAGTACCTGATGGAGGACTTCTATTACGCCGGCGGCCTGCCCGTTGTTATTCAGGAGTTCAAGCACCTTCTGCACATGGACACGATCACCGTCAACGGTCGCACTCATGCCGAAAACACCGAGGGTGCTCCCTGTTACAACCGCGACGTCATCGCCTCCTTTGATGAGCCCGTGCAGAAAGAAGTGGGTATCGCCGTGGTGCGCGGCAACCTGGCCCAGGACGGTGCCATCATAAAACCGTCGGCGGCCACACCGGAACTGCTGCAGCACAGGGGACGTGCAGTCGTTTTCGAAGACATCGAGGACCTGCACGCCCGCATCGACGACCCCGATCTCGATGTCGACGAGAGCTGTGTCCTCGTTCTGAAGGGGGCCGGCCCAAAGGGATACCCGGGGATGGCCGAGGTCGGCAACATGCCGATGCCGCAGAAGCTGGTGGAAGCCGGTGTGCGCGACATGGTGCGGATCTCGGACGGCCGCATGTCGGGCACCGCTTACGGCACCGTCGTGCTGCACACCTCACCCGAGTCGGCCGTCGGCGGCACCCTGGCGCTGGTGCAGAACGGCGACATGATCGAGCTCGACGTGGCTGGCCGCAGGCTGCACCTGGACGTCTCCGATGAGGAGTTGACCAGACGCCGTGCCGCCTGGACGCCACCGCCGCCTCACGACACGCGCGGCTACGTGAAGATGTATGTCGACCACGTGCAGCAGGCCCATTTGGGAGTCGATCTCGACTTCCTGCAGGGTAAGTCCGGGGCCGTCGTGACCAGAGAGGCGCACTAGGCTCTGGCCGACGGACTTGCCTTTCCTTGGACCTTGCATGGGCGTGTGCTGACGGGAGACGCGATGAACAGCCACAACACCTTCGACGCGCCGGGCACCGTACGTCCCGTTGATTTCGGCGAACTTCGAAGCACGGCCCACGGCTTCGACGTGGAGCTGTCGCCGCGGTCCGTCGTCGCCGTCAGCTCGGAGTAGGGTCGCTCGCGGGAAATCTCCTGAGAAAGGCCCGGTGCACGTCCTTGTCGGCGTGCCGGTCATCGGTGCCGTGGACCAGATCTTCGAGTGTATATCCCGAACGGATTCCGGTGATCAGCACCGTGAGCCCTTCGTGTGTTACCGTGTAGTCGAGGCGCCAGGTGCGGTAGGCGATGACGAAGGTATCCGACGTCGTCCCGGATGTGATCCGCTTGCGCTCGGCGGCCGTGGGGTCTTCCGTCAGTTGCACGCGGGCGAAGTTTTCGCAGTCGAGGCCCCCCTGCTCGAGGATCCACGCCGTCTGCGCCGCTGCTTTGGCGTCGAGGGACACGGTGTAACGCCGGTGGGATACGTCCTCCAACCAGCCAGTCGCTGCCTCCGGAAAAGCATCGGCGTATGGCAGGTATGGTTTGATGTCGAGCACGGGCGTGCCGTCGAGCAGATCGTGGCCGGATACGCTCAAGCGCAAGCCGTCGATACCGAGGAGTTGGACGCAGGTCAAACCGATGCGGTTGGGACGGTGAGGGGAGCGCGTCGCGAACAGGCCGCGCCGGGGCTCTCCCTCGTGTGGGGGCTGCACGAGAGGATGCCATGTTTCGTTCAGATGTAGTTCAAAGACAACCCAGATCCGCTCAAAGCCATCGAGGCCCGTTAGTGCCTGCTCGTACCCTCGCCCTTCCAGCAACTCGATGACGGCGCGGTTCTGCGGAATCAGAACCCCCTGCCGGGGAGCTTCGTA
>JAYZCA010000023.1:0-6196 GCA_036339235.1 Candidatus Latescibacterota bacterium | reverse complement strand
GTCTACCGGGGCGCCGAGTACACCGTCGACTTCGTGCCCAAGATCAAGGTGGAGGTCGCCGTCAAGGCGGCTGACAAGCAGGCCGCCATCGACGCCATCGTCCAGGCCTCCAAGACGGGGCAGACCGGGGACGGAAAAGTTCTCGTGTCGGCCATCGAAGAGGCAGTACGAGTCCGCACCGGCGAAACCGGAGACTCAGCACTTTGAGCATCACTGATCAGCCGGCCCGGCATTCGTTTCTGAGGCGGGAGTGAAGTTCCCTGCGACATGTCCCGCAGCCGGGTCGGCTAACCTAACCCTAATGAGAGGATCCGATCAGATGCGCTTTCTCACCCGTTCCATCCTTGCTCTCGCCGCCGTGGCCACGGTCGCGGCCAGCGCCCCCGCCACCGCTGAAGTCGGCATCGGCGCCGATGTTGTCAGCCGTTACATCTTCCGCGGCACTGACTTCGGCAACGCCGTCACCGTGCAGCCCGGCCTCACCTACTCGACGGACAGCTTCGAGATCGGCGCCTGGTCCTCATGGGCCATCGACGGGGGTGGTACCAATGAGAATGACATCTACGCATCGTTCAGCGTCGGCCCGGTGGGAATCACCGTCACCGACTATTTCTTTCCGGCAGCGGCACCGGCCGACTTCTTCAGCTACAGCGACGGTGACGCCGCCACATCCTCGAGGCCCCCGCCTCCGTAGACTCGGCATGGCCAGTGTCATGGGCGCCTTCAACTTCTCCGGCGACTCCGAGGATTCCTTCTGGGTCCAGGCCTCTCTGCTTCTGGAGGCCCTGTCCTCCGACGATGTCGAGGTCGATCTTACCGTCGGCGTCGGCAACGGCGTCTACACCACGGACACCGACCCCAACCTAGCGCAGGTTTCGATCGACGTGTCGTCGGGCGACTACTTCGCCCAGTACATCCTGAACCCGGAGGCGGAGATCATCTTCCTCGTCTTCGGCACCTGTTTCTAGAAGCGCCCGGAATCCATCTAGTGCGCGGTACGAGGCGGATCCCTATAGTTACTTACTCGAACGGGTCCGCGCGCCCATCCCCACCACAATTCGGAGTAGACAGGCAAGAAAGATGAGCAAGAGCAAGCTTGAGTATATCTGGCTCGACGGCTACAAGCCTACGCAGAGCCTGCGCAGCAAGACCAGGATCGAAAACAACTTCAGCGGCAAGGTGAAGGACGCCCCCATCTGGAACTTCGACGGCTCCTCGACCGAACAGGCCGAAGGCAACGCCTCGGACTGTCTCCTCAAACCTTGCTCCGTATTCCCGGACCCGGTCCGTTTCGGCGGCGACGGCTGGCTGGTGATGGCCGAAGTCCTCAACGCCGACGGTACCCCACACGTGTCCAACGGGCGCGCCACAATCGACGATGACGACGATGATTTCTGGTTCGGTTTCGAGCAGGAGTACACCCTCATCGATCCCGATACCGAACTCCCCCTCGGCTTCCCGAAGGACGGCTACCCGGCACCCCAGGGTCCGTACTACACATCGGTCGGCACAAAGTTCAACCATGGGCGGGAAATGGTCGACCAGCATCTGCACACCTGCCTGGAGGCGGGCCTCAACGTCGAGGGGATCAACTCAGAGGTGATGTCGGGTCAGTGGGAGTACCAGATCTTCGGCAAGGGTGCGGCGGGCTGTGGCGACCAGATGTGGATTGCCCGCTATCTGGCGGAACGCTTGTCGGAGAGCTACGGTATCGTCGTCGACCTGAACCCGAAGCCTGTGAAGGGCGACTGGAACGGCTCCGGCATGCACGCCAACTTCTCCAACAGCGCCATGCGCACTGCCGGCAAAGAGGAGCTCTTCACGACGATCTGTGAGGAGTTCAGCAGGAACATCGAAGAGCACATCGCCGTTTACGGCGCCGACAACGATCAGCGCCTGACCGGGCTCCACGAGACCCAGGCGATCGACAAGTTCAGCTACGGTCGCTTTGATCGCGGCGCTTCCATCCGCATTCCCATCAACACGATCGACGACGGTTGGAAGGGCCGCCTCGAAGACCGGCGGCCAGCGTCGAACGCCGATCCGTACAAGGTCGCAGCCGTCATCATCAAGACGACGAAGAAGGCGCTGAAGTAGACCAGACGCCCATTTGCTCAAGCAGGCGCAGTTTCAATCGAGGCGGTGTGTCTCTCTATGGGCACACCGCTTCTGCATTACCGCACCCCCGGCGGCAAATTCCCCACGTCGCGGGCCACCTGTATATTCCCGTCCATGTCACCCCCCGTCCCCATCGTCATCGGCACCCGCGGCAGTCAGCTGGCTACCACGCAGACGGAGATGGTGCGAGCCGCCCTCGAGAAGCGCTGGGGCGACGCCATCGATGTACGACTCGAAATCATCAGCACCCGGGGGGACGTGGACCAGCAATCGCTGCGTCTGATCGGCGGTCAGGGGATCTTTACCCGCGAGATCGAGCGAGCTGTGCTCGATGGCACCGTCGACCTGGCCGTGCACAGCCTGAAAGACCTGCCCACCGAGACGGACGACGACCTGATGTTGGCGGCGATCCCCCCGCGCGAAGACGTGCGCGACGTGCTCGTCACGCGGGATGGCGGCGGTCTGGAGCAGTTGCCAGAGGGCGCCCGTATCGGTACCGGCAGCGCCCGACGCCAGTCCCAGCTGGCTATGCAACGCCCGGATCTACAATTCCTCGATCTGCGTGGCAACGTCGACACCCGCCTGCGCAAGGTTCACGATGGCGCGGCCGATGCCGTAGTGCTAGCTGCCGCCGGTCTGCACCGCCTCGGGTTGCAGGACAGGATCAGTCAGTATCTCGACCCACTCACCGTCCTGCCATCGCCAGGACAGGGCGCCCTGGGCCTGCAGATGCGCGCTGATGCAGTTGAAAAGCAGCGCTTCGTCGCCGCCCTCGACGACGCCGCAACCCACGCTTCGGTCACGGCCGAACGCAGCTTCCTGGCTGCGCTGGGCGGCGGCTGCCGCGCCCCCATCGCCGCCTGGGCTCGCACGGCCGACGAGGTCCTGCTGATGGACGGGGTCGTATTGCGCACCGACGGCACCGACGCCTGTCGGGCATCCCGTACGGGGTCCCTGGAAGATGCTGACCGTCTCGGAGGCGAACTGGGCGATGACATCAAGGCGAAGGGCGCCACCGCCATCCTCGCCGACTACACCGACTGACCTGGCGGCGGGCTGATGGACTCTCGGGCTGCTGCCACGGTGGGTCGCGTCTACATCGTCGGCGCCGGTCCCGGCGACCCCGGCCTGATCACGTTAAAGGGAGCCCGCCTGCTCGCCGAGGCCGATGTCGTCCTTTACGATGACCTGCTCGACACTCGCCTGCTCGATCTGGCGCGCCCTGAATGTGAGCGCGTCTACGCCGGCCACCGCGCCGGGCGAACGTCGGACGATCCCGGCAGCCGCCAGGACGAGTTGAACGACCGCCTCGTCACCGAGGCCCGCGCTGGACGCTGCGTCGTACGGCTCAAGGGAGGTGACCCCTACATCTTCGGCCGCGGCGGCGAGGAAGCTATCGCTCTGCGCGAAGCCGGCATCCCCTTCGAAGTAATCTCCGGCGTATCCGCTGCTTCCGGTGTCCTGGCCTATGCCGGCATTCCCCTCACCCACCGCGGCGTCGCCACCACCGCCACCCTCGTCACCGGCCACGAGTCCGGGGACCGCGACGATCCGGGAATCGACTGGCCAGCCCTGGCACGCCTGCGCGGGACTCTCGTCGTCTTCATGGGCAGCCGTCGTGTATCCGCCATCGCCGATGCGCTCATTGCCGGTGGTCGCAAGGCCGACACGCCAGCGGCAGCCATCCAGTGGGGGACGTGGCCGACGCAGCGCTCCGTCGTGGCCACCCTGGCGACTCTGGCGCGGCGCGCCGGCGACGAGGACATCGCCTCGCCAGCACTGATCGTCGTGGGTGAAGTGATCGACCTGCGCGGCACGCTCAACTGGTTCGAGAGCAAGCCGCTATTCGGCCGACGTATGCTGGTCACACGCAGCCGCGAGCAGTCCGGCTCCCTGCAGCTGCTGCTGGAGTCCGAGGGTGCCGAGGTCCACTCGCTGCCGCTTCTCGAGATTTCGGCGCCCGAAGACTGGACCGCCGTCGACGATGCCATCGCACGCCTTGGTGGTTTCTCCTGGATCGTCTTCACCAGTCCAAATTCGGTGACGTTTTTCTTCGATCGCCTGTGGCAACTCGGCAAAGACGCGCGGGCTTTCGGCACTGCCTGGATCGCCGCCGTGGGCAAGTCCACCGGCCAGCTGCTGCGTGAACGGGGAATCGAGCCCGACCTGCTCCCCGAGTTGCACTCGTCTGCGGGCCTGGCCCGCGCCTTCGAGAGCATCGACCTGAACGGTGCTGAAGTCCTGCTGCCCGCCTCCTCTATCGGTCGCACCGAGCTCGACGAAAAACTCGCCGAACAGGGCGCTACGGTCATGCGGATCACAGCGTACGAGAACCGACCACCAGCCAGTGACTCGATTGATCTGCCTGCAACGCTCACGGAAGGTCGCCTCGATTGTGTCGTCTTCGCCAGCCCGTCGAGCGCGCGCAATTTCCTCGACGTCGTCGGCCGTGAGCAGGGCCTGAAATACCTCAGAGCGATGGACATCGCCGTCATCGGCCCGACCACTGCCAGTGCCGTCGAGGACTTGGGACTGGCCGTGGCCATCAAGCCCACCGACAGCAGCGTCCCCACCTTGGTGCGGGCCCTGTGCGAATACTATGACCGGCCCTGATGCCCTGCTGCCCGCGGGCAAGCTGCCTCATGATATCCTGCAGCGGCTGCTGACCCGGCACGCCGGCGGCGACGACCCACGGCTGCTGGTGGGGCCTGGCCTCGGCGAGGACGCCGCCGTCATCGATTTCGGCGACACCTGCCTCGTGGCCAAGACGGACCCCATCACTTTCGCCACCGACCGCATCGGCTGGTACGCCGTGCACGTCAACGCCAACGACATCGCCGCCATGGGCGCCACGCCGCGCTGGTTTCTGCCCTGTGTGGTCGTGCCGGAGCAGCAGGCGACGGAGGCCCTGTTCGATGACATCCTCGGGCAGATCCGCGAAGCCTGCGCTAGCCTCGGCATCACCGTTGCCGGCGGCCACACGGAGATCTCCTACGGGATGGACCGGCCTCTGGTGGTAGGCCAGATGCTGGGCGAGGTTGGACGCGACGACATCGTGCGCACCTCCGGTCTGCAGCCAGGCGACGATCTGCTGTTGACGAAGGGCCTCGCCATCGAGGCGACGGCCATCATCGCCCGGGAGAAGTCCGATGACTTGCGCCGTCGCGGCTGGTCGCAGCCGGACCTGGATCGCTGCGCCAGGTACCTGACCGACCCGGGGATCAGCGTCGTCACGGACGCGAGACTGGCGTTGGCCGCCGGAGATGTCCACGCCCTCCACGACCCAACCGAGGGTGGAGTGGCGACGGGCCTGCTGGAGATGGCGACAGCCTCGGGCGTGGGCCTGGAGGTTTTCGCCGACAGGCTCCCGGCCAGCGACGACTCCCAACGTGTGTGCGCCGCCTTCGATATCGATCCCTTCGGTGTCATCTCCTCCGGGGCGCTTCTGATCGGATGCCCCGCGGCATCCACGGAGCCGATCATCAGCCGCCTCGGCGATGCTGGAATTTCCTGCTGCCCCATCGGCAAGGCACACCCGGAGGATTTCGGTCAGCGCTTGCTGCAGGCGGATGGTACTTTCGACGACCTGCCTCGTTTCGAAGTGGACGAAATCGCGCGGCTCTTCGCCCGGGATCCGCACGATCCGTGACCATCCGCGCCCTCTTTTTTGACATGTAGTGCTGTGGCTCGAGATAGTGTGGTGGTTCTCAGTGGTAGCGCCTCCAAACTGCCAGCCATTGGCAGCCAGAATTGCTGCTGGGAGGTGCGTGCATTGAGCTTAGATCTCGAGGTATCCGGCCGCACCCAACACGCAGGTAGGTGATATCGCTCACCCACACTTGATTGGGCCGCTGCGCGGTGAAGTTGCGCTGCAACCGATCCGGTGCCACCGGATACCGATGCTTCGAATTCGTCGTCACCCTGAACCGGCGACGTGCGATCGAGCGCAGACCCGGCAGACGCATACGTCGTGGCACACGATTCTTGCTCACGCGCCAGCCCCGCTTTGTCAGCTCCCGAGTGATCTTCGGGCTACCGGAGCGCCGCTGGCTGGCCTCAAACAGCTCCTTGATCGTCG
>JAYZCA010000022.1:0-30938 GCA_036339235.1 Candidatus Latescibacterota bacterium | reverse complement strand
CTTGCGCCGGCCGACGATGTTGTAGGGTACGAGAATGTCCTCGAGGCCGGCAGCGGCCATGGCTTCGGCCTCGCCCAATTTCTGGCTGACGATGCCGACGGCGCCGGCTGCGATCTGCCGCCGCGCGATGGCCGGCGTCTTATGGGTCTTCGTGTGCACGCGCAACGAGATTCCCAACCCGTCACAAGCGTTCTGCAATCGCGCGATGTTGGCGTCGAGTCTGTCGATATCGACGCACAGGGCGGGCGTGTCGAGTTCGGGGTAGTTCATCAGCGACACAGCTCCTCGAAGAGATCGGCGTAGCGCGACGCTGTCGTGTTCCAGCCGTACTCGCGCAGGCAGTAGGCGCGGGCGTCCGTCCCGGTGGCGTTCCGTGCGGTCGGTGACAGATCATAGAATCCGTGCACGCTGTCGGCAAAGGCGTGGTAGTCACCGGCGGGCACCAGCCAGCCCCCTTCACGGACCGCTTCCACCAGTGCATCGACGGCGAAGGCGACGACAGGCGTGCCGAGGTACATCGCCTCGAGGGGGGCGATTCCGTAGCCTTCCACGTCACCATCCGTCGGCACGTTCGGCATCAGGAATAGGTCGCAGTGGCGCCGCAGCATGGAGCAGGTGTCGTCGTCCAAAGCCCCGAGAAGGAGGACGCGGTCCGGGTCAGCCAGCCGCGATCGAGCCGCGCCGATCCGGTCGGCGTCGCGGCCGTCGCCGACGATGAGGACGCGGATGTCGTCGGCAAGCAGTGTCACGCCGTGCTCGACAAAAACGGCTACTCCCTTGCGCGGGATCTGGCGACCAATGGTGAGCAGTAGACGGTCCGTACCGAAGGAGATATCGTGCTCAGCTTCAAAGGCGCTGCACAGAGCCGCGTCACGTTCCGGAGGGAGCTCTTCCGGCTCGGCGCCCAGATAGATGAGTCGCATACGTTGGCGCTCGATGCCCCACTCCTGTTCGGCGATGCGGATCGAATTGTCGCTGATGACGGCGATGCCGTCACACGCCATGGTGCCGGAACGCATCAACGACTGTGCCAGGCGGTTGCCGAAGGTCATCTCAAGGCCATACAGGCTGCAGCAGAAGCGGGCTCGGCCACGCAGCGGTGCGAGCGCCGTCGCCAGGGAGGCGGTGACACCGTCGGAGAAATAGACGATGTCCACACGTCGGGTCAGTAGCGCGAGGGCGGCGCGCACCCAGGCCCAGGGCATGAACCAGGCCAGGTGCAGGATCGACTCCCGACGCAGAGCAACGAGAGACACCGGACCACGCGCGCTCAGGTAGGTGTAGAGCTTGTACGCGTGAGTCTGGGCACCGCCACGGGTGGGCGGATAGCGGCGAGTTATGAAGAGGACGCGCATCGGTGAAGGGAAACTAATATAGTCAGCATTCTATTTGACACCTCCGGAGCAGGGGGCTATACATTCGCGCCAGCGATCAGGGCGCCGCAGGCGCGGGCAGCATCCAGAGAGGACGCGTGAGTTTCTGCACCCCCAACAGGAAGAGTTGTGTGATCGCAAGGGCCTTCGTTTTTGAAGTGATCGGGACATTCGCACTCATCTTCATCGGCGCAGGTGCTGTCGCCGTTGACGTCGGGGGCGTCGTCGGCGCCGCCTTCGCCCACGGGCTGGTCGTTCTGGGCTTCGCTTACGCGTACGGTCATCACAGCGGCACCCACATCAATCCTGCTGTGACTTTCGGACTCTTCGTCGCCGGTGAAATCGAAGCCGGCAAGATGGTCGTCTATTGGGTCGCTCAGGTCCTCGGTGGAGTCCTCGGTGCCTTCGTCCTGAGTATTGTTCTCATGGGTTTCACCGAATCGATGGGCGAAACCGTACCTGCCGAAGGCATCTCGACGGGGCAGACGATCCTTCTCGAGGCGATTCTCACCTTCTTCTTGGTGAGTGCCATCCTCAACACCGCGGTCAGCGGCAAGGCGGGAGACTTCGCCCCCATCGCCATCGGACTGACGCTGGTTTCCTGCATTCTCATGGGCGGGCCATTGACCGGGGCCTCCCTCAACCCGGCGCGCACCCTCGGCCCCGCCTTGTTCTCGGGGACAATCGACCTGTTCTGGGTCTACCTTGTGGGTACTTTCGTCGGCGCCGCGGTTGCCGGTGGTCTCTATCGGACACTGCTCAAGGACGACTAGTTCCGCCGCACACACTGCAGTCACGGGCGGTCTTCCCGTCGGGAAGGCCGCTTTCGCCATTTTGATGGGAGCACGCCGTGAGAGTCGCCGTCGCCGGATTTGTACACGAGTCGAACACCTTCTCCAGTCAGCCGACCCGCCTGCAGGATTTCGGTATCCGCGAGGGGACCGACTTGCTGGAGGCCCACAATGACACGTACCACGAAATCGCCGGCTACATCGCTGCCGCCCGGGAACTCGACATGGAGTTGTGTCCGACGCTGTCGGCCTCCGCCACCCCCGCCGGGGCCGTAACCTCCACGGCGTACGAGGAGATCACCGGTCGCATTCTCGAGGGTATTGGAGCACTGGGAGACGTGGATGGCGTACTGCTCGCACTGCATGGCGCCATGGTCACCGAGGATTTCCCCCACGGAGACGCGCAGACCGTGAGACGGGTGCGTGGCCTCGTCGGTCCCGACGTCCCGATCGTCGTGACACATGACTATCATGCCAACGTGCCGCCGGAGCTGGTGGATGTGGCGGATGCCCTCGTCATTTACAAGACGAACCCTCATGTAGACCAGCGGGAGCGCGGCATTGAGGCGGCGACGATTCTGGCACGCACCGTGCGCGGCGAGGTCCGGCCGACGATGGCCTTGGCCAAGCCGGAGCTGGTCTTGAACATCTACTTCCACAACACCAGTGTGCCGCCGATGCAGCCGCTGATGGCGCGGGCCATCGAGCTGGAACGTCAAGAGGGCATCCTGTCCTGCTCCATCGCCGCCGGTTATCAGTACGCCGATGTGGAGTTCATGGGGCCCTCCGTCGTCGTTGTCGCTGATAACGACCAGACGAGGGCAGAGTCCGAGGCCAGGCGTATCTCCGAGACTATGTGGGCGGCGCGGGACAGTCTGATCACGGATGTGCCGGATCCGGCGTCGGCGGTGAGGCTGGCCAGGGCCAGTGACGAACATCCCGTGACACTGCTCGACTTCGGCGACAACATCGGCGGCGGCTCGGCAGGGGACTCAACCTTTGTGCTCGAACAGCTGTTGGCTCAAGGAGCTGAGGGTTGGGTGATGACTCTCTGGGACCCCCAGGCCGTACAGGCCTGTGTCGACGCCGGTATCGGCTCCGCTATTTCACTTGCGGTTGGGGGCAAGACGGACGATGACCACGGCGCGCCGCAGAGGATCACCGGGACCGTGCGGACCCTTAGCGACGGGTTGTACGAAGAGCGGGAGCATCGCCACGGCGGTGGGCGTCGCCACAACCAGGGACTCACCGCCGTCGTCAGCGTCCGGGTCGACGGTGGGACCGGCCTTCTCGTGCTCAACAGCCGGCGTGAGTCGCCCAACAGCATCCACCAGATCACCAGCGCCGGCATCGCCCCCGAGCAACAGAAGATCCTGGTTGCCAAGGGAGCCGTCGCGCCCCGCGCCGCCTACGAGCCGGTGTCACCCCGCCTGATCGAGGTGAACTCGGGCGGTGCCTGCTGGATCGGCCGTGGACCGGAGAGCTACCAACGGGCGAACAGGACACTTTACGAATGGACACGCTCCACGAAACAGGGAGAGATCGAATGAGTCTGCGAATCGGTATCGTCGGTGCCGGCGCCAACACGCGCAGCCGCCACATCCCCGGCTTTCAAGCCATCGACGGCGTCGAAGTCGTCGCTGTATGTAATCGCAGTCGTGCGTCCGGTCAGAATGCGGCCGATGAGTTTGGCATCCCAACGGTGTACGACGACTGGAAGGAACTGGTACACGCCGATGGCGTAGATGCTGTCTGCGTCGGTACCTGGCCATACCTGCACTGTGCCATCACGCTGGAGAGTCTGACCGCTGGTAAGCATATCCTCACCGAGGCACGCATGGCGATGGACTTGGAGGAGGCCCGCAGCATGTTGACTGCCTCGCAGGCATCCGACCGGGTGGCCATGGTCGTGCCGGCGCCGTTCTACCTGGAGAGCGAGCCGACGTTGCGGGAGATGGTGGCTGATGGTGACTTCGGCGACTGGCTCGAAATCCACGTGAGCGCTTTGAGCGGAGAGTGGAGCCCGGAGGAGCCCATCCACTGGCGTCAGCGGCGCGAGCTGTCCGGGGACAACATCATGTCCATGGGCATTCTCAATGAGACGGTGCGCCGCTACGCCGGGCACGATCGGGCGGTGACGGCCCACGGCCATACCTTCGTCGGCGAACGCCCCGATGCGCAAGGCGGGACTGCGACCGTGGATGTGCCGGACAGCCTCGGCATCGTGTCGCAGTTGGAGAGCGGGGCAACCGCCGTCTATCACGTTAGCAGCGTGGCCAGCCACGGCCGTGGGGGTGGTATCGAGATGCACGGCACAAAGGGCGCCTTCCGTCTGGAGGAAGGCAAGGCCTACGTTGCCCTCGGCGACGCCGACTTCTCAGAACTGGAGGTAGCGGCCGAGAAGAGGTGGGGGTGGGCCGTCGAAGCCGACTTCGTCGATTCGATCCGTGATGGCAGGACGGTGACCCACACCAACTTCGAAGATGGCGTGAAGTACATGGCCTTCACCGACGCCGTGCAAAGGAGCCTGCGCGAGGGGGGCAAGGTAGATCTGCAGACGACTTAGTTCGGGCCCATCAGGTCCACGCGTCGAAGACCTCTTCCGCCAGGCCGAAACTCGTCGTCATGCCGGCGCCACCGACGCCGTTGACGATCTTCACGCCCGGGGCGACGTCGGCTACGAAATCGGACTCCTCAGGGTGTTTGGCGTACACGCCATGCCAGCGTTCGGCGATCCGTAGGTCGGGAGCGACGAGGAAGCCGCACAGGTAGTCGAGGATGAGAGCGTCGATCTCGCCGCGGTCGAAGGGAGTGATGTCGTCGCCATATTCGTGGGAGTCGCCGATGGTGATCTCGCCGATGCCGGTCTGCGACGCCATGACGTGAATCCCCCAGCGGTCGAATTCTGGAGTCTCGTCGGTGACACGGTCTCGCAGTGCCTGCAGGCTGCCACAGGACTCGAAGGCCGCGTAGTGGCGAAGGGACAAGCCTGCCGCCAGATGCGGGCCAAGGCGCCAGCCCCCGGGTTGGGGGCGTGTGCGCATCATCTGCAGCTTGCAGCGGGTCAGGCCGCTGGCCGCGTAGATGTCGGGGAACAGGCCCTCGAAATCGGCGCCGGTGCAGATCGCCACCCGGTCGACCTGCCAGCTTTCGCGCGCCGTCTTCACGCAAGGTACTTCGACAGCGGTAACACGCGTCCCGAAGCGGAGAGTTACGCCGTGTTCCTCGGCCAGCCACTCCGGCAGTCGTGCGATTGCCTCGCGAGGGTCGATACACAGTTCCGTCGGACTCCACATGCCACCGAGGAGACCGTCGGCACGTACCGCGCCGGTGCGCGCCATCACCCCTGAGAAATCGAGCAGTTCTACCTCGTATCCGAGGTCGCGGGCGCCGAATTCCTGCAAGACCTCCCACTCGTCTTGGCGATAGGCCAGGTGCAGGGACCCCACCGCCTCGCACCAGATCCCCGCCGCTGGTGCTACCTGGAGCCAAATCTCGCGGGAACGCAGGGCCCGCTCGTGGATTCTCCCCGGCGCCTGCCCCACTGGCCACACCATGCCGAAGTTGCGCACCGACGCCCCCTCCGCTCTGGGACTGCCGTCGAAGAGCACGACGGAGTTTCCTCGGCAGGCGGCGTGCAAGGCGCAGGCGAGGCCGACGATTCCTGCACCCACGACGGCCACATCCGCTCGGTTCACGGACGGTCCCAGGGCAGGGAATAGGTCTTCACCCAGGTCATGGCCTTCATCGTCTCGATAACGCCCTCTTTGTACCCTAAACCGCTGGCCTTGATGCCGCCGAAGGGAGTCCACTCGAGTCGATACCCAGGCGCCTCTCTGATGTTGACCGTACCGGCGTCGATCTCGGAAATGCAGCGCTGGATGGAGGGCCAATGATCGCTGACGACGCCCGAGGACAGGCCGTAGTCGGTGTCGTTGGCCATGTGGATCGCCTCGTCGAGAGTGTCGAAACGAAGGATGGCGGCGACGGGGCCGAAGGTCTCTTCCCGAACCAGCGGGTGGTCGTTGTCGACGCCATCGACGACGGTAGGCGGATAGAGGGCCTCCTGTCGCTGGTGACCGCACAGGACACGGGCGCCTCGGTCGACGGTGGCCTGCACGCGCTGCTCGATTCGCCTCGCCGCCTCTGAATCGATGACGGTGCCCATGTTCGTGGCCGGGTTGTACGGATCGCCGCAGGTGAGAGCCTCGGCGCGGTGCGCCAGGAGCTGCGCGAACGCATCCGCCAGTGATCGATGCACGAGGAGACGGCGGATCGCCGTACACCGCTGGCCGGAGTTCTTGAAGATGCCGGCCATGGCGATGTCCACGGCCTCGTCCACATCGGCATCTTCGAGCACGAGCAGGGGAGAACTGCCGCCCAGTTCCAGCACCAGGCGCTTGTAGCCGGCACGTCCTGCGATCTGGCGACCGATCTGGCTGGACCCTGTGAAGGTGACCATGTCCACCAGGTCGTGGGTGACGAGCAGGTCGGCGACGTCTGCGATAGGCCCGTTGACGACGTTGAGGGAGTCGGCGGGAAGCCCGGCATCGAGGGCGACCTGGGCCAGCCAGTACGCCGACAGCGGCGTCTTCTCCGAAGGTTTGAGAACCACGGGAGTATTGGTGGCGATCGCCGGGGCTACTTTGTGGGCGACCTGGTTCATGGGGTGATTGAAGGGGGTGATCGCCGACACCAGGCGCAGCGGGTGTCGCGTCGTGTAGATGCGCCGGGGCCGTCCGTGAGGTGTGATGTCGCAGGGAAAGACCTCTGAATCGTCATCGAGGGCCTTCGCGGCGGCGAACTTCAGCACGTCCACCACGCGGCCCGCCTCATACGACGTGTCCTGCAGACACAGTCCGGACTCGTCGGTGATCATGCGGCTGACTTCGTCGCGACGCGCCTCGACGATGCGGGCCATACCCTCGAGAACGTCAGCGCGCTGCCGACGGGACAACTCCGTGCGGGTGGCATGGGTCTGTTGCAGGATGTTCTCCACCCGTCCCGGCGAGGCCGAGACCACGCGGCCCACCACATCCCCGGACCACGGACTGCGGACCTCCAGCCAGTCGTCGGCTAATTCCTGGCATCCACCTGCGATAGTACCGAACTCGAGCACCCTCAGGAATCCCGGGTGCCGTTACACAGCACGTGGAACAGGTCGAAGTTGCGCAACTCGCCAGCGGCGAGCCGGGAGGTCACGTCATCGACGAGTGGCCGGTTGACGATGAAGGGGACCGTGGTTTCGTGCAGGCCGCCGTGGGACCGTAGTCCGGTTGCAACGTCCTTCAGGTCGTGCCAGTCGGGCGTTCGTCCGAGGACGGTGTCGCGATCGGAGAGCACGACGAGATCGCCAATGCGGTCCGCTGGCAACTGGAAGGTCTGCGCCGCCTCGGACCGGGTCAGCACACGCTCGACGCCGGCGACGGCCTGCAGACACCCGGTGGCACGTTCCACGTGGTTCTCGTGAAGGTAGATCGTGGCGTAGGAGCCGAGAGCCCCGTGGTGGACGACGTAGGGATCGGTGATGGGCAGGATGACGCGCGCCTCCTCGACACCCGCCTCGCGCAGGAGGCTCTCCAGGTACTCCACCTTCGGTGAGCCGTCCGCCTTCGTCTTGCCGTTCATGCCATGATCTGCCGTGATGCCGACAATGGCGCCGCTGCGGTGCAGTTCACCCAGGAAGAGATCGACCCGGGCATAGAATGCGTTGGCTCCCGCCGAACCGGGGGTGTACTTGTGCTGCACGAAATCGGTCGTTGACAGGTACAACACATGCGGTGGCGGGGTGCGCGTCATCAAACGGGCGCCGGCTTCGATACAAAATACACTGGCCTCCGGATCATAAATCCCCGGGTTATCACGCCCCATCAGATTGGTGACACCGGCGATGCCGTTGACCTCGAGAGTGACCTCGTGCGCTTTTTCGACGGAAAAGCGGATGCTGGATGGCGGCAGTCCCTCCGACAGGAAGGCGCGGAGCTTGTCTTTCGTCGTCACCGCCGCCACGTCGAGGCCGGCCTCGGCGAAACCAGCCAGCAGCGTCGAGCAGCGCAGCCAGCGGGGGTCCTGCATCAGTACCTCTTCGTCAGCCTCGGGATCGTAGTAGTAGTTCCCTGGAATCCCGTTCACGTCCGGTGGAACGCCGGTAACGATGGCGACGTTGTTCGGGTTGGTGAATGACGGCACGACGCTGTGCGCTTCACCACGGGTGCCTGCGGCGATCATGGCCTGCAACTGGGGCATGAGGTGGGCCGCTTCGTCCAGGTACGCCGGCTCGCAGCCATCGAGGCAGATGCCGACGATGGGGGTAGGCGGGATCGAGTAGGTACGGCCGTTGACAGTCAGGGCAGGTCCGGGGTTCACGCAGACTCCTTTGGGGTGACGGCGACGCGCAGCCAGCGGCGCCTGGCGCTCAGCTCGAGGGCTTCCTCGAAGCGGCTCAGCGGCACCGGCGGGCTCACCAGATCGGCGTAGGGAAAACGGTCCGCCGTCCGCTCAAGGAATGCGATACCCTCTTCCAGATGGTGTGGGCTGTAGTTGTGCACGCCGCGCAGAGTCAGGCATTTGCGGATGATCTGCTCGCCGGTAACGCCGCCCAAGTCGGAGTCCGGGTGGACCATGCCGGCCAGCACATAGACGCCCCCGACACGCAGGTGTTCGACGCCCTCCGGAAGAGCGGTCCGATCGCCCGACAGTTCGAGGACGGCATCGACGCCATGCGAGCTGGCCTCCCGGATCCGGTCCCGCCGTTCGGCGGCCGAGTCGGTGTCGCATGGCATGGGCTCGGCGCCGAAGCGCTGTGCCAACACCCGTCGCTGGGGTACCGGGTCGGCACAGAACACATGCTCCACGCCTCGTTCCCGTAGCATCGCGCAGGCGTAAATACCCAGCAGCCCCGCTCCCTGCACCAGGACCGAAGTCGCAGTGGGGGGGAGCTGACTCAACACATTCGTGACGGTTGCCAGAGCGCAGTTGGCGGGCGCTACCAGACTGTCGGCCAGCAGGTCGGACACGGGGACGATCCTCGTGCCGCGTCGCAGGATCACGTGAGACGCATACGTACCGTTGAGACCGTGGCCGTCCGCGGTGGTCGCATGGCCGTACTTGAACAGCTGATCGCACTTCTCGGGCAGCTCGTAGTCCGTGCAGAAAGGGCAGGCGCCGCAGCTGTCGGCGATGGACCAGGTGACACGGTCTGACTCGTGAAGCGCGTCCCGCCCCGGCCCGTAGCGGACTACCTCGCCGACGCCCTCATGTCCCAGGATGGCCGGCGTCGGCTCCGATCTGCGACCTTCGATTGTGTGCAGGTCGGAGCCACAGACAGTGGCCAGTCGCAGGGCGACGAGGACCTCGCCGGGAGCGAGGCTGTCGGGAAGGGGAAACTCCTGCATTCGCAGGGGGCGCCCCGGGCCGTCGAAGACCTGGGCGACAGCATGTGTGGGCAAGGTGAATCCGTCTGTCAGGGCTGCATGGACCGTCGGTAAAATATCTCCAGCGAGTCCTGCGGTCTCCAGCCCAGCAGCCGTTGGGCCTTGTCGTTGGAGTACTTGCCGTGGGGAAGATCGGCGGTGACGAAGAATACCTCGTTGCGGGAAGGAAGCTTGCCGACGTCGGCCTCGAGGGAGCAGCGGATGGCACGGGCGGCGTCCGGGAAGGTGACCGAGAAGGGGTTTAGCCCGTGACGCCGGCCCCCAAACCCTGGGTCTTCGGGGTTGGTGGAGCGAAAACTGAGAAACAGCATACAGAGTACGTGGATAGGATACTGCTCGGTGAAGATCTGGCAGATCTCCTGGCCAGCCGACTTGCTCAGAGCGTACAAATTTGTACCGGCGTGGGCGGGCACTTCCTCGACGATGCCGAAGTCGTAGGTGTCGTAGGGTTCGCCGGTGATGGTGAAGTGGGGGCCCGTGTTGATCAGGCGCTCGTGGCCCATGTCGACGGCGACGCGCATGGCGTTGTACGTGCCCATGGTGTTCACGTCCCAGGCGACCTGACGGTGAGGACGCAGAACGGCGCAATTGACGATGACGTCGCAACCTTCTGCGGCACGGCGTACCTGATCCAGGTCCGAAACATCGACCGTCATGGTCTCGTGGGGCGACCTGTCGGGTGGTTTGACGTCGGTGATCCGCAAGCTGTAGTCGCTGCAGCGCTCCAGCTCTTTCACTACCCAGGGGCCCAGCTGCCCGCTGCCGCCCAGCAGACAGACCTTCACACCTGTGCCTCGCCTTGGCGCGGTCGGCCGAAATCGTGGCGCAGCTCCACGTCGAGCCGCCGGCGGCCACCAACAACAGGGAAGCGGGCGCCGGCGAAGTCACCCTGCAGATGGAACAACCGGTAGCCGTCGGGTTCTTTCAGTGCGGCGACGATGCCGGCGGCGGCATCCCGTGGATCGATCGCCATCGGGTCCAGTTCGTCCTGCAGGCCGATCCCGTCGGCATCGACCAGGTGGCCGAGACGCAGGATGGTCAGGCGGATCTGAGACGTCTGGGCGAACTCCCGAGCGACAGACTCGCCCAGGTGGGGCGCCATGACAGCCGGTTCAGTCGTCGGTCGCGGACGCCAGCTAGAGGAGACGAGAAAATCTGTATCGTAGCCCAGGAAGGAATCCAGCGAACCGACGTAGACCACGTGTTCGACACCGGCTCTGACGGCGGCGACGAGCAGGTTGTACGTGCAGCGGGTGCAGGCGTCGATCCATGCTGCGGCATCTGCCGCAGTGGGGTCGGCCGGTCCCGGGATATAGACGATCGCCTTGACGCCCTCGACCAGATCATCCGTCTGCCGACCGTGCCCGAGCTGAGACTGAGAGAACTCATGGCTCGTGCGCAGACGACGCCGATCGGTGAGCCGCAACCGGTGGCGCTGGCGACGCAAGGGTTCGGCGACGGCCCGGCCCAATTGACTGGTTGCGCCGGTGAGGAGGACTTTCAAGGCATCCCGTTTCTGGGTGTTCGTGCGCCCACGGGCGACACGGTGAAGGCGGCGGCCTGCGGACCTTCCGGCTACAGGATCTGCCGATCGATATTGGCCGCTACCATGTCGTGTATGTCCGAATCGTGCAGGGCGCTGGGCGACTGCATCTCGAGGATGGCCTTCTCGTGCAGTTCGTCGATCGTTCGACAGCCCGCGGTGGCGAAGGTCGAGCGCAGGATCTGCAGAACGACGGGCAGCTTCTCGGAGACCGATCCAAGGTGCGGCACGTACCCCGTGATGCCCTCCTCGAAGAACAGGTCTTTCAACTGCGCGTAGCGACGGTGGTTGCGAGCCTTTTCGCTGCCCTCCATCCAGTATTCCTTGACGATCTCGCCAGCAACGTTGCGCATGAGGTTGCCCGCCGACTCGGTATAACGGGCGAAGAAATTGCCCATCATCAGCGCGTCGGCGCCGAGGGCGAGGGCGACTGACATGTCCGCCGGGCCGGAGATCCCGCCGTCGGCGATGATCGGGATGTACTGTCCGCTGGCCTCGACGTGCGCGTCACGGACGGGGATGATGTCAAGCAGGGTGGAGCCCTGGCCACGGCCGGTGGCCTTCACCTCCTGGGTCGTGCAGCCCGAGCCGATCCCCATGCCGACCTTGACGCCGTCGGCGCCGGCCTCGACGAGGAATTCGAAACCACGGGCAGTGACGACATTGCCGGCGACGACGGGTACGTCGCAAGTCGATTTGATCCACTCCACCATCTGCCGTTGGAATTGCGTGTGGCCGTCGGAGGCGTCGACAACGAGGACATCGACCTCCTGCTCGATGAGACACTGGACGCGCTCGCGATCCTCGGGGTGGGTGGACACCGCGGCACCCACGAGCAGCCGCTTTTTCTGGTCGATCGACTCGTTGGGGTGCTGCAGATGCTTGTCGAGGTCCTTCTTGAACACCGCAGTCTGCAGCATGCCGTCGTCGTCGACGATGGGCAGGAAACCGCGGCCGAACTTGATCATCAGCTGGTTGGCTGCCTTCAGGTCGGAGATGTTGACGCCGTACTGGACGTCGGTGCGCATCCGTTCTTCGACGGTGATGGCATGATCGCGTCGCACGTCGAAGTCCTTGTCGGTGATGACGCCGAGCAGCTTACCGTGAAACTCACCCGAGTCGGTCACCGGGAAGGTTGTGTATCCCTTGTGGTCGATGATGTCGATGACGTCGGCGATGGTGTGGCGCGGGGACAGCGTGGTGATATTCGTCTGGAAGCCGGCCTTGAAGCGCTTGACGCCGCCGATCTTATCGGCCTGTTCATCGATGGTCTGGCTCACGGGCAGGATGCCGATGCCACCGAGTTGAGCGATGGCAATAGCCATCTCGGTACCGGTCACGGCCTGCATGGCCGCCGTCAGGAAGGGCGTGTGCAGCCGCAGGAAGTCATCCCCCTTACGGCACAGGCGGGTGGTAAGCTGAACGTTGAGAGCATTACCGTCCGGAGGGGTATAGCCGGGCAGTATGCGAAATTCACGAAGACTATGTGAGGGGCTGTCGAGAACCTTCGCCATGTTGGCACGTCCTTAGGTAGGAGCCCCGGGGAGGAGAGCTCAGAAAGCGGCGGCGAGAGGAGGTTGGCACATGCCTCTTTACGAAGATAAAAATCTACGGTTCGAGGCCGTGTTGTCCAATGCAGGGGAACGCGTATGTTACCACCGAAATTTCCACCCGGCGGTCCGGCTGACCGCTGAGACTCCAGAGGAGAGCGTAGTCATGCCCTACATGCGACACTATGGCAACAGAACGAGTGGCGGCTCACTGATCGGCTTCCGTGCCGGATGCCTGGCCGGGGTCATTCTCGGCGCCGCCCTTGGAATCCTGATGGCCCCCCATCGCGGCGACATCACCCGCCGCAAGCTGGCCCGGCGCGCGGGCGAGACTCGCGACCAGGTGGTGGAGAAGGTCGAAGATCTGATGGTCCACCGCCGCGAGGACGAAGATGTCGACGAAGAAGAAAATCGCTGACACCCTCAAACAGCACCTCGCCGATGTGGCCGACCGCGGCAAACTCTTTGGCCAGGCCCTCAAGGTGCGGGCCGACATGGCCGCTATCCGTCGCCGTCTGCGCACGACCTACGCCGAGCTCGGCGAGGAGGTCTACCGCCGACTGCGCGACGGCGAGCTGGATGGCGACCATCAGTTGCTGACGATCAAAGTGCGAGTCGACGGCCTCCAGGCCGAAATCCGCCAGCGCGAGTCCGAACTGCATGACATCGTAAGCACGGGCGCCCGCCGGGATGGCGGCAGCGAGGTCGGCCGGCCCGCCACCAGCCACGCACCGTGATCCGCTTCCTTCTGGGGATGGTGGCCGGACTGGTGACCGGTATCCTGCTGTTCGGGTCGCTGTTGCAATTCTTCGAAGGCGACGCCGGGTAACATCCAACCGGCCTTCGCGTCGACTACACGGGATTTTCCCCGCTGCCATGATGCAGGTGGTAGAGCCGGGCGTAGATGCCGTCGTCGGCCACCAGCTGCTCGTGGCGCCCACGCTCGCGGACGACGCCATGGTGCAGTACGAGGATCTGGTCGGCATTGCGGATCGTTGACAGCCGATGGGCGATGACGACGGAGGTTCGCTCCTTCATCAAGCGTGAGATCGCTTCCTGGATGAGTTGCTCCGTCTCCGTGTCGATGCTCGAGGTCGCCTCATCGAGGACGAGGATCTCGGGGTCGAAGGCCAGAGCCCGGGCAAAGGAAAGCAGCTGACGCTGGCCGCCGGACAGATTGGAGCCCCCTTCCGCTACGTGCTGAGAATACCCCTTGGGCAGCCATTCTACGAAACGGTCGGCGTTCACGTAGCGTGCCACCGTGCAAATCTGATCCTTCGTAATGCGCTCTTCGCCGAGGCGGATGTTGCTCTCGATGTCGCCCGAGAAGAGGAACACGTCCTGCTGGACGATGGCGATGCGCCGGCGCAGCTCTTCCACGTCCCACTCGCGAACATCGAGGCCGTCGACGCGGACATTTCCCTGCTGCGCTTCGTAGAAGCGGCACAGCAGATTGACGATCGTCGTCTTGCCTGAGCCGGTAGCGCCCACCAGCGCCAGGCTTTGCCCGGCAGGTACGCGAAAAGAGACATCCTTCAATATCCAGTCTGTCGCCTCCGGATCATACTTGAAGAAGACCCGATCGAATTCGATGGCGACACCCTCCTGGCGACGGCCGATACGTCCCGCCGGCCCGCCTGCCGGCTCCGGCGGTGTATCGAGGAGGTCGAAGATGCGCTCCGACGCGGCCATAGCGTTCTGCAGCAGCGCGTAGCGGTCGGAGATGTCCATGATGGGGCGGAAAAAGCGGCGGATATACTGCAGGAATGCGGCCAGGACCCCCACGTCTATCAAATTCTGCACGACGGCGCCAGCGCCATACCAGACGATCAGCGCCATGCCGACGGTGCTGACAAACTCCGTGAAGGGAAAGAACACGGAGTAGTAGAAGATCTCGCGATCCTCGGCGCGGCGATAAGGCAGATGTTCGCCGTCGAAGTCGCGCAGATTGCGCCCCTGTCGGTTGAATAGCTGCACCACCTCCATACCGGTGATGTTTTCCTGCAGGTAGGCGTTGAGGCGCGCCAGGCGCCGGCGCAGCTCGCGGTAGGCGACCATCGCCTTACCTTGCAGATAGAAAGTCGTCACCGCCAACAGGGGGATGACAGTACAGGAGACGAGGGTGAGTCTCAGGTTCATGTCGGCCATGAAGGCGATGATGGCGATCAGCGTCGCCAGGTCCATGAATACGGAGACGATGCCCTCGGCGAAGAACTCGTTGAGTGCTTCCACGTCGTTCGTCGTGCGCGTCATCGTACGGCCGACGGGTGTGCGGTCGAAGTAGCGCATCGGCAGTCGCTGCAGGTGCGAGAAGATCTGCCGCCGCATGTCGCGCATGACATACTGGCCGGTGAGCTCCGTGACTCGCGTCTGACCGTACTGGGCGAGATACTGTACTGCGAGGCTGGCGAAATACAGGCCGATGATCCCGTAGAGACCGTCGAGGTCACCCGTCAGGATGTGCTCGTCGACGCCGATCTGTGTCAACCGTGGGCCCAGTTGGCTGGACACGGCCGTCAGCAGGATCAGCGACAGGGCGGCGGTGACACGGAGCTTGTATGGCCCCAGATAGGCGATGAGACGCAACGCCAGACGCAGGTTGAAGGGCCGCTCCTGCACCTCCTCTTCTTTTGACAGGTCGACGGGGCTCACATCTGCTCCAATTCGGCCGCAAGTTCCTGACGGCTCGCCAGGTCGGCGTAGATACCCCCCGCCGCAACCAGAGTGGTATGCGTGCCCTGCTCGGCGATGTGTCCCTCGTCGAGAACGATGATGTGGTCTGCTTCACGCAGCGTCGAGATCCGGTGGGCGATGAGGATCGTCGTACGCTGCGCCATGATGCGCCGCAGATGCCCGAGGATCGCTTGCTCTGTCTGCGTATCGACGGCGGACAGGGAGTCGTCGAGGATGAGGATCTCCGGTCGCAGCAACAGTGCCCGCGCCAGGGTCGTGCGCTGCTTCTGGCCCCCAGAAAGCGTGACGCCGCGTTCGCCGATGACCGTGGCGAAGCCGTCTTTGAAGTCTTCCACATCGGCCCGGACCTGCGCCTCTTCCGCCGCCTGCTGGATCTGCTCGTCGGTGGCACCTTCGACGCCGTAGCCGACATTGGCTCCAACCTCGTCGGAGAACAGGAACGGTGTCTGCGCGACGTAACCGATCGCCTGTCGCAGCCGCGCCAGCGGCCACTCATCCAAGGGAACCCCGTCGAGCAGGATCCGTCCCTGTGTCGGTTCGATGAGTCGTGGAATCAGCCGTGCCATGGTGGTCTTGCCCGAGCCTACACGACCGATGACCCCCAACGTCGTGCCGGCGGGCACGTCGAGGTCGACACCCTGCAAGGCCGGCAGGCCATCGTAGGCGAAGCCAACCCACTCGAACTGCAAACGGCCGGCAATCCTTTCGGGCAGTGTCGCCGACGAGGCCAGGGTGCGGTCCGATATACGTGGCTCGATGGAGAGCACGTCGTTGATGCGGCGCATGGCGACCAAAGCCCGCTGCGAACGGTCGATCACCCAGCCGACGTACGAGACCGGCCGGATCAGCAGGGTGAGATAGGCGTTGAGGGTGACAAACTCACCGATCGTCAGCGTGCCGGCGACGACGGCCTTGCCGCCGAGCCACAGGTTCATCCCGAGACCGATGGAGGCGATCAGGAAGGACAGGGGGCGATAGATGGCGTGCGTGTGGATCAGCGCGGCGTTGCGTTTGAGGTATTCCTGGTTGAGGCCCTCGAAAACGCGGGACTGCGCCGGGCCCTGCACGTAGGCCTTGATCACGCGAATGCCGGACAGGTTCTCCTGAATGAAGTTGCTGATATCGCCGAAGTAATCCTGGATCGCCCGGAAGCGCGTGTGCACGATGGCCGCCATACGCACGATGAAGAAGCTCATCAGTGGCAGGGGGATGAGCACCAGCAGCGACAACCGCCAGTCGATACGGCACATCATGGTGACGGAGAAGATGAAAATCAGAGTGGTCTCGGCGATGCCGCGCAGGCCATATGTGAAGAAGATGCGGACCTGTGTCAGGTCGTTGGTTGCCCGCGCCATGAGGTCGCCCGTGCGGTGCTCCTGGTAGAAGGACAACGGCTGTGCCAGGAGGTGGGCGAAGTACGTCGTGCGGATGTCGTACTCGATCCACGTCGAGGCGACTCCCATCAGGCGGCGCATGGCATACCCGCCGATGGCGACGAAGGCAGCCAGGGTGAGGATGCTGAGGACGCGGACGCGCACCGCCGACAGCACGTCAGCTTCCCCGCTCTGCAGGACATCGACGGCGGCACCGATCTGCAGAGGGATGAGGGTGCTGGCCACCTGCGAGCAGGTGATGGCCGCCACGCCCAACAGAAGCCTCGACCTGTAGGGCCGAACATAACGAGAGAAAGGTCCGAACATCCTCTTGTCGACCGACGAGTCAGCCCAAGAGCAGGGCGGGAAACTTCTGTTGCAGAATCGGCAGGAGAGCCCGCAACGCCCGTCCCCGATGGCTGACGGCGCCCTTCTCGGCACGGCTCAGAGCCGCCATGCTGCGACCGTATTCAGGCACGAAGAACACCGGGTCATAGCCGAAGCCACCCCGACCGGTGGGCTCATCGAGGATGCGCCCCTCGCAGACACCGTCGGTGGTTGCCGTGTTTCCGTCCGGGGCGGCGACGACGAGGCAACACCGAAAGCGGGCGCCACGAGCCGCCGCCGGCACTCCGGTCAGCTCGTCGAGCAGGTGGCGGTAACGACCGGCATCATCGAGGTCCGGACCGCCGTATCGAGCCGACAGCACCCCCGGCCTGCCGTCGATGGCGTCTACCTCAAGCCCGGAGTCGTCACCGACGCTGATCAATCCAGATGCCATCGCGTAGGCCCGAGCCTTGAGCAGGGCATTGTCGTAGAAAGTGTCGCCCGTCTCCTCGACGAGCAGATCCTCGAGCCCGACGTCGGAAGGAGAGCGGATCATGATGTGGGCGAGGAGGGCGCGGAATTCGGCGAGCTTGCCGGCGTTTCCCGTGGCGACCAGCAGCCTTTCCGGGTATTCGCTTTGTGGGCCAGGTCGGGTCATTGCGAGCGACGACAAGGACGTGACCACAGCTCAAATAGACCGCGTTACTGCTGTCCCTGGGCCTCGGACCCGGCGGCGTCCAGCTCCTGCAGCTTGTGGGCGCAGTAGTCCTTGAAACGACTGTCGGCGATGGCGCGCTCATACCAGGTGCGTGCCTCGGCGAGTTGGCCTAATTCGACAAAGGCATCGGCGAGAATCACCTGGGCGGCATAGAAATCCTTCTGCCGAGTGACAGCGGCCGTGCCCGACTCGACGGCGGCGCGAAACTCACCGGCACCGAGGTAGGCCTCAGCCAGTCGGTATCGAGCCTGGGCGTCCTTGCCGTCGACGGCGACGGCCTTCTTCAGGGGCGCGACCGCCTCTCCGTGGCGCTGCAGTTGGACCAAGGCCGTCCCGATCAGCACAAAACCCTCAGCGTAATCAGCATCGAGGGAGACTGCTGTACGCAGCGTGGTGATCGCCCCTTCCAGGTCATCAGAGGCGATACGAACCTTGGCCAGACCGGCATATGCCTGCACCAGCTTGCGATCGACAGCGATCGCCTTCTGGTAGAGCTCGGCGGCTTTGCGCAGCTCGCCTCGTTGCCTATGAATGTCACCCAGCGATTTGTACGGCCACGGGTAGGACGAGTCTGCTCTGGAGGCCACCTGCAGGACGGGTACCGCCTTGTCCGGCTGTCGCAGACTGATGTGGCACAGCCCGATCGTGTACAGCGCCTGCGCGTTGTCCGGGTTGTAGCGCAGCGATGCCTCAAAGCGCTGGATCGCCTCGCCGAAACGACGTTGCTGACGCGATCTGAGTGCCGCCTTGTAGTAAAGATCCCCCAGCAGGCGTGGAATGCGGTCGGCCAGATCGTCTCGACTCACACCCTGGCGCAAGGCAGCTTCCAGGGAGGCGGCCGACTTGTCGTAGTCGCCCAGGTTGGCGTGGGCCATGCCGAGGGCGTAGTGGGCGTCGCCGTAGGTTGAATCCAGAGCGACTGCCGATTCCAGCTCGATGGCAGCGTTGCGATAGTCCTTACTCTGCAACTGCGTATACCCTGCCCGGTAGTGGGCGACTGCATCGGGTGGTTGCGCCGCAACAGGGTTCGAGCCAAGCAGCACGAAGAAGCCGGCTATCACGGGCGCAAGCCGAGGGCAGGATCGAATCATGAAGATCGTCGTCATCGTCGCTTGCTGGTTTGTCTGGTGGGCGGGAAGAGGGCCGAACCTACTTGTGCTCCCGGCGGTTGTCAAAGCGCGACTGCGGTGCGTACACTACCTCTCGAACCGCTTCTGTAACAATCGGTTCGGTATCCTCCGACATCATCAGCCGATCCGGGTATGCGCTGGTTCCAACTCGATCATAGCTACTGGCTGTATCATGCCGCCGACTGGTGCCGCGACGAACTGGCAGGCACACGAACCGGCGCTGTAGGGATAGAGTTCTTCGAACTGGCTGCCGAGTTGTGGTACTGGCTCATCGTCGGCGCCCTCCTCAGCGCTCTGGCGTCCCATTATCTGCCGCGCACCCGCCTGGGGGACCTGTTGTCGCGGCATCGAGCTGGTTCCGTGATCGGCGCCTCGCTGCTGGGTCTCGTGTCACCGCTGTGCACGTTCGCCGCGATTCCCGTGGTCTCTCGAGTGCTGTTTTCGGGGGTGCCAGGGCTACCATTGATGGCATTCCTGTTTGCGTCACCATTGATGAATCCGGCGCTCTTCGGCTACACCTACGGCGTTCTTGGCGTCGAGATGGCCATGGCGCGCACGGTGACAGCACTTTCCATCGGCCTGGTAGCCGGCCTTGGCACACATGTGCTCCAGGCGCGGGGGATGCTCGCCGCCGAGCTGCTGCCGCGTCATGCGATTCCTGCTGTGGCCGGTGGCTCCGGCGCCGCGCTTGCCGTCCGTGTGCCAGGTCTGGCGAGTCGCTTCGCCGGGGATCTGGCTTTCGTAGGGCGCTGGTTCACCCTTGGTGTCTTCGTGGCGGCCCTGACAGCAACATTTCTGTCGCCCGACCTCATCCGTGCCCTGCTGGGCCCTGGCAGCCTCTGGTCAGTGCCCGCCGCGGTGATGCTCGGAGTGCCACTCTACGCCTGCGGAGGCGGAGCGATCCCCGTTGTGGAGACCATGATTCGCCTTGGAATGACCCCGGGTGCGGCACTGGCCTTCTTTATCGCCGGTCCGGCAACGAAATTCCACACCGTCGGGCCCCTGGCCGCCGTCTTCAGCCGCCGCGTGCTGGCATGTTATCTCGTCGTCATGATCGCCGCGGCACTCGCCTGGGGATACTTGTATCCCTTCGCCGATTCCCTCGTGCCTCGGATCCGGCCCTGAGAACCATCGTGCTGCCCACCTTGCTCTCGTCCTGCAATCTGTCGGCCCCGGAGGACTCCTGGAGCTTGGACGGAATCTGACACCAGCGTTATCCTTGACACTGTGGCACACAGACGACGACCTAGTTTATTCGACTGTCGCGCCGCGCGCGTCCTGTTGACTGGGCGCGCCGTGCGTGGCGTTCAGATCACCGCGGCGGGCGCGGCGTTGGTCGCATGTCTCGGCATGGCGGGGCTGGTCGTAGCGTGCAGCGAAGTTGATCCCGAACCACATATTGCATTGCTCAAAAGCCTGCAGCCAGAGGTGCGCGAGAAAGCGGCGGGCAAGCTCGTGATCTACGGCGATCCGATCGTGCCGCGCCTGATCGAAGAGACCTACTCCGATTACACTCGCGTTCGCTTCGAGGTGGCCCGCATCCTCGGCCGCATCAAGAATCCGCGAGCGACGGACGCCATGATCCGGTTGCTCGACGACCGGTCCTTCACTGTGGCTGCCTACGCGGCCTGGGGGCTCGGGGAGTTGCGGGCGCAATCGGCGGTGCCGGCGCTGCTGCGGTTTCCGGACTCCCTGTCACGGGTGTTTCGGCAGCAGGTGGTCTGGGCTCTGGGTCGTTGTTACGGCGACACGGCACACGCTGCCCTGCGCGACTCGGTGCTGCATGTGGTGGAACGAGCATTGCACGATCCGGCGCCTGATGTGCGCGTGGCGGCGCTGCAGAGTGCGCGTCAACTGGGGTATCGGGGCATGGTGTCGCAGCTGATTCGTATGTCTCGTGATCCCTCTGCCGAAGTCCGCCACGTGGCGGTTCAGGCCCTCGGGCAGAGTGCTATCGGCAACACTCCGCGGCCGATGGAGTCAGTGACGGAGCAGGTGCGGACGGAGATCGTGGAGGCGCTGCTGGCGTCCCTGCGTGAGCCGATTCAGAGCATCCGCACCAAGGCGGTGCGGGCTCTCGAAGGGATGGGCCCTCCGGTCCAGGCGGAGAGCGCTCTGCGCCGAATGTTGTCACAGGGCACGACGATGGACCAGCGCGAGGCCCGCCGTGCCCTCGAGGCGCTGACGGGTTAGCCCGGCAGCCGACTCACAGGACCAAACTTCTGAAGCTAAAAGATGAAGCGACGATGACACAGGACTCCAACAAGACTCTGAAGATCGGGTTCCCCTCCGGAAGCCTGCAGGAGGCGACGTTCAGGCTGTTCGATCGCGCCGGGTATAAGATCCGTCTTCCGTCCCGCTCCTACGAGCCGGACATCGACGACCGGGAGCTGACAGGACTGATGTTTCGCGCCCAGGAAATACCACACTACGTCGAGCGGGGGATTCTCGATGTGGGCATCACAGGCAAAGACTGGGTCGAAGAATGGGAGGCAGATGTCGAAGAAATCGGCGAACTGCGATACAGCAAGGCGACGTCGGGGCCGCTGCGATGGGTCATCGCCGTGCCTGAGGACTCGCCCATCCAGACGGTGCAGGACCTACAAGGGAAAAGAATCGCCAGCGAACTGGTCGGTGTCACTCGCCGCTTTCTCGCCGACCGCGGCGTCGAGGCCGAAGTCGAATTCTCCTGGGGGGCCACGGAGGTCAAGGCGGGAATCCCGGGTGTCGCCGATGCGATCGTCGACGGTACCGAGACGGGATCTTCTCTCCGGGCCAATCGTCTGCGTATCGTCGAGGTGATGCTTGAATCGACGACCCGCTTTGTCGCCAACAAGACCTCGTGGGGCGACGAATGGAAGCGACAAAAGGCCACCAATCTCTACACCCTTCTGCTCGGCGCCCTCGAGGCGGACTCAAAGGTCGGTTTGAAGATGAACGTGCCGCGCGAGCAACTGGAAGCTGTGATGGCGATCCTGCCGGCTCTGCACGCACCTACCGTGTCGAATCAGGCCGACGAGGCATGGGTAGCGGTGGAGACCATCGCCGACGAGAGTATCGTCCGCGATCTGATTCCCCAACTGAAGCGAAGCGGCGCCGAAGGCATCATCGAGTACCCGCTGAACAAGGTCGTCTACTAGTGCTGGAGATCATCTCATACCGCCCGGGAGCCCAGGTTCAGGGACGTCTCGTCGACGTGCTGGCGCGCCATGCCGGCGTACCGCGCGAGGTCGAGGAGACGGTGTCGCGCGTGCTGGCCGCGGTACGCGAGCGCGGGGACGAGGCGGTGGCTGAGTTCACGCAGGAGTACGACGGCGTCAGTCTGGCGCCGGGCCAGTTCCGCCTGCCTCAGAAGGCTCTCGACGACGCGCTCGAGTCGATCGCCCCGGAGCTGCTGGACGCCATCGAGGAAGCCGCTGCCAATATCAGCGCCTTCCATCGACGGCAGGTGGACAACTCCTGGTTTATGGAAGACGGCGACGGTGTCATCCTCGGCAAGAAGGTGACACCGCTGCGCAGGGTTGGAATCTGCGTCCCTGGTGGGCAGGCGCCGCTGATCTCGAGCCTCTTGATGGCCGGCGTGCCGGCGCAGGTAGCCGGCGTCGACGAAGTCTGCGTCGTCACACCGCCACAGCCATCCGGTCTGCCGCACCCGGACATCCTGGCTACAGCCAGTTTCCTCGGCATCGACGAGGTTTACGGCATCGGTGGCGCCCAGGCGGTGGCGGCCCTCGCCTACGGCACCAAGACGATTGCCGGCGTCGACAAGATCGTCGGTCCCGGCAGCGTCTACACCGTCACCGCAAAGCGGCAGGTCTACGGTACCGTCGGTATCGAGATGGTCCCTGGCCCTTCGGAAATCGTCATTCTGGCCGACGCGGATGCCAACGCGGTTTTTGTCGCCGCCGACCTGCTGTCGCAGGCCGAGCACGGCACCGGTCATGAGGCCGCCGTGTGCATCACAACATCCCCGGAACTGGCGGCTCTGGTACGGGATGAGGTCGATGACCAGCTGGCGACACTGCCCCGGCGGGACGTGGTCGAAAGGGCACTTTCCCGCTTCGGCGTCATCGTCACCGTCGCCGACCTCAACGTCGGTATGGAGCTGGTGAACCGCATTGCCCCGGAGCATCTGGAACTGCTGGTGGCCGAACCCTGGGCCTGGCTCGACAGGGTCCGCAACGCCGGGGCGGTATTCCTGGGCGAGGCGGCGACCGAACCGGTGGGCGACTATTTCGCCGGGACGAATCACATCCTGCCGACCAACGGGGCGGCACGGTTCTCGTCGTCTCTGGGTCTGGCGGACTTCGTCAAGACGACCAGTGTCGTCAGCTACTCAAAACAGCGTCTGCAGGTGGCTGGCCCAAAAATCGCGCGGCTGGCACGGGCCGAGAGTCTGGAAGCCCATGCCCGTGCGGTCGAGGTACGGCTCGAAGCCTGGTCGGAGGAATCACCAGATGGGTGACACAAGACAAGCGCGAATCCAGCGTCGGACCACGGAAACAGACATCGATCTGACTTTCGTCGTCGACGGAGCCGGCGCCTCAAGTATCAATACGGGTGTGGGCTTTTTCGATCACATGCTGACGGCATTCTCCCGTCACGGGTTGTTCGACTTGACGCTGAGCTGCAAGGGCGACCTCGAGGTCGATGCACACCACACCGTCGAAGACGTGGGCATCTGTCTCGGGCAGGCCGTGGCCGAGGCCCTGGGCGACAAGGCCGGCATCGAGCGCTTCGGCTCGGCCTACGTGCCGATGGACGAAGCCCTGGCCAGAGCCGTCATCGATCTGTCCGGACGGTCATGCCTTGTAATGCAGGCGGCTTTCCGCGACGAAACCGTCGGTGGTCTGGCCGTCGCCCTGGTACCCGAGTTCTTCCGCGCCCTGGCCGACAACGGGCGGATGAACGTGCACGTCGACCTGCTGCGCGGTACGAATGACCACCACTCGATCGAGGCGATCTTCAAGGCGACCGGCAGGGCCCTCGATGCCGCGACGGGGCGTTCCGATAGAGTGCGGGGCGTACCCTCCACGAAGGGCACGTTGTAGGCGAGCATGGGGAAGCAGCGTCGCCGGAGTCGAGTCACCAGACCTGAGGCGCCACAACCAGAGGGCCTGCCCCCCGTCGCCGGGCACCTGGACGTGCACCGGTGGCTCACCCGAGTCTGGTTTGCCCCCGCCCTGTTCGCCCTTATCGCCCTCCTCTACTTCTGGGAGTTTCCCCTCAGCGACAAGGTCATCCATGGCCAGGATGTGGGGGCAGACTACCACAAGGGCAAGGCGCCGATCCTTGAGAAGCTGAAGGATCTGGAGCCCTCAGCCTGGGACCCGCGCATGGGTGGGTATCCCATCTCGGAGGAGATTCGCCACAAGTTTTTTCCAACCTATCTGATCGAACTGTTCACGACGAAGCAGCGCGCGATTGGCTGGCGCTACCTGCTGGCGGTATTCGGTGCCGGTTGGGGCATGTTCCTCTACCTGCGGCAGATCGGGGTCGGCCGGCCGGCGGCTCTGTGGGGTGGGCTGGCGTTTCTCTCTGCACCCACCTTCCTCACCTTCCCCTTCGCCGGTCAATACGCGAAGATGACCGTTATCGCTCTGTTCCCCTTTCTCTGCCTGTGCCTCGAGCGCGGCATGGACGGCGGCCGAAAGGCGTCAGGCTGGTGGGCGCTGATGGCGGTGCTCATCGCCCTGGGTGTGTTTTCCCCCCACCTGCAAATGTTGCAGTACGCTCTGCTGGGCCTTGGGCTCTACTTCATCTATAAAGTGATCCTCCAATATCGGGCGGGGATGGCCAGAGCCGATCAGGTGCAACGGATCGTGCTCTTCGCCATTGCAGCCGCCCTCGGGTTGGGTCTGGGCGCCGAAGGGGCGTTCCCAGCCTACCTGCACGTAAAGACGCAGTCCAAACGAGCCGCCATTCAGGACGAGATGGGGCGTTCCGAAGCCCAGCAAATGATGCACGCCCAGAGCTGGTCGCTGCACCCTGAGGAGATGGCGTCGCTGGTGATTCCGGAATTCTCCGGCTACCACGACCCGCTGAACGGTCAGAACCACTACTGGGGCCGGAACCCGATGAAGCTCAACTCGGAGTATTTCGGGATCCTCGCCCTGCTTATGGGAATCGTCGCCTTGCCCTGGGCCCGGCGGCGGCTTCTCATCCTGTTTTTGGCGCTGCTCTTCGTCGTCGTCGCAGCGTACACCCTCGGCGGTCACACGCCCGTTCACTGGCTGGCCTACCATCTGATCCCAGGGGGTAAGGTGCTGCGTGCCATCGGCCAGTCTGCGTTCCTTTTTGCCTTTCCCGCCGTCGTGTTGGCCACGATCACGCTGCAAGGTGTCCTGGAGGGGTCCCGGGATGAGCGACAGGAGCTCTCGCGTCGGGTATTGCTGGTGGGTGGTGTGCTCACCGGGATTGCCCTGATCACGGCGCTGGCTCCAGTAGCGGTACTCGAGGCCTGGGCCATGGTCATGTGGTCGGAGATTCCGGAGACCAACCGGCAGCTCATGATCACCAATGCCGGCTGGGTCGGGCGAGGCGCCTTTCTCGTTGCCTGTGTCGCAGGCGCCGGCACCGTACTGCTCTCACTCAGGCTGAAAGACCGTCTGGGCGTGGCTCCCGTCGTACTCGGGCTGGCCGCCCTCACCCTGATCGACACCTGGCGGATCGATCGCCTCTTCCTGCGCTACGAGGATCCGGCGCGCTGGACCGATTTCCGTAAGGCCAATCCGCGCACCGTCGAGTTTCTCCGGGGGCAGCCTGGCAAGTTCAGGCTCTTTCCGCTGCCGAGCTACGGGTTTCTCAGCGATCACAGCTTTCATCTGGACGGCGCCGACATCGTCTCCGCCTTCAACAACTACACGCTGCGACGGTATGACCGCCTGTTGCAGGAACTGCGCCCCGTCGAACAACTCTACCAAGCGAAGTTCGGCCCCCGTCGGCAGGAACTCCCGTACACGGACGAGCAGCTGCTGGGCGCCATCCAGCCCCTGCTGAACCTCGTCAACGCACGCTACATCGTGACCCCAAGGCCGGTCGAATTGAAGGCCCCGGGTTTTCCCGAAGTCTTTGCTTCAGAAGGAGTTCGTCTGTACGGGAATCCGGGTGCTCTGCCCTGGTTTCAGCTGATCCCGCATGCCGAGGTGATCGAAGAGGAACCGCAGATTCTGCAGATTCTGAGGGGTGGCCAGGTCGACCTGACAACGACGGTGATCCTCGAGGAGGCCCCGCCCATCTCGCTGCCCGGTCCCGATACGGATCGCTCCGGTGATCTGCTTTCGCCGCTCCAGTACGACTACCACGACGGCATCATCCGGTTGAGGATCAGGGCGGCGGGTCCCAGGATGCTGGTGGTGAGCGACAACTACCACCCAAACTGGCAGGCGACAGTCGATGGAATCGCCGTTGACATCCTGCGTGCCAACTACGTCTGGCGAGCTGTGCCGATTTCTCCGGGTGAGCACGATGTGGAATTCACCTACCACTCAACACCAGTGACGCTGGCTCGAACCGTGAGTGGAGGATGCCTGCTCGTCCTGCTGGCCTGGGGTGGGAGCGCACTGTGGCTCCGCCGCTCCGCCGCTCAAGAGCCCTCAACCGGCTGAACCGCCCAGACGCTGCCCCAACGTTCGCGCCACCATTCGGCCGGCTCGCACGGGATGTTTAAGACCCCGCCCTAGCGAGTGCCAGAATATGCCAGCACCTGCGGCCAGGCTTTCATTCCTCCTCCGGAACGTGGCCAACTGCCCCTCCAGACTCTGTCCCGATTCTCTCTCGAGCTTCTCCAGCCGCTGGCGAAACAGCACACCCACTTCCTCGCAGAGAATCCGATCGAGGCGGTTCCACGACTCCAGCGCCTGCAAGTCGCGCTTCGGGAGGTCGACTGCGCCGCGACGACGTACGTTCACCCGTCGATAGTACGGGGCATCCCATCCGAGGCGGTGTCCCCAATCCAACAAGGCCTCGTCGAAGGCCTCCATGGGGGCTACCAGTACCCGCGAACGGGCCGCCTCCAGTGCCGTGTCCAGGTCCGATTGCTCCATCGCTGTCGTCATCGGCATGCCGTCGTACTCGGCGGCACCACTGAGATACCGCACCTGATTGTTGTCGAACAGAGCGAGAGGGTGTCGTTCCAGCCAGTCAGCCAGCGGCAGGGCAATTCCGGGCTCGGGAATCCAGGCACCGGGTTCAGCGCGGATGTGGGCTACCTGCGACAGGACTCGTCGCACCGGATCGCGCACCATGGCGATGGCTTGTCCCCGTGGCCAGGAGTCGTCGAGCGGTCGATGGGCGCCGACGGCGTCCGGCCGCCGTCGACATAGCCCGAGGGTTGTTACAGGGTCGGCGTAGTCCGCGTGGAACCACTGAGGGATGAGATAGAGGAAGGAACGATACTGGCGATCCAGGATCCATCTCAGGGTGGAGCCGCCCGTTTTTGGTATGTGGATGAACGAGACGGGCAGCGACTGGGGATCAGAGACAACCGCCAAATGGGCACCTTTCTGGTTTTCATGGCAGGAAGCAGGCAAACGCCACGGGATCTGGTCTTCAAGATAGACAGAGGCGGCACAGGCAGGGGATCGAACGCCGTGTTACAGACACTGACACGGCAACATACACGGGCGCTGAAACTTTGGATCTAGCGGCCATCCTGGTCCCATTACGAGGGAAAATGACCTATGGCACGAATCTAGCTTGAACGCGGACAGTTCTCACCCTATCTTGTAGCCTGAAGCTGGTGACTGACGTTACGGCGGCCATGGAGAGGCCACCATACATTCATGCACAGGAGATGAGACGGCGTGGCGCCGACTTCGCAGTTCGTGAATTAACTCTGCGCTAGCGCCAAAACTCTCGAACCAAGAAAGTGCTTGACACTCCAAACTCGCCGTGCTAACATAAGGCTTCCCCACGCCAAGTGGCATGGGGGAGTCTGCGCGTTCCCTATTTGATGGAACGCACAGTTGTGAACATCGCAGAAAGACAGATCAACAGACTCTCGTATGGTGAAACGCCGAAAGGAGGGAGACGCGACAAAATCAGCACGCGGACCCGGGGACGGGTGTCGGTCGTCCCGGGGGGTGCTTGAAGGTTGACACCGAATCTCTCAGAAAACGCGATTCACGGTAATTTTCTTGATGGACACCGAATAATGTCCACAGATTGCAGTTTCTAAGACAGGGACTGGGCTCCCTAGGAGGAAAAGAGATGAAGTTTAGGAAATGCGTAGCCCTTTTTGCCGCCACGTTGGTTGGCTTCGGGGTCGTTGCTTCTGACGCCGCTACCGTCACAAGTGTCACGATCACGTCGCCTGCTGACAGCGGTGCACTTCGAGGAATTGACTCGACCTTCACGGTCCAGGCAACGCTCCTCGATTTCACACCGTAAGACTCGCGCGTGGTGATCTTCTATGTGGTGCCCTCAAACGACTCGACCGTGGTTGCTGACGGAATTAACACAGGTTCGCGACCCTTTGCTTCCGTGATCGGCAAGGCGATCAAGACGACTGCCGGCATCGGCCAGAAAGTCCGCACGTCCTCTGGGCTCGTCCTGAATTCGCAGCGCAACACTAACGACCGCGCCGCGATCAAAGGCAGCGAAGGCAACTTGATCGCAGTCCGGGCAACTCGCGGGCGCAGTATTTCCACTGCCACTACGTTCCTGGGTGACGCCGACTCTGTCACCGCCAAGGTCACCGGAGATACGACCACCTTCACTTGGTACGGGAAGGTCCACCACTCCAGTGGAACGGTCAACGGGATCAAGGCAGCCGCCATCGCCATCGACCCCACGTCTCCCGACACGTCGCTTCCGAAACTCTCGGCTGGCAGCCTGCTGATCAACATCGACGCAGACCGTCCGGTCAACCCGGGTTCGATGGTCACCAACTCCTCTGCGGCCGCCGGTGTAAGCAAAATCGGCACGCCCAACTTTACGATCTCGGGGCTCGCCAATTCCGCTCCGAACAACGTGGTTCTCGGAATCAACGATTCGCTGAAACTGGACGTCAAGCTCGGTTCGGCGACCGATGCCGTGCTGATCGGAGACTCGCTGAGCGTCATCGCTGAGGCCTTCGGCAAGAACTACAGTGTCAGCAAGTCCGCACGTTCCTCAGACACGCTGAAGTGGCGCCGAGTCATCGCCGAGGGCGATTACGGTGACTTTGTCGGAACGCAGGATGCCCCAGGCGCCGGAGCTTGCTCGGCTTCAGACTGCCCGAGCGCGTCCGATACTCTTGGCGTCTTTCTCGTTGACCTCGCGGGAAACCGCAGCGGAAGCAGTGACGCAACTGTTCAGGGCGTTACCGTTGGGGTCCAGTTCTACGTTGACGCCAAAAAACCCGTCCTCGACGGCGGGGTCGTCGCGGGTGACACGATTTTGCCTGCCAGCAACGACACGATCACCGATGGAACTCTGAATACCGGTTATGCGCACGACCTGAGGCCGATCACTTACAACTTGCCCGAAGCGCTGGATACTCTGTTCGTAACAATCGGCAGCACTAAGCTCCGGGTTTCCAACTCCACCTCAGCCACCATTCACAAGCTCGACGACGCCTCTCTGGCAAAGAGTGCCCACCGGCGCCTCGACATCACCGACTTCGGCACCCTCGCGGGCGCAGCGAGCAAAGACACCGTCTTTGTTTCGACAACTGCCGGCGCCAGCTCCGTCGCGTTTACAGCTACCCAGAAGACCGCCTCCGGTGACTCCAACATTACCACTGGTGTGCACACTCTCAAGTTCCAGGCGCAGGACCTGGCGGGTAACGTAGGTGCTGAGCTGTCGCGCACGGGCGTCTATGTGGACGTCGATGACATCACTCTCCACCGCCTGTTCCCAACAGCGGCATCGGGCCTTGATACGCTGGAGGCGGAGACGGCAAAGGTAGTCTTCAAGCTCAGTGAACATGCCGACAGTGTGATGATCACATACACCGGAATCTCCGGCATCGACAACGCCAAAACCAGATTGCGTCCTCTGGTTGGTTCCGAGCTCACCAACACCACGGCCGAGCAGACCTTCGCAGTCGACTCGCTGGCAAGTAACACCAGATACACCCTGGGAGTCGTTGCGGCCGATCTGGCTGGCAACTACACGCGAACGGCTATCGACACGTTCGTCTACGATACGAGTTTCAAGGTCCCGACGATCTCCACCTTTAAGATCACCACCGATATTGTCAGGCCTGTTGCGGGCCAAAAAGTCACCTTGACGCTCAAGGCCAGGACTGCTGCTGATAAGGCGGCCGTCACCTACCAGCAGGCTGCCGTCCTGAAGGTCAGTGGCGGTTCCGGTGTCACGATCAGCGGCACGGGAGTGGATACGGTGGGTCTCGCCAGTGGACGTGCCAACCTCACGGCAGACGACTGGGTCGTGGGTCAGCGCACTGTCACGTTTATCGATACGAACTCAACGCCCGCCGCAGTGGGGGCCATGGATTCGCTGTCCGTTTCGGTGCAGGACTGCACAGACACAACAAATCTGTACGTCGGCAAGCTGGACTCCACGATTATTGTCAATCCGGCAGCCTATACGAACATCACGGTGACAGCAGACGACACGGTCGGACAGGGCGACAATTTCTGGGTAGGCGTGACGCTGGCTGACAAGTATGGCAACACGCGCGCCCTGGACAATCGCTTCGTCGAGATCAATACGGGCTCCCTCGGTGTCCAGTTGCCGAGCGGTGCCGTCGCCATCACGAAAGGCACGGGCGGATTCTGGGCCAACAGCTCGGGTTACGCCGGCGCTCTGACAGTTACGGTTCGTGATATCGTCGACACCCTGGTCAACGCCGCTGGGCCCAGCACGAACGGCAAGGAGTTCGTCAGCGGCTCTGTCAGCGTCTACGTGAACGGTAATGGCGCAACGGTGCTTGATGATCCTGACACACTGATTACTCAGGATTACATGGGCGCCAGCGGTGGCGGCGACCAGGGCGGTTTCGTCCTGCTCACCTTCCCGGCCTCCGACGATCACAGCACCCTGTCGGGTTACCGGATC
>JAYZCA010000021.1:0-8657 GCA_036339235.1 Candidatus Latescibacterota bacterium | reverse complement strand
AACATCACGCCGACGGTCCTGAAGCAGATCGAGGAGAGTTTGGAGGCGAACCTGCGCGACATACTCGGTGGCAACCAGGACGTGGGCGGACCGAAGGTGGTTGCCGACATCCTCAACCTGACCGGTGGTTCAGTGGAGAAGAACGTCCTCAACCGTCTCGACGCACAGGACCCGGAAGTTGCCGAGTTCGTCCGCAACCAGATGTTCGTATTCGAGGACATCCAGAAGCTCACCGACCGCGAGATACAGACCGTCCTGCGCGAAATCGAGCAGGAGGACATCGTCATCGCCCTCAAAGCGGCCAGCGACGAGGTAAAGGAGAAATTCCTCGGCAACATGTCGGAGCGCATGCGCGGTTTCATCGAAGAGGAGATGGACTTCGCCGGCCCTATGCGCCTTAGCGAGGTAGAAGAAGTCCAACTGCGCATCGTGCAGAAAATCCGCCAGCTCGAGGACCAGAGACAGATAGACATCATCCGCGGCTCAGCAGACGATAAGTTTGTGTGATCCTCGCGCAGCGAGGATTGATTCGGCGCCAGGACGCGCCGTTGGATTTATGATCATTCGATCAGCCGTCGACGACGGACAAGTTTGCGTGATCGTGTAGCCAGATTGGCGTCTGTGGCGCCCAGATCTCTGACGATTTTTGGTCAACCGGTCAGGCGCCACCGAACAGGCGCCGCCGTCAGCCAGAAATAGAGACATCCACTCCGAAGGGGTCGTCGGCTGACGCCTGCACGACGACGATGCGGTCGCCGTCGACGCGCACCTCCGCCTTGCGCCGAACGCGCGGCCCCGTCTCCGGTGGTACGAGCAACACCAAGTCGAGGGTCAGCTGGGCCGCCGCCAGCGGTGCGTCGGTCAGTCCCATCACTTGGCCCTCCGGTACTGAGACGCGTCGCACCTGCGCCTCGCCATCCTCGCCGACCCACAACCATGCTACCTCGACATCCCACGGGGTTCGATTGTCGACCGACACGTTTCCTGGCAACACCTCACCGGGACCGACATCAGTGCCCATGCCACGGTCGTCGTCGCCTCCGCCGCATGCGGTGAGCACGACCAGCAGGAGAACGAGAAGCCCCGCCTCTTTTCTTGAGATCTCACATTCCATGTCGGCATGATACAGCGTCGTTGCCGCTGTTCCAAGTCTGTGTTATACTTGGCGTTACCGCTGTTCAGCGCCGGTCCTTCTCTTCCCCCTGGGCGGCGCCGTTGGCCACCCGTTCCTCCCACCCGCTCCCCTTGTCCGTCTGCGGGCCTTGCTGTTCTTCCATGCACGCAATCCTGCGGCGCGCTTCCTGCGCGTCGCGCTCTGCTTGGCGCTGTTGCCGTGGTGCGGGCTCGCCTATGCCCACGTGCACACGGTAAGGGCGGCGGAGACACTGTCGCACATCGCGGCGCAGTACGGCCGTTCCGTCAAAGACCTGAAGCGCTGGAACGGACTGTCTTCGGACCGCATCACCGTGGGGCAGTCGATTACCGTCACGCCCGTCGCCGACACCTACACCGTGCGCCTCGGCGATACGTTGTCGGCCATCGCCTTGCGCAACCGAATCGAGCTTGCCGAACTGCGCCGAATCAACGGCCTGCGCGGCGACCGCATTCGCGCCGGCCAGACACTGCGCCTCCGCCCCGTCGCGGCCAGGATCCGCACCGCCAACTCCGGCACGCTGGTGGTACGCAGCGGCGACACTCTCTCCCAGATCGCCGCTACCTATCACACGACGGTCTCGCAGCTTCGTCGCATCAACAATCTGCGCGACGATGACATTCGTGTCGGACAGACCTTGCGCATCATCGCCACGACGCGCGACGAGGATGAAGAGCCACCACAGAACTATACGGTTCGTGCCGGGGACAACCTGTCCCGCATCGGCGAGCGCTTTGACGTGGGCCTCGTGCTACTGCGTCGACTCAACGGCCTGACGGGCGACCGGATCCACCCCGGCCAGAAGCTGCGGTTGCGGCCGGCGCGCAATGAAGAAGGCACGCACGTCGTGCAGCGGGGGCAGACCTTGTCCGAGATCGCCGTCCTGCACCGAATCGAGCTGGGGGAGTTGCGTCGGCTCAACGGCATCGAGTCAGACCTCATCCGCCCGGGACAGAAGCTGCACTTGCGCTCCACTCCGTCGAGTGTCCACGTGGTCGAGCGCGGCGATGCCCTCTGGGAGATCGCCAGGGCGTACGGAATGGCCGTCGCCGACCTGAAGGTGCTCAACGGCCTGAGCGGCAGTCGCATCTATCCCGGCCAGGAGTTGCGCCTGAGTCCGGATTCGTCGAACCGACTGGCCTCCTATACGGTGTCCCGCGGCGAAAACCTCTCCGAAATCGCCCAGCTGCATCAGATGAGTGTCGCCGAACTGCAAAGACTCAACGACCTGCCCGGCACCGTCATCCACCCAGGTGAGATCTTGAAGGTGCGGCCCCTGCTTGGCCACGCGCACCGGCTCGAGATGTCGCAGATCCCGTGGAATGACCTCTTCCCCAGGGTCGACGGCCTGGCACCCATCGAGTCGGACAACGGACCGTACTTCGGCCAGCGACCGAAGGCCGACCGGCAGAAGGGCATCGACTATTCCGAGATCCACCCATCATCCCCGCTCAAGACCTACCGACAGGCGGCGAAGCTGTGGAAGTCGTTTGAGCGCAGAGTGAGTGGCCTCGGCCGCCTCAGCGACAACCTGGCCGGGTGGCACATCGTGATCGACCCTGGACACGGCGGCATCGACCCCGGTACGATCGTACCCACCGTCGATGGCGCCGGCAGGAAGCTCTACGTCGTCGAGGACGAGTACGTCTACGACATCACCCTGCGGGCCTATGTCCTGTTGAGGCTGCATGGCGCGCGCGCCGATATCACCCTCCTCAGCCCGAACCATCTCATCCGGCACACGACACCGCCGGCGCAGACTTTCGTGCACGAGATGAACGAAGTCTTCAACAGCTACACCTACAACCGGCGCAACCGTCCGGACGACTGGCCCAAGAGCAGCCGGCGCGGCCTGGCCGAGCGTGTCCGTATCGCCGAGGAGGCCTTCCAGGGCGCTCCGAAAAAGCGCACGATCTTCCTGTCCTTCCACGCCGACATCGATGCGCGTGCCCCGGACGGGGCCGTCGTGCTTTACTACGAGAGCCGTAGCGGCCGCGACTCGGCGTCTCGCGCCTTCGCCCAGGCGCTCCTGCCGGCGCTGGGCGCCGGCGCCCGCACACGGGGGCAGTCGCTGGCGGTTCTGCGTCACAACCCAGCCGGTGTGAAGGCCCTGGTGGAGATACGCAATCTCGCCTACGTCGATCACGCCTGGGCCTTGCGTTTCGAGCAGCTGCGGCATCGCGATGCGGAAAAGATCGTCAGGGGGGTGCTGGACTACGCCAGAGGGAGGCGCCTGGCGGGCAGATAGCCGCAGCCTCAGAGTAGAGCAAGACAAAGGGCCCCGGAGATTCACTCCGGGGCCCTTTTGTCGCTTTTCGGGACTGCTGGTCAGGCGGTGACGACTCTCACCCCTATGAGGCGACGCGCGGCGCGCCGCACAACCTCGGGCTCGAGCCCAGCCAACTCACACCACGCGTCGATGCGGACGCTTTCGACAAATTCGACTTCTGGTGCCTCTACCTCTATTCCCTCGGTTTTCGAGATCTCCCGTAACGTGCTGAGAATCATAGCGTTAGCCAACCGACGGTAGGCCAGGGAGACGCGCTCGACCTGTGCAGCGTCCTGATCCGTACGCATAGCGACAATCCCGTAGTAGAAGTGGACATGGTCAGGTATGTCGATCCGCGGGGCCCTATGGCGTCCGCGGTTCGACGGGGGATCAATGTAGACAATTTCTGGACCGAATCGGCAAAAAAAAGTTGCCGCGCTGAAAAAAAAGGCGGCCGCCTGCTGCTCCTATACCCTGTATTTTCCGTCCTTACTTATTGTTTTTACATAGCTTATCTGCCACACTGACAGGCTGACCCGAAGCTGCGGCAGAGGCGTAGATCCGCTGGATCCACTCCATCGTGGCGAGCCCGGCAACGCCATCAGCACCGGGGCTGTCCCCTCCTTCCACTGCTGCGATGAAGGCAGCCCATTCCAGGTCCCACGAGCCATCCGGCGCTTCGAAAACCTGACTCTCCTCCTCGGGCACACCCCCTTCGGGCCGGCGTTTGCCGATGGTGAGCCGCTCCGGCCCGTACGACCCCCCCAGACCCTCGGCGATGGCGTAGCCGTCACGGCCGAACACTTCGAGACTGAACAGATTCCGCCACTGGGTCCAGCTCACGTGCAGCGACGCCACCTGCCCGGCAGCGGTCAGCAGCAGTACGAAGGCGTTGTCCTCCACAGGCATGTCCCAGAACGCCGTCTGAGTGTGGGCCAGAGCGCTTTCGAAGTCGTCCAACAGCCACCTTGAGAGATCCAGCAGGTGCGCCCCCTGGTCGAGCAGTTCGCCGCCGCCGGAGATGGCCGGGTCGGCGCGCCACTCGCGGTCATAGCCGGACGGCCGCCGTAACCGTGGCGGCCACGCACGCTGATGAGCGGTCCGAGACGACCCTGCGAGGCGGCGGCGTGGAGTCCGGCGATGGCCGGGTGAAAGCGGTGGTTGTAACCGGCGCGCAACACACGGTCGGCGGCGGCCGCCGCGTCGACGGAACGGGCCACTTCGTCACGGTCGCGGCCCAGTGGCTTTTCACACAGAACGTGACAACCCGCCTGCAAGGCGTTGACACTGACTGCGGACAGGACATCGTGTGTCGTCGACACGATGACGAGATCCGCGTCGGCGTCGCGAACCGCCGACGACCAGTCGGTGAAGGTGATGGCTCCGTGGTCGCCGGCCAGGCTTGCCGCACACGTCTCGTCCACGTCACAGACGGCGACCAGGTTTGAGCCGGCATGGGCGGCGACCGCGGTGGCACGCTTGCGGCCGACACCTCCGGCACTGACGAGCAGAACGCGATGAGGATCGGCGATCTTCACGGCTTGATTCGGCGCACGGTGTAGGCCTCGGCCTTCATCACCAGCTCCACGTCGATGGACTCCCAGTCATCCCAGCGCGCCGCCAGCAGCCGTCCCGTCAGGCCCACAGACCTGGAGGATGCCAGGTAGAGGACCAGGTCGGCCGCCGGTTGTGCTGATGTGCCGCCTGCGGCCAGCTGACGTGCCCCTTCTGCGGCCTCGTCGCCGCCACGCTCACCGGCAGCGACAGCCTCCCGGGTCATGTGAGTGTTTACCGCTCCCGGGGAGATGGCGTTCACCTGGACGCCATGGTCCGCGACCTCGGCAGCAAGGGTCTCGGTAAATCGCACGATGGCGGCTTTCGAGGCGCCGTAGGCACTGAACCACGGCCGCGGGCTGACGGCGCCACCGCCGGACAGGTTGATGATGCGCCCGTCACGGCGACCGATCATGCCCGGCAGTACGGCACGGCTGCACAGAAAGCAGCCGCCCAGATTGATGCGGATCGCCTCGAACCAGGCGTCGGGGTCGACTTCGTGGGACGGCCCTACCGGGCCGAGGACCCCGGCGTTATTGACGAGGATATCCACGCCTCCCCAGGCGTCGTCGATTGATTCCACGGCGGCTTCCACCGCCTGCCGGTCGGCCAGATCCGCCGTCAATGCCAGACTGCGGGTACCGGCCGCGGCGACCTCAGCTGCGACCCGCTCTACCTCCTGACGCGTACGCGCCAGCAGCGCCACGTCGGCACCTGCTGCTGCCAGAGTCAAGGCGATGTCGCGGCCAATGCCGCGGCCGCCGCCGGTGACCAGGGCGCGACGATCCTGCAGTTGTTTCACGGGCCGGTTCCTCTGCTTCGAGTGGCACGATTCGTGTCGGCAGACGAAAATAGCCCTCCCGGGTGGAGCAGAAAAGGTCCTCGCGTTGCGACTCCCCACCTATCTGTTACATTATCAACCACTTCGACTGACCCTACTTCCGAACGAGCACCCCGCTACATGTCTCTCTGCGCAACCCAGTCCGACCCTCGCGAAATCTGTCGGCGTATCAACGAGAGTGCCCCCGTCGATTTCCTCTTCGAGGGAGATCGTCAACGTCTGCACCCTGACAGCCGACTCCCATGGCGTATCTCGCCGGAGCCTTTCTGGCTGACGCCGGATCAGCACAATGTGCTGGTGCGGCTGGGCCCGGCAATCCACGCTTTCAACCGAGCCTGCAACCTGCTCTACCATCAGAGCGTGAAAGGTCTGCAGCCCTCTTTCGTGCACGAATATCTCGACGTCGGCAAGTCTGAGCGAGCCATCGAGCTGGCCCGTCTCAACCGCGTCAAGTCACATCTGCCGGCCGTCCTGCGTCCCGACCTCATCGTCACCGCCGACGGCGTGCGGGTCGCCGAGTTCGACTCGATCCCGGGCGGCATCGGCTTCACCGCCCAGGTGTCGGCCGCCTATGCCGACGTCGGTTACGACCTGGTAGGTGGCGCCCATGGTCTTGTCGATGGTTTCTATGACGCCGTCGTTGCCGGCGTCAGAACCGAGGGTCACTCGCCCGTCGTCTGCATCATCGTCTCCGACGAGTCCGAGTCCTACCGCCAGGAGATGGCCTGGCTCGCCACTGCCTTGCGCGAGCGCGGCCGGCCCGTGCACTGCCGCCATCCAAAGGAATTGCACATCGACGACGAGGGTGTCGTCATCGATGTCGATGGCGAGCGCATCCGCGCCGACGTGGCCTACCGCTTCTTCGAACTCTTCGACCTGCCCAACATCCCCAAGGTCGAGTTCATCTCCTACCACGCCAAGAAGAACGCCGTCCGCGTCACACCGCCGATGAAGGCCTTCCTCGAAGAGAAAATGTGGCTCGCCCTGTTCCACAGCCCGCGCCTGACCGCGTTCTGGGAGCGGGAACTGCACCGCGACACACACGAACTGTTGAAGGCCGTCATCCCCTACACCTGGATCCTGGATTCCACGCCCGTACCGCCGCATGCCACCATCCCCGATCTGCGCGTCGGCGGACGGCCCGTGTGCGACTGGGATGACCTGTTGCACCTGAGCAAGAAGGAACGCCAGCTCGTCATCAAGCCCTCCGGCTTCGCCGCCGACGCCCAGCAGAGCAAGGGAGTCACCATCGGTCACGACGTGCCGGAAGAGGAGTGGCAGGCGGCCCTGCGCTCGGCGTTGCAATCGTTCCACACGACTCCGCACGTCCTGCAGCAGTTCCACAAGGGCGCCCGCCTGCCGACGCGCTACTACGACTTCGAGAGCGACGAGATCAAATCGATGCACGGCCGCGTCCTGCTGCGCCCCTACTACTACGCTACGGGCGGCCACGCCTCCGAGGAAGTGACCCTCGCCGGCGTCCATTGCCTGGTGTGTCCCGCCGACAAGAAAATCCTCCACGGTATGATCGATGCCGTCCTCGTTCCCGCCGCCGTGCGTGAGCCGGCCAACGACAATCCCGCCGCCTGATGACGCCACTGCAGATCGAGTGCCCCCCCGGCGGCACGCTGGATGACAAACTCACCCGGCTCGAGCAGGTGCTGCGGGGCCTCGGCCGAGTGCTCATCGGCTACTCAGGCGGCGTCGACAGCGCTCTGCTCGTCGTCGCCGCGCACCGCGTGCTCGGCGACGACGCCATCGCTGTCACCGCTGACTCCGAGAGTTACGCCGAGGGTGAACTCGAACTTGCAGCCGAGATCGCCGGGCGCTTCGGCATCCGTCACGAAATCGTCAAGACTCGTGAACTCGACAACCCCGATTACGCCAGCAACCCCGTCAACCGCTGTTACTTCTGCAAGACCGAGTTGTTTGTGCACATGGAAAGCCTAGCCAGCCACTTGCAGGCGGACAACATTCTCTACGGCCACAACGTCGACGACGTCGGTGACTTCCGTCCGGGAGCCACGGCGGCACGGGAACACGGCGTGCGTGCCCCGCTGCAGGAAGCGGGGTTCACCAAGGCCGACGTACGCGAACTGGCGAAACGCTGGAACATCCCCGTATGGAACCGACCGGCCATGGCCTGCCTGTCGTCGCGCTTCCCTTACGGCACACGGGTAACGTCCGAGGGTCTGCATCGCGTCGACCGCGCCGAAAAATTCGTACGTGCGCAGGGCTTCGGCTCCGATATCCGCGTTCGTCATCATGACGAGGTGGCCCGTATCGAGCTGCCCGACGATGATCTGCAGCGGCTGCTGGCCGACGTCGACTTACGCGCCCGTCTGGCGACGGGCCTGTCCGACCTGGGGTACACCCGCGTTACCGCCGACCTGCGTGGCTTCCGCTCTGGCAGTCTTAACGAGGTCTTGAAGAAGCAGGCCGACGAAGTCGCCGATGGTGCTGCCACCGGCATCTCCGGCGGAGTGGCCGCCGCCGCCCGGCGTCTCGGTCTGGGTCAGTCCGTGTCCGGAGAGACACAAAATATCACTTGGGTCCGCCTGCATAGCGACGCCACGGTACAGCTCGCCGACAAAGCACTGCGTTGTGACCTCGCCGCCGCCGCTGAATCCAGGGGTGGCCGTTATGTCGCCCTCGACCTGATCCCGCTGGACTGAGACCGACTTTGGTTCGCGAGATCGTCCAGTATGGCTCCAAGATTCTGCGCCGCAAGGCCGATCCCGTATCCGAAGTCGACGACGACCTGCGCGTCCTTATCCGCGACCTCTTCGACAGCCTCGCCGAGGCCGAGGGTGTGGGTCTGGCGGCACCGCAGATCGGCG
>JAYZCA010000020.1:0-3352 GCA_036339235.1 Candidatus Latescibacterota bacterium | reverse complement strand
GACGATGACGGCTCCCCGCTCCACCGGAACGGGCACCCGGATGGGCCGACGGTAGACGGTGTCGCTGCCGGCGGCGCGCAGGCTGGCCTCGATGAGGTCCGCGGCAGCCGTCGCGCCCGGATATCCGGTGACACGGCTGTCGAAAGTTGACAGATCGCGCAGATGGGACAGCAGCGTATCCTCGAGGCCAGCCCCATCGGCGAAGGACACCGGGGCGATGACGACGAGCCACAGGAGGGCAACAATTTGACACTTCGAGGCAGCGACTCGCATGATACTATGAAGAATAGGGACGCCGAAGGTGTCTGCACGGGGAGATGACCATTTCACGCTCACAACTACGGGTCCACGGCAACGACAGCGCCCGACGCGAAGACAGCATCCGCGTCGAGGGCATCTTGTCCGGCGACGACGAGGCCTTCCGAGCCCTCGTCGTCGAGTACCACGCCCTTGCCTTTTCGCTGGCGTATCGCTCGCTCGGGGATGCGCAGGATGCCGAGGAAGTCGTCCAGGACGCCTTCGTCAAGATCCACGGCGCCCTCGATGGTTTCCGCGGCGATGCTTCGTTGAAGACATGGATACTGCGCATCGTCTGGCGCCTGAGCCTGAACCGGCGGCGCGATCGTGCCCGCAGTTCCTGGCGGCGCCTCGGCCTGCACAGATCCGGCGACGACGCCGATGCCTCTCTTGCGGGGCCGGCCGCCGAATCGCCGGAGGCCCGTCTGCTTTCGCGCGAGGCGAGCCGTCTCGTGCGCGACGTCGTCGATGGCTTGCCGTCGGTACTGCGGGAAGTGTTGATACTCAACAGCTTCGAGGAACTGGGGTACGAAGATATTGCCCGTGTCCTCGACATCCCGGTAGGCACTGTCAGCTCCCGTATCTACACGGCCCGGCGCAAGCTGGCCGCACGGTTGCCGAAACTGGGCACGTAACGGACTTGGAGATCTGATCATGCTGGACAGATGGTGGCATCGTCGGGGGAAAGAGTTGTCAGCCTTTGCCGACGCAGAACTGACGGGTGCGGCTGCGGACCGGGTCGCCGAACGTCTCGTGTTCGAGGACGAGGCACGGCAGGATCTGGATCGCCTCCGCCGCCTCGACACGCTCGTCGCACAGTCCCTGGCACCGACGTCACTGGCGCCCGACTCCGGCGCTGTCGCCGATGCCGTCCTCGCCCAGTTGCCAAAGGCGCCAGCGCCCATCAGGTCGCGCAACTGGACGCCTACGGTAGTGGCTTCGGTGGGCCTGCTGGTGACGGCGGGTGTCGCCTTCGCCGGCCTCAAAAGACGCGGATGGGTCTGATGCGACCTGCCAGGAGAGTGAGCTGACGTGAACTGGTTCGAGAGAATGAAGTCCGGAATTCTTACGCGGATCAAGCGCGAGATCCCGGATGGTATCTGGAGCAAGTGCAAGAAGTGTGGCGAAACCACCTACCAGCACGCTCTCAAGCGCAGCTTCTTCGTCTGCCCTCACTGCGGCAATCACTTCGCCATCGGTCACGAGAAATACGTGGAGCAATTGGTCGACGCCGGCAGCTTTGTCGAACTCAACGCCGGCATCGCGACTGCCGATCCGCTGAAGTTTCGCGATCATCGACGCTACAGCGAGCGCATCCGCGAGGCGCGCAAGAAGAGCGGCATGAACGAAGCGATCCGCACCGGTATTTGCACTATCGGCGGCAACCCCGTCGCCTTGGGCATCATGGATACACGGTTTATCCTCGGCAGTATGGGCGGGGCCACCGGTGAAAAGATCGCCCGCCTCGTCGACCAGGCGATGGCAGATCGACGGGCCCTCGTCCTCGTCTGCCAGTCGGGGGGCGCCCGCATGCAGGAGAGCACCTACTCGCTGATGCAGATGGCCAAGATCAGCGCCCGGCTCAAGCGCTTCGCTAACGCCGGAGGTCTCTATATCACGGTCCTCACCGACCCCACCTACGGGGGCGTCACCGCCAGCTTCGCCATGCTCGGCGACATCAACATCGCCGAGACCGGTGCCCGCATCGGCTTCGCCGGGCAGGCGGTGATCAAGCAGTTCATGGGGATGGACGAGTTACCCGCTGGATTCCAGATCGCCGAGACCGTCCTCGATCACGGCTTCGTCGACTGCGTCGTCTCCCGCCCCGAACTGCCGTCGACGCTGGCGCGTCTGATCTCGCTGCTCGGCACCTGTGAGACTGACGTCGCAGCCCCCCGCCAGGCCGGCTGACGCCCAACCGGGTGACACCGCGCGCCTTGGTGCCGGTGGCGTTGCTGGCGGCCCTCACCGCCGTCGGTGCTCATCTGCGCATCCCCCTCCCCTACGTACCCATCACCCTGCAGGCGACCTTCGTCTGCCTCGCCGGCTTGCTTCTTGGCCCGTGGCGAGGGGGCGCCAGCCAGATCGTCTACGTCACGGCGGGGTTGGTGGGCTTTCCCGTTTTCGCCCGCGGTGGAGGACTGCACTACGTCCTCGAACCCTCCTTCGGGTACCTGCTGGGATTCATCGCCGGCGCGTGTATCTGCGGCCTCGTTGCAGGACCGGCGCCGGGATTCTGGCGCGCGCTGCTGGCCGCCTGGGCGGGAATGCTGGCCATCTACGCCGCCGGTGTCGTCGTCCTCTATCTCAACCTGCGTTTTGTCGCCGGGTCGGATCCGGACATCGCGCACACTTTGCAACTGGGACTGTCTCCGTTGCCGAAGGACCTGCTCGTCGGCTTGCTCGCCGCCTGGGTCGCCGTGCGCCTGCGCCGGCGACTCAGAACAGATTGCTCAGCTTGACGGTCGTGTATGTCTGTTCAGGGGAGATGCCGAAGTCGGAGCGCAGGACGAAGTCGGCGTTCCAGTAGATTCGTACCCCCCAGCCGGCGGTGATGTGGATGTCCCGCACCCGCAGTTCGTTGAAGCCGGGCTGCACCTGACCGGTGTCGACGAACAGCACGCCGTGCAGCTCCAGATGCTGCTTGAAGGCCACCGTGCTGCCCAGCTGGTAGCGAGCCTCCGTGTTCGTCAACACGCGAACGTTGTCCGTGAATCTCTGCCGGTCGAAGCCACGCAATGTGTCTGATCCGCCCAGTCCCTTCAACCGCCGACTGCCGCCGATCTCGCCGTAGGCGTAGAGCGGCACCGACCCGCGAAGAGCCTCGACCACGGTCCGGTGGGCGATGTTGAGGCGCTCGCTGCGCGGCCAGTAACGCGCGTCGGTGAACGTGTGGCGCTGGTAGTCGATCTCCTCGAACAGCAGGCTCAACAGCGAGTTGCGCGACGTCTCGTAGCTCCACTCGTGGAACACGCCGCGCCTGGGAATGGTGGGGTCGTCGCGCGTGTCCCACACCAGGGTCACGCCGACGTATCCGGTGACGCCGTCGATGACG
>JAYZCA010000019.1:0-3898 GCA_036339235.1 Candidatus Latescibacterota bacterium | reverse complement strand
ATGGAGGAGCGCGGCGTCACCAACATCGGCATCAACTTCGACCCGGCGAACATGATCCTCTATGGCAAGGGCGAACCCATTGCGGCCCTGCGCAAGCTGTTGCCGCGGGTGAAATCGATCCACATCAAGGATGCGGTGCCTACGGAGACGCCGGGCCAGTGGGGAGCCGAGGTGCCGGTGGGCGAGGGGCAGGTAGACTGGCATGCCTTTGTTTCTGTACTGGCTGAGGGCGGCTATACAGGAGACATGCACATCGAGCGCGAGGGTGGTGAGAATCGCCTGGGTGACGCCAGGAAAGCAATCGAGGTGATCACGAAGGTGATGGCGGAGGTAGGCTGAAAGATGCGTTTCGAGCACGTTCCGACCGACGACGATGCCGCCTCTATCCAAATCGACGGGTTGGAGGAGGATCTGACGATCCTGCACCTGACGGACAGTCACATGGCCGAAGGGGACGAGCGCGATCCGGAGGCCGCCGAGTCAGTGGCGCGTTTCCAGAAGCGGTTTCAGGAACGAACGCCAGGCGGCGTTCCGGCGTGGGACCTGTTCCGGCAAACCCTGGCTGCCGCGGCGGCGCGGGGCGTCGATGCCGCGGCGCTGACGGGGGACATCATCCACTTCCCGGCGCACGCCGCCCTCGACATTGTGCAGGCAGGTGTCGATGAGCTGGGCGTGCCCACGGTCTATACACCAGGCAACCACGACTGGCACTTCCCGCACCTAGAGTGGAGCGAAGAGACACGGGCTGAGTACTACCCGCGCTTCCGTGGACTGACCGACGACAGCCCGGCATGTGGGTCGACGGAAGTGAGGGGTGTACGCCTGATCACGCTGGACAACTCGACGTACCAGGTCAGTGACGGGCAGGTCGAGTTCCTTCGGGCCGAACTGGACAGCGGGCAGCCATGCCTGCTGTTCGTGCACATCCCGATCTGGATCAAGTCGCTGGCGCCCACAGTGATGGAGAAGTGGAAGGCGCCGATCATGATGGCCTCGCCGACGGGGTGGACGCAGGAGGCACGGGAAAAGTGGAGGGTTCTCGAAGCGCTGCCGAGCACACGGGCCTGTCATGACTTACTCAAGTCGAAGGCGGCCACGAACCTGGCGGCCATCTTCTGCGGGCACGTGCACTTCGCCCACACCGACGTGGTCCAACCCGGATGCCAGCAGTATGTCACCGCCCCGGGCTTCGAGGGCGGCTATCGCTTTATCGAACTGACCGGGCTGGACTGAAACCGCAGTCCTAGCGGCTGGCGACGATGGCCTCGTAGACCTGCTCCTGGTCCCGGGCGATACGATCCCAGGTGAAGTTCTCGGCCCAGATGCGGCCAGCGGCACCCAGCCGAGCCCGCTCGCCGGGATCGTCGAGGAGGCGACGGATGGCGTCGGCGATGGCGCCCACGTCTCCGGAGGGGACGAGGATACCGGTCTCGCCGTCACGCACGGCATCGACGAGGCCCGGGATCTTCGTGCCGATGACGGGCTTGGAGGCGGCTGCCGCTTCGACAGCGGCGATACACCATCCCTCGTACCGTGACGGTGTGCACACGAGCAGCGTGCGGCGGTAGAGCTCGCGACGTTTCTCGTCGCTCACCGAGCCGACGAGTTCGACGCGCGAGGTGATGCCGAGGTCTGCGGCCAGGCCTTCCAGTTCGCGGCGATCCTCGTCAGATCCACGCCCCGCCACCTTCAACCTCACGCTCGTTCCCTCGAGCCGTGCGAAGGCCTGTAACAGCAGGTCGAGGCCCTTGGTGTAGATGTCATGCCGGCCGAAGTAGAGGATGTAGTCGTCCTCTTCAGGGGGGGTGACGAAACAGGAGTCGTCGACGCCGGTGTAGACGACGTGTAGTCCCTGAGGGCCGCGAATATCGGCGATGGTGTCGCGCACGCTGGGAGAGATGGACAGCACGTTGGGGTAGGCGCGCAGGGTGGTGGACTCGATGTACGGCGTCGCACGGCCCACAAGTGGGTGCTTTTCGACGGCGTGGGCGCCCATGATATGGAAACACTCAAGCAGCGAACCACGACGGCGGGCGCTGGTGGCGAAAACCGGGGCGAAAGCGGAAAACCCATAAACCCAGAGGTCGTAGTCGGCTCGCATCAGGTGGGTGGAGGCGGCCAGGCCGAAAGCCAGGCGACTGACAGCGTAGGACTGTGGCGAGCCCACGCGGAGGAAGCGGATGCCGTCGCGCTCTTCGACGTCGGGAGCGCCGGGGTACCGGCCCGTGAGGATGGTGATCTCGTGACGCGCGACCAGGCGTTGGCTGATCTGGTAGGTGCGCAGGGCACCACCACCAGCCAGCCAGGGATTCCACGGATCGTCGTAGGTGGTATGGAGGATCTTCACCAGACTAAGATTCACGGCCAATGGAGGACCGTAGGCAAGCCCGTCGGCCAGGGACTTCGTTTACCAGGACAGCGAGTCCATCGTCCTGGCCTGGCCAGATCCGTCCTGGACCTCGCCGACAAAGCGCGTACGCGTGCCGACTTCAGTCAACTGATTCGACAATTCCGCGGCGAAGTCAGCCGCGCATACACAGACGAGGCCGACGCCGAGGTTGAAGGTGCGCAGCATGTCGGCGTCGTCGATGGAGCCCTCTTCTCTGATGGCGGCGAAGACGGGCGGGATCGCGACCTGGCTGAGATCGACGACGGCATCCACGTTGGCGGGGAGGATTCGCTTGAGGTTGTCGAGAATGCCGCCGCCGGTGATGTGAGCCATGCCATGAAGACCGGGCTCGCCAAAGTGGCTCTTCAGAACCGGATAATACCCCGTGTGAGGCCGCATGATGACGTCGAGGAAGGCCTCGCCGTCGATGTCTCTGGCGCGAAGCGCCGAGTCACGCTCCATGAGCTCGCGGACCAGGGTGTAGCCATTGGTGTGCAGACCGTTGGAAGACAGGGCAAGCAACACGTCGCCCGGAGAGATGGCGCTGCCGTCGATAGCGGCCTGACGGTCGACGACGCCGATGACGGTGGCCGAGAGGACGAAGAGTCCGTCGACGACGACACCGGGCTGCACGGAGGTTTCGCCGCCGATCAGGACACACTCCTGGTCTTTGCAGGCCGCCGCCATGCCTTGTACCAGCTGGCCTACGATGTCCTCGTCGAGCCTTCCGCAGACGATGCAGTCGGTGACATACATGGGCTGCGCCCCCATGACGATCACATCGTTGACCGTATGGTTGACCAGGTCACGGCTGAGGCCCTCGAAGCGCTCGAGCTCTATGGCCAGCTTCTGTTTCGATCCCGGTTCATCGGTCTTGATCACCAGCAGCGGATCTTCGATGCCGGGGAAGGATCCTTGAACGAGCGGCGCGAAGGCGCCCAGCTTGTTCAGCACGCGAGGATCGCCGCTGTCGATGCTGTCGACCATGCGGCGTTTGACCGCGTCGGTGGCGTCGATATCCACTCCAGTGGCGGCATAGGTCAGTTTCTTTTTGCTCATGGGTTGAATAAGCCTCTGTGGTTCGGGTCTGTGTCAAAATACTTGATGTGACCGATTGTGGCACCTGCTGTTTATCTTCCCCTCATGGAACGACGTCGGGCGATCAAACAGATAGCTGTTCTGAGTCTCGCCGGAGTGGCAGACTCAGGCTGTGGCCGCCAGCAATCCGGCGTGCTCGGCGCTGCTCGCGACGCGGTAGGGGATACCAGGGATACCCTCACGCCGCCGGCGTGCATCCTGACCCCGCATCAGAAGGTTGGGGATTCGAGTTCTCTTGGGTGCACCATATAAGTAGTTACATGACAAGGATTTGCGACGGATTTCAATTTCCTCGCAGACCCTTGTTTCGTCTTGTGCCCCACAGGTGCCCCAATGTGCCGTTACGGCAGGTGGCATTTGAGGCGTTTGAGTAGGGGTTAGATTCACGATTCCTTCGTCCATGCCAGTCCG
>JAYZCA010000018.1:0-14569 GCA_036339235.1 Candidatus Latescibacterota bacterium | reverse complement strand
GACACCACGTTGAACACCGTCTATCGCTACGACACCGTCACCGGAGAATGCCTGGCAATCCTCGTCCTGCCAGCTGATGCCCCGCAGAGCCACGGCATGACGATCGTCGACGGAGATCTGTGGTATTGTGAGGACACGACGGCGAAGATTTGTAGAGTGGTTCGGTAGAACGAGAGGGACTACTGGGAGGGCATTATCTGGAATGCTGCGAACGTCGTACCCATAACGAACGAGACCGTTCAACGCGATCGTCGCCGTGAGCAGCAACGCGAAGTGCGAGTCGATGTGGCGCGTCAGGGCCTCCCCAAACATGTAGACGCAACGATGCAGAGCATGCACAGCATTGCGTAGATTCTGGGTGTCTTCGCGCAGGTAGGAGATACCCCAGTGCATATCTTCCGGCGACGGGTTCGGGGGCGTTGGTGTTTCACCCGTAGTCAGGACTTCCTGAGTATGTGATGACGGCTGTCGACTGCAAACCTGGACAGTCAAACCTTGTGCCTGCGACGACCTCAGAGAGCACGGGGATCCCGGGACGCTACCATGTCACCGGAACCACCCGCAAGTGTGCCTGCCTGCACACATGCATACCTTGCTCCAGGACGCGAACTCTGGAGAGACCTCTTGTTCAACGCCCGCCCCATCCTTCGTGGCCCAATCCAGGTCGGCAACGGCCGCACGTCCTGCGGCGCCACCGCCAGACGGGGACGCCCTCTCGGCGGCGGCACGGGGTACACCGAGACCATCCGCCCCACCGGCTCACCCATCAGCCACCTGGATGAGCTGATCGAGGCGCTCGCCGGCGCCCGCAGCGGCGACACCATCTACGTCGCTGGCGACGCTGTCATCGAATGCACGGAACGGATCCACGTCGAAGAGCTGATGTTGGAGTTGCCCGGCGGCGTCACCCTGGCCAGTGATCGCGGAATTGATGACGCCCCGGGAGGACTGATTCGCTCGGACAGCTTCACTACGCGTCCGCTGATCCGGACGACCGGCGCCGCTGCCCGCCTCACTGGAATCCGCCTGCAGGGCCCGAATCCGCGCCGCTGTCTGGAGCACCACTCGCGCGCCTTCCGTGAGGGCCACGGCGGGCACGACTACTACTACAGATTCCCCACGTCCATCGGCATCGATGCCGCGCACCCGCGGCTGCGCGTCGACAACTGTGAGCTGGCCGGTTGGAGCCACTCAGCCGTGCATCTGATCCGCGGCTCCGGTCATGTCGTGCAACACAACTTCATTCATCACAACCAGTACCAGGGCCTTGGGTACGGCGTCTGTCACGATGTGGCCGAATCTCTCATCGAGGGCAACCTCTTCGACGCCAACCGCCACTCCATTGCCGGCACCGGACGCGGCGGCTCCGGCTACGAAGCGCGTCACAACGTCGAGCTCGGCCGCACCCTCAGCCATTGTTTCGACATGCACGGTGGGCGCGATCGCAAGGACGGCACCGACGTGGCCGGCGGCTGGATGCACGTACATCACAACACCTTCCGCGCCGCCGGTCGCTGCGCCATCGTCATCCGCGGCACGCCGGAGGACAAGGCCGTCGTCGAACGCAACTGGTTCCGCCACAAGACCGAGCGCGGCGCCATCCGCTGCGAGGATCGGGTTATCGTGCACAACAACGCCTGGGGCCGGACTGATCCGGTAATAGCATAACAGAACCGAAGCTACCTCACTAAACCAAGGCGTCTGTAGCGCCAACGAGCCACTCTTGGATGCTGGTGATTGATTTCGGATTGATCTGCGGACACCGCGGTGCGTGCAACAGGTGCCGCCGCCGGGAAGCCGGGTCGGTCGATGGTGCGGCTGCATGCCGCGTGTTATAGCTTCGCCTGCTTACCGACAGCCGAATCCCGCCGCTCGTGCATGTTCGCCTCCATCGCCTCCGGATAGCGATGCGGCAGATGCGATACGCTCGTCAGCTTCTCCAAAGCCTCCGTCGACAGCGTCCACGTGGCTGCACCGAGGGTGTCTTTAAGTTGCTTGGCCGTGCGCGAGCCGACGATGGCCGAGGTGATCCCCGGCTGCTCGACCACCCACCGAACCGCCACCTGCGCCGGGCTGTACCCCTGCGACTGGGACACCTCCAGCAGCGCCGTCAGCGTGTCGTCGGCATTGGTGGCGAAGTAGCCGGATGGGTAGGCCCAGCCCTCTTCCGAGCGGGTGCCGGCGGTTGTGCGTTGCCCAGGTTTGTACTTGCCGGTGAGAAACCCGCCCGCCATCGGTGCCCACACGACGACACCGAGGCCTTTGTACTGGCACAACGGAATCAGCTCCTGCTCGATATCACGCACCACCAGGCTGTATTGCGGCTGGAAGCATTCGAAGCGTGCCCAGTTGTTGCGCTCCGAGATACCCAGGGCCTCCAACAGCCGCCACGCCTGGTAGTTGCTGCACGCCGTGTAGCGCACCTTGCCCTGGCGCACCAGGTCGTCCTGGGCGCGCAGCATCTCCTCCAGCGGCGTCTGCGTATCCACGTGGTGGATGTAGTAAATGTCGATCCAGTCCATCTGCAGCCGCCGCAGGCTATCCTCGACGGCGTTCATGATGTGCACTCGCGACATGCCCGAGTCGTTCGGACCGGGGCCCATAGGGTTGAAGAACTTGGTGGCGATCACGTAGTCGCGACGGCGGCCCTTCAGGATGTTACCCAGATACTGCTCCGAGCGGCTGTCGGCATATGAGTTGGCCGTGTCGATGAAGTTGACTCCGGCGTCGATGGCCAAGTCGACGATCCTGCGCGACTCCTCTTCATCGGCGCTGTGACCGAAGGTCATCGTCCCCAGGCACAGTTCTGAGACCTTGAGCCCCGTGCGCCCCATGAGGCGGTATTTCATTGCGAATCTCCCGTGTGTTCGTTGTTATGGCGCCGTGAAGGTATCGCACGTGGGGCCTGTCCCCAATCGGCGTGTCCCCTATCTTGAGTTCCCATGACTGACGATGCCGCCGACCCGCTAGCCCCGCTGAAGGCCTGTGAGCTTCACGTCCACATGGGCGGCTGCTTCTCCGTCGACGACCTGATCGAGCTGGCAGGCCCGTACTACCAGGAAATCGACTGGTCTCTCTTCATCGATGCCTTCGACAGCGCCTACGGCCTGCGCCCCAATCCCGCCGACTGGTTCGCCCGGGCCGGCGCGGGCGATCCGGCCGGAATGGAGGCGATACGCCGACACTTCGTCTTCACCGAAGAGGACGGCCCCGACTTCGGGCGTTTCACCGCCAAATTCAGTCTACTCATAGCCATTTCCCGACACTATGTCCGGCACATCCCCGGTGGTCAGCAAGAGATGGCGCGCCGCGCCGTGCAGCGACACCGCGTCGAGGGTGTACAATACGTCGAGATGCGCGCCATGTACATGAGTCCTGACGACGTGGAAGGCTTTCTCAGTTTCCACCGGCTCAATGCCGAGGCGTGTCGCGACGCCAGCGGCAACGGCTTCGAGGCCCGCTACATCCCGTCCCTGCCACGCGAGGCATCGGGGGCTGCGTACGACCTGTTGCGGCGATGGCTGGCAGAAGGCGAGCAGGAACTCTACCCGTGGGTGCTCGGCCTCGACTTCTGTCATGTCGAAGAAGGGTTCCCACCACTCGGAGCAGCCGACGTTTGCCGCCGCATTCATGCGGACAATGACGCCGACCCCGCACGCGCACTCGAGATCCTCTACCATGTAGGCGAGATCTACTTCGACAAGTCCCTGGAAAGCTCCGTGCGCTGGTGTCACGAGGCGGCCGAGCTGGGCGCCCGGCGCCTCGGCCACTGCACTGCCCTCGGCCTCGACCCCGAAGTAGCAGCTGCACGGCGCGGCGGCTCCCACGCCCGCGAGAAGGTATTGGAACGCCTTGACCAGATCGACTACGACGTGGAACATCGCAAGGGTTTGGAAGATGTCGGTGTCGAGGTGAACTCCTCTGCTCTGCAGGCCGAACGGGAACAACTGCGGGGCCGCGACCCGGACCGCCTGCTACATCGCGCCTACGACGACAACCGCTTCGAACAGGTGCGGCGGCGGCAAACCTACGCACTGCAGGAGATCGCCCGCATCGGTGCCGTGATCGAGTCCTGCCCCAGCTCGAACCTGCGCCTCGGCAGCGTGCCCAGTCCCGACCTGCACCCCGTACACCGCTTCATCAGATCCGACGTCGATCTCGTTGTCGGCGCTGACGACCCGGGTATCTTCGACTCCCCCCTGCGCGATGAGGTGGACTGGGTCGTGGAGACGACACACCTCACACCCCAGGTGCTCTTCGAGCGACTCGGTGATCCCCTCCGGCATCGACTGGGTCGCCTGCGAGAGAGCGTATCCTGATGGATTACCATCCCCGCATTGGCCTTATCGGTTACGGCTACATCGGCAGGTACATCTACGAGCAGATCGCGACACGCCCGGACCTGGGCCTGGATATCGCCTTCGTCCATAACCGTACACCAGCCAAGGTCGCCGACATGCCATCCGACGTGATCCTTGCGGATCTGGCCGACTTCCAGGAACGGAGCGCTGACCTCATCGTCGAGCTCGCCCATCCGGACGTGACGCGTGAGTACGGCGTCGATTTCCTGGCGCACACCGACTACATGCCCCTGTCGCTAACAGCCTTCGCCGATGCCACCCTCGAGACGGCGCTGCTCGACACGGCGCACTCTGCCGGCACGCGCATTTTTGTCCCCCACGGCGCAGTCATCGGCCTTGACGCTCTCGAGGAAGGCCGGGACACCTGGGACGATGTTCGCATCGTGATGAAGAAGCCGGTGCGCTCCCTCGACTTCTCGGCGGCACCGCACATCGACTCCGCGTCTATCGACAGCGAAACCGTCCTCTTCGAAGGCACGGCACGTGACATCTGCCCCTTGTTCCCGCGCAACGTCAATTCCCACGCGGCTGTGGCCCTGGCTGGTATCGGCTTTGACCGCACGCAGTCTATGCTTATCGCCGATCCGGCGCTGGAAGTGTCAGTCATCGAGCTGGAGGCTCGGGGCGGCGGTGTGAAGGTGTCGATCCAACGGGAAAATCCCATGGCGGGCGTTAGCGGTGTGATGACGCTCATGTCCAGCCTGGCCAGCATCGGCCGGGCCAGCGCCGTACAATCTGGACTGCGAGTCTGTTGATGCTGCGAGCCGAAGTCACAGAGCGCGACGTCTTCGTGCCCTCCCCCGGTCCCGGCGTCGGCGTCCTGGGGGGCAGCTACTACACGGAGACGAGAGGAGGACGGCTGATCAGCATCCACAGCCTGACGAGTCGCGCCGACACCGTCGATGCCGCGTTTCTGCGCGTCTCCGAAGACAACGGCCGCACCTGGAGCGGCGACATGCCGTGGGCGATGAAGTTCGATCACGCCGACGGCATCGGACGCCGCCATCCCCGCGGCGGCTACGTCGATCTGGCGAGCTGTCGATATATCAACGTCTGGACCGAGGGTGTGCTACCCACCGATGATCCGCTAGAGGGTATGCGGCACTGGACATTGCACTATTCGGTGTCAACGGATGGTGGACGCTCGCAGGTCGTTGACGAGCAAATCATCCACGAAGGGGACGACTACGACGCGGTTCATCATCTGCCAGGCGTGCGGAGGGGCGGCAACTGTGTCATGATGGGCGACCTCGGTCAGCGGTCGCTGACTCGCAGCGACGGAGTCCTGCTTATCCCGGTGCAGAGTACGCCCGCAGGACCCGATGGTGTTTATATCAATCCGGGCGCCGGCTACACCTACACCGACTGCATGCTGCTGCTGGGACGGTGGGAGGGCAACCGCCTGCGCTGGACCTGTTCCGACCGTATTGTCGGCGATCCAGCGCGTACGACGCGGGGCCTCATCGAACCGACCATCGCCGAACTCGCAGATGGCAGCATCCTCATGATCATGCGCGGCAGCAACGATGTGCTCCCCGACCTTCCCGCGCACAAGTGGATGTCGCTGTCCCATGATGGCGGGCAGACGTGGATGGCGCCTGAGCCTTGGACGTACGACAACGGCGTCGCCTTCCATTCCCCCAGCGCCTGTTCGCAACTGATTCCCCACTCCGACGGTCGGTTGCTGTGGATGGGCAATCTCAACGAGCTGAACTCGCGGGGCAACCGGCCGCGCTACCCCCTCGTGATCGGCGAAGTGGACCGTTCCAGCGGCAGACTGCTGCGCGACTCGGTGACCGTCATCGACGACCGCCGCGATGGCGAGAGCGACCAGCTGACGTTGTCGAATTTCTATGCGCGGGAGGATCGGGAGACGGGAGACCTGCTGTTGCACATGCCCCGCCTCTTCGCCCGCGAAACGGACGAGGGTTTCAGCGCCGATCTGCTGCTGCAGAGAATCGTCCTCGCCTGAAACCCTCGGAGCCCGCCGTCATACGTAGCGACTCAGATCGATCTCGCCCCTGGCGATCTTCTGCAGAGTCTCGGGAAACAGCCAGTGTTCCTGCTTCAGCACCCGAGCGGCAAGCGTTTCGGGCGTATCGCCTGGTTCTACCGGAACCCGCGCCTGGGTCAGCACGGGTCCGTTGTCGTAGACCGCGTCGACGATATGTACCGTGGCACCGCTCTCGGTTTCTCCGGCAGCCAGCACCGCCTCGTGCACCCGCAAGCCGTAGAACCCCTGGCCCCCGTGGCGCGGCAACAGGCCGGGGTGGATGTTGAGGATGTGGCCGCGGAAGGAAGCCAGCGTTCGCGGCCCCAACAGCTTCATGTATCCCACCAGACAGATGACCTGCACCTCGTGCTGCTGCAGCGCGTCGCAGATCGCCGCGTCGAGAGCCCCCGGGTCTGGATGGGTGTGCCCGCTCAGGTGATAACAGGCGATGCCGGCGTCGCGCGCTCTTATCAGGGCCCCCGACTTCGAGTTGTTGCCCACCACGACGCGCGCCTCACACAGGAGTCGACCGTCGCTGCACGCGTCGAGGATGGCCTGCATGTTCGAGCCACCCCCCGAGGCGAGAAACCCGAGACGCAGCGGCTGCTCGACGATATCGCTCACACCCACAGGTTCTGATAGATAGTGACGTCTGTCATGGCACACAATATAGGGACCACCCCGGTTCGACGGGGAGGCTCCAGTTCGTATTCTTAAGGACTCCACATGCAGTTCCCACCAGGAGAGCAAGGTCATCTTGGACTGCCCTGTCACCGACAGCGATATCGAGTTCTACCGGCAGAACGGCTTCATGCAGTACAAGCGGTTCTTCTCCAGCGAGGAAATGGACCGCCTGCGCGACGTCATCGATCGCGCCATCGCCACGCACCGCGATCGTATCCTCGGCGCCGAGAAAGGCGGCCGGGTATCGGACAACTACGAGCGTGTCTTCAACCAGATGGTCAACATGTGGGTCGACAACGACGAGGCGAAGGAATTCGCTTTTTCGGAGCGCCTCGCCGAAGCCGGGAGGCGACTCAGCGGCACGAAGCACGTGCGCATCTACCACGACCACGCCATGGTCAAGCCGGCGGGCCAGCAGAGTAAGGAGACCAACTGTCATCAGGATGCACCGTATTGGCCGATGGACCCGGTGGGCTCCTTCTCGGCCTGGATTGCCGTCGACGACGTCACCATCGACAACGGCTGCCTGCATTTCGTGCCGCAGTCGCACAAGTACGGCAAGCTCGAACCGATCAGGTTGGGCGTCGAGGGTGAGAGCATCGCCGACAAGATGCGTGCCCTTGGCCACGACGTAGCCGAGCCGGTGGCGATGGACATGGAAGCCGGCGGCGTCACCTTTCACCACGGCTGCAACTTCCACTTCGCCGGGCCCAACCGCACCGATCAGCCGCGGCGCGCCTTCGCCGTCATTTTCATCCCCGACTTCGTCACCTTCACCGGCGGCCATGAGGCCGCAGGCGCTGGAGAGGAAATGACCGCCGGTGCGCCTTGGGACCACCCGCTGCACCCCATCCTCGCCGGGAAAGCGTGATCATGTCCTACAAGCTCGTCTTCCTGCCTCCCGTTAGAGACCGCCACCGCGCCTGGGCCGAAAGCGTTCGCTCTGAGGTGAAGGACATCGACATCGTCCTGGCGGAAACGCGTGACCAGGCGCTGACGGAGCTGCGCGACGCGAGGGCCGCCTTCGGCACCCTCGACACCGAGCTACTGGCGGCAGCGCCGGGCCTAGAGTGGCTAGCAGCCCCCGCGGCAGGTCCTCGCCCGGAGTTCTACTTCCCCGAGCTGGTCGCCTCCGATGTGATCGTCACCAACCAGCGCGGCATCTACAATGACCACATCTCCGCCCATATCATGGCCTTCGTGCTGGCCTTCTCCCGCGGTCTCCAGTTCTACCTGCCCCAGCAGGTCGCCGGCGTCTGGGAGAAAGGCGGTGAAGGGGCTGTGACGACGACGTTCCTGCCCGAGGCGACGGCCCTCGTCATCGGCGTCGGCGGCATCGGCGGCGAGACTGCCCGACACCTGGCCCACTTCGGCATGCACGTGATCGGCATCGACCCGCGCGTGCCGGAGAGGCCGGCGGGAGTCCACGAACTCTACCGGCCCGACACGCTCGACGATCATATTGGCCGCGCCGACTTCGTCATTTTGACGGCGCCGCAGACACCGGCTACCGAGGGTCTTATGGATACGGAACGGCTGGCCCGGATGAAAAATACCGCCGTTCTGATCAACATCGGTCGCGGTGTCAACGTGAAGCTCGACGATCTGGCCGATGCCCTTTACGAAGGCACCATCGGCGGTGCCGCGCTTGATGTGTTCGAGATCGAGCCCCTGCCCGAGGATCACCGGCTGTGGAAAGCGCCCAATTTCCTACTGACGCCACACATGGCGGCTGCCGGACCCCACCTCGACGAACGCCGCATGCGCCTGCTGGTGGAAAACTGTCGCCGACTGCACGACGGCGAAGAGTTGATGAACATCGTCGACAAGAAGAACTGGTTCTGACCTCACCAGGTTGATAGCGCCGTCAACTCAGCCAGTCATCCACATGTTCGGTGACGAAGGTGTCGTCGTTGAGGTGCGGGTAGGCCGCATAGACCCTGTCGATCTCCACCGACTGTCCCGGTGACAGGCGCTCATCGGGATTCAGACAACGAATCGACGCCAGCAGCCCCTGCCGGCGCAGCACTTCGTGGATCCCGGCGATACAGCCGGCGAAGCCGTTGGCCACGTCGAAGAGAGCCGCATTCGTGTCCGTCACCTCGATGGCCCGCGTCAACAGTTCTGCCGGAACCGAAGCGTCCCCACGGGCCTGGCGGCATTCGGCGAACAGCTCCACCGCCTTCTGTGTCCACACCGCCCAGTGCCCCAGCAAACCACCTGCGAATCGCAGCGCCACGGGCGTGCCGTCGGCGCCGGCGACTCGGTGCTCGGTGATCAGGTCGAGAACGATGTTGTCGTCGTTGCCGGTATAAAGGCTGACCTCATCCGCACGACCGGCGGCGGCGACGCCGCGGAGCACGTCGAGGGTCTGATAGCGATTGAAGGGAGCGATCTTGACGGCCACCACATTGTCAATGGCGGCGAAACGTCGCCAGAATTCGAAGCCCAGGTGACGGCCGCCGACGGCGGGCTGCAGGTAGAAGCCGATCACGGGCAGTACGTCGGCGACGGCCCGGCAGTGTTCGATCAGCTCATCGTCCGTCGCCGTCTTCAGCGCCGCCAGACTCAGCAGCACCGCATCGCAGCCAACATCGTGGGCCAGCTCAGCCTCGGCCACCGCCGACGCCGTGGCACCCACCACGCCGGCGACCTGCACGAAGCCCTCCCCAGGCCGGCGTTCGGCCACGACGCTCGCCGCCAGTTCGAGGACCGGTCGATAGAAACCGACGTCGCGGATCTCGAACTGAGTTGTGTGCACGCCCACCGCCAGACCTCCGGCGCCGGCATCGATATAATAGCGACTCAAAGCACGCTGCCGTCGCTCGTCGATACGACCGAATTCATCGAGGGCCAGTGGATGCGCCGGGATCACGAGCCCGGCGCGCAGGGCGGACCGAACCCGCGACGTGTGCGCGGCATTCATTGTATCGAGGGGATTCAGGCCTGGTCCCCGATGATGAGCAGCCAGCCGTGTGCTTTCGTGGGCTTGGTCACCTCCCATTCCTTCACCTTGGCACCCCATTTCTTCTGCGCCCGCTCGCAGACCTCGTCAAAAGGGGGGCGCCCGGGGTCGGCAAGGACGACCTGGTGGACGCCTGCCTTCATCGCCTTGTTCACCAGTTTTGACAGAGGGTCGATCATCTCGTCCCAGAAGCAGATGTCGGCGCCCACCATCAGATCTGTTCCCTTCAGGTGAGACTTCTTTATCTTCTCGAAGCGTGCCTTGCGCGTCTGAATGGCGACCTCATTGACCTCTGCGTGCAGGTGGAGGTAGGGGAAAACCTTCTCGTCAGCATCGACGCCGACCACCTCGGCACCCCACTTCTTGGCGCAATAGATCCCCAGCAGTCCCCAGCCGCAGCCCGCCTCTATGACCTTCGAACCCTTCTTGATTCCCTGGCGGTCGAGATAGTCCATGATCAGGTAGCTCGAGGTCCAGAACTTGTCACCGTGGATGTCGGGCTCGTTGTCGTTCTTCAGTGCCCGAATGCGGCTGTGATTCGATTTCAGTAGTGTCACACCGTATGCGGTGCGCTGCGTCGATTTGCTGCGCTTGCCCTTTTTCTTGCCCATATCTCGACCGAGGGAGAGATTAGTTAGCTCTTGTAACCGAACCGGGAAAACTAAGGAATCCCCCTATGGCGGCAACCGACGGGAGGGTCCGCGTCGCGGTGTTGGGCAGCGGCGGCTGGGCTCGTCGTACCCACATCCCCAATCTGCAGAAACTCGACGTGGACATCGTCGCGCTGTGTGATGTCAATGATGAGGCGGCGCAGCAGGCGACGGATGAATTCGACATCCCGACGCGCTATCGTGACGGCTACGAGATGATCGCCACCGAGTCCATCGACGCGCTCTATTCCTGCCTGCCCGCTTTCGCCCGCACCGGTATCGAAGCAGCCGCTGCACGGGACGGCATCCACCTGTTCAGCGAGAAACCGCAGTCCACCAGCATGTCCGTCGCCCGCCAGATCGTCGCCGCCGTCGACGCCGGCAAAGTCCTGAGCACGGTCTGCTTTCGCGAACGTTACCGGCCCCTGTTCCAGGAAGCGAAGCGACGCCTCGCCGACAAAACCGTCGTGCACGCGCGCTTCCAGAGCTTCGGCGGCCAGCCCCGGAGCCGCGAACGCGGCGAGCACTTGAAGTCCGGCTGGCATGACTGGATGTCCAAGGCCGGCGGTCGCGCCTTCGACTGGGGCGTACACGCCGTCGACTACCTGCGCTTCATGACCGGTCTCGACGTCGCCACATCGCAGGCTTTCTACCACTCGACTGAATCCTACGTCACGCCCCTTTCCTCCTCCTTCAACCTCGTCTTTTCCACGGGAGCCACGGCGACCCTGTCTTTCGTGTCCGCGGGTTCGGTGCCTCCGGCAGAGCCCTGGTTCACCGTGTTCCACGAGGGCGGCTACCTGGCCATCTTCGGCTACGTGCGCATCGAGGAGAACGGCGAGGTCGTCTACGAAGCCGATGAGTTCGACCCATGGTTCGAGCAGGATCGCGTCTTCGTCGACGCAGTACGCAGCGGTGACGGCTGCGCCCTGTTGAATGACTACGCCGACGGACTCAAGTCGCTGGCGCCGGTGCTGGCGGGCTGGTCGTCGTCGGCTCGTGGGGGGCGTCCCGTCGACGTGGACGCCTTCGCCGCGGCCTGACCAAAGCCTTCGTGATCGACGCCATACGCTCTCGCTGGACTGCACGGGGCGGTTACCGTGAGTTCCTCGTCATCGCTTTCCCGATGATTCTGAGCACGGCCAGCTGGAGCATCCAGCACTTTGTCGACCGCGTGTTCCTCACGTGGTACTCCACGGACGCTCTCGCCGCGTCGCTGCCCGCGGCGCTGACGAACTTCGTCTTCGTCAGCCTCTTCCTCGGCATGGCGGGATACGTCAACACCTTCGTCGCCCAGTACACCGGAGCGGGGCGTTCCGGGCGAGTCGGCCCGTCCATCTGGCAGGGCGCTTACCTGGCTCTCATCAGCGCCGGCGCCGGCCTGCTCGTGGCGCAGCTGGCCACGCCGATTTTTGATCTCGTCGGACACGATGCGGCGGTACGGTCCAACGAGGTCACCTATTTTCGCATCCTGTGTTATGGGGTAGGTCCCCTGACGCTGTCGACGGCCATGTCCTGCTTCTACAGTGGGCGGGGCCGCACCTGGCCGGTCCTCTATGTGAATGTCGCCGCGACAGCCTTCAACATCGTCGTCGACTACGTGCTCATCTTCGGCCATTGGGGCGCGCCGAAAATGGGTATGAGCGGCGCAGCCTGGGCGACGGTCGGTTCAGCGACGTTCACGACCCTGCTCTTCGCGCTGCTGCTCTTGCGTCCTTCCTACCGACGCGAGTTCGCCATCCTTTCGGGCTGGCGCTTCGACCGCGAACTGTTCGGCCGGCTGCTGCGCTTCGGCGGTCCCAGCGGTCTGAACTTCATGCTCGACATCCTCTCTTTTACGCTCTTCGTTCTCATCGCCGGACGTATAGGCAGGCTCGAGCTGACGGCGACGAATCTCGCCTTCAACATCAACAGCCTCGCCTTTATGCCCCTCATCGGCGCCGGCATCGCCCTGTCGACGATGGTAGGGCAGCGCCTTGGCCGCGACGATCCCGATGCGGCCGAGTATTGCGCGTGGACAGGCGTCCATCTCGCCCTCTTCTACATGGGCGTCATGGCCCTGGCCTACACGCTGCTTCCCGACCTCTTCCTCCTGCCCTACGGCGTCGGCGCCCATGGTCCGGAGTTTGACGCCGCCCGCGACCTGGCGCGACAGCTGTTGCTCTACGTCGCTTTCTATTGCGTGTTCGATGCCGTCTACATGATGTTCACAGCCGTCCTTAAGGGCGCCGGCGACACTCGCTTCGTGATGATCGCCTCGCTCCTGATGGGCGTGGGCATCATGGTGGCGCCACCGTTGATCGCCGTGGAGTGGTTCGACGCGGGCATCTTCGTCGTCTGGTTCTTCATCTGCGCGTACCTGGTTGCAGGGGCGACTGCGTTCTACGTGCGTTTTCGCGGCGGCAAGTGGAAGCGCATGCGCGTCATCGAGGCGGCGCCAGAGTTGGAGGATGACGTCTGATGACAGACCTGTGCTGGGGCGTCGACCTGGGAGGCACCAAGATCGAGGGTGTCGTGCTGCCCCCAGCAGAGTCTGCCGAACCCTTGTACCGCCTGCGCGTACCGACCGAACGCGAACGCGGCTACGAACACGTGCGCCGCAACATCGTCGGCCTCGTCGAACGCATGGTACTGGAAGTGGGTGAGCGACCACAGGCTGTCGGCTTCGGCACCCCGGGAACCCTCGACCCGGCGACGCAGACGTTGAAGAATTCGAACACCACCTGTCTAATAGGTCAACCGCTGCAGCGCGACCTCGCCGCCGACCTGGGCTGTCGTGTTGAACTGGCAAACGACGCCAACTGCTTCGCCCTCGCTGAGGCCCGCCTCGGTGCCGGCCAGGGGGCGCCCACCGTCTTCGGCATCATCCTGGGAACAGGCGTCGGTGGCGGCGTCGTCATCGACGGTCGCGTCCTGCCTGGGGGTCAGGGAATCGGCGGTGAGTGGGGCCACATCGTACTCGACCCGGACGGCAGCGAGTGTTACTGCGGCCAGCGCGGCTGCGTCGAGACCTTCCTGTCAGGTCCCTTTCTTGAAACATTCTACGCCCGACGCTCTGGAACCTCCCTTCCCCTCGGCGACATCTCCAAACGTGCCATCGTCGGCCAGGATGTAGCCGCCGTGGAAACCATCAACCGCCTCGTCACCTGGTTCGGTCGGGGTGTAGCCATCGTCATCAACATCCTCGACCCCCACGTCGTCGTCCTCGGCGGCGGCGTCAGCAATGTCGATGCCCTCTACACCCGCGGCATCGAAGCGCTGGCGCCCTGGGTCTTCAACGACACCGTGCAGACCCGCATCGTGCGCAACGAGCTCGGCGATTCCGCCGGCGTCTTCGGTGCCGCCATGCTCGTGGCCTGATCAGCGGTCGTGGCACCAGGCCTCATACTGGGCCAGTCTCTTCTCGTCTGGAGGGTAGGTCCCCACCAGCGACGCGCCGGCGCGGATCTTCTCAAGGATGAAGTCCTCTTTCAGTTCCTGTGCCTCTGCCGCATCGGCGACGTCGTCGGCCAGATGGGCGGGGATCACCACCACCCCCTCGCTGTCGCCGACGATGATGTCCCCCGGGAACACGGCTACCTCGCCACAGCCCACCGGCACCTGGATCTCGCTTGGGAAGTGGATGGTCTTGTTCGTGTGTGCGTTCATCGCGCGGGCGTAGGCCGCCATGCCGCATTCGCCGATGCCAGGGCTGTCACGGTAGGCGCCGTCGGTGACAACGCCCACGGCGCCGAGCTGAAACATGCGCTCGGCGAGGATGGAACCCATCGTCCCGGCACGCGTGTCGCCGCGGGCGTCGATGACGAGGACATCCCCTGGCTGCAGCTGTTCGATGCCGACGCGCTGCTTGTCGGTGAGGTTGTCCATGGGCACGTCATTGAGATCTTCGCGGGCCGGGATGTAGCGCAACGTCACG
>JAYZCA010000017.1:0-4855 GCA_036339235.1 Candidatus Latescibacterota bacterium | reverse complement strand
CTGCCTGGACACATGCCTCCGACCCGACCGTGTCGCCGTGGCCGCCGTGGGTGAGTGAGACGGGGTATGAGTACGGATCGGATCCTCGACTACGAGCTGTCCTGCATCGGTGGCCTCGAAGACGTCGTCGTCGATGAATTGCAGGCCGCGCTCGGCGGGCGTGTTCACGGGCTGCGCGTCGAGCGTGGGGAGGTTGGGCGCCTCTACTTCCGCACCGAAGCGAGCCCCCGGCGACTGCAGGAGCTGGGTTGTCCCACCGCCATCGAAGCCGTCGCCGCCCAGGCCCACGATGTCACCGTCGGCCAGCCAGGCCTGCAGCGGATCCTGCGTTGCCTGCGCCGTCTTCCCGTCAACGCCCTCAAACGACTTGCGACCGCCTGCGATGCGGATGTCGACGTCAATCGTGTCGACCTGCGAGTCACTATACGGGGCGCACACCGATTCACCGCCGCCGACATCGAAGCAGGGGCTCGCCCTGTTCTGGCGGAGATCGGCCTGCAGGTCGGCAGGCCCGCTGACCGAACCCGACCGCTGCGACTTGCCATTCGGGTGCGCCGACGACGGGTTCTGGTGACGGTACAGCTTGGCGGGCGCCGCCTCATGGGCGATCCTGCGCGGGAAGGGTGGGTGGGACCGGCGCAGAACTGTGTCACCCGACTTCTCGACCTCGACGAGGATCTATCCGTGGCCGGCATGCCGGCGCCGGGGCGACAGAACGCGCTCTGTTTCGGGCCCCCCGCCCTTGTGCGGCCGGCGACCATCATTGCGCGGCCGGATCGTCTACCGCTGACCTCCGGTGCCCTGCCCGTGTTTCTGCTCGTACCGAATCTCGACGGACCCACTGCCGCGCAGCAGTTGAACGAGGCGGTGACGGCCGTGACGCCGGGCGGCGTTCTGGCGCTGCTCGTGCAGCGGGGCGAGCAGCTGGCGGCCCTCATGCGCGAGCTCGGCCTGCCCCTGGAAGTGATGGCGACGATTCCGTTCTATGTGCGTCGCCGCCGTTGCGCCCTGTTCGTGCTCGAGCGCCTCGACCTGTTGAGCATCGAATCGGCATAACAGTGAGGTCAGGCACGGGGTTTGCGGTCTGCCGTGTGGGTCCGTATCCATGGAGCTGCTGCTGGCCACCGATGGAGACGGCCGCCCGGGACACAAGCGGTTGATTTTACACGAGTTTCGTGCTAGTTTCAGTGATCGTGGACGCGGGGTGTCGAGAGGGACAGGTTTTCCGCGCAGCCACTATATTTTCCGGATGTTGGAATGACAGAGCAGGGGACAATGGATATCGAGGATACCGACCTCGACGACGGCGCCGACACTCCGGAGTCGGCTCCGGCCGAAGCCCCTCTGGAGCAGTTCGGAGCCGAGGCGTCGGCTGACGACGATTCCGGCGAGGCCGAGGCCCTGCGGGCCTCGGCGGCGGGCGGACACACAGCCCAGGACGAGGGCGGCGCTGACGAGATCCTGCCGGTTCACTTCGCGCAACTGGAGCCACCGCCGCCGAAGAAGGCCAAGCCACGCTTCAACCGCATCAACAACGTCTTTGTCGACATCACGGTCGAACTGGGCCGGCGCGAGATGACGGTGCGAGAAATCAAGGAACTGAAAATCCAGGACGTCATCGACCTCGACAAGCTCGCCGGCGAGGCCTTCGACATCCTGGTCAACAAACGCCCCTTCGCCGAGGGCGAGATCGTCGTTGTCACCGACCTGATGGCAGTTCGCATTACCCGGCTCATCAACCGCGAAGCTCCGGAAGAGGAGGAAGAGTAGCGCCTCTTCCCCCGGCGTCACACGCTGGGCGGGATCCACTTCTTCACAAAAGGGTCATTTCGCCTCAAGGCGATCCGCAGTTTCTCCTTCAGCGCCGAGGCGTCGATGGGAAACTCGATGAATCCCTCCGCCCGCATCCGTTTCATACGCAGTTTGGTCACTGCGTCGAGCGGAATCGCGGAGTGTATGATCACGGGAATGCTCTCCGTCGCCGGATTCTTGCGCAGATTCTCGAACAACTCGAATCCGTCCATCCCCGGGATCCAGAGATCCAGCAGGATAACACCCGGCCGCCGCTCGATCATGCTGTCGATGGCCTCGTTGGCGTTCGTGGCAAAGGCGATCTCATGGTTGCTTCGATAGTGGATGAGCTTCTCGATGTATCGACGATTCTGCGGATTGTCGTCGATCATCAGGATATATGCCATGATCGCCTCGATTCAGGGACGCAACTCGGCTTCAATAACGCACGGTATCCCCAAATCCCGCAAGCCGAGTCCGGGCGCTGACAGACCAGCGGGCGCACATGGCGACTCACCCTTATCTTGACGGGCGATGCCTGTTTCATCCCGACATGCCGACTGGTGCCGGCGATCCGGCGGCCTCGCCGTGGCCCTGAGTTTGATTCTGTCTGCCTGCGGCACCGGAGAGACCGACCCGAACGACGATCTCGGCGCTCCTGCCGACACCCCGGTGTCCGACGACACCCGCGTGGAATTGATCTTCGTCGATGCTGAGTCCGACTCACTGACGGTGCCCGGCGACATCGAACCAACCTCCCCGCCGCCCGCGCCATCTGCCGCCGATGAAGTCGGGGGCGACGATCTGCTGACCTTCGCCGCCGACGGCGAGTACACGGTGCAGGTGGGCGTTTTCAAGAACTCCCAACGAGCCAGTCGCCGCGTGCGTGAACTCGAAGCGCTCGGTTACCCCGCCTACGCCATCGCCCACCCAACCGGAGACCAGGTCCGGGTCCGCATCGGCTACTTCTCCGGCAAGGACGAAGCGGACCGCTTCGGTCAGCGGTTCTGCCGCGATCACGGAGGTAAATACTGGGTGGATCGCCGCGGGGCCGAAGAGGAGGCGTCCAGATGAGGCTCCCCGTGAAGGATCCGGAACCGCGGCGGGTGCTGGGATGCGGCACCTTCGACCACTTTCACAATGGGCACGAAGCTTTCCTGAGCCAGGCGCTGAGCCTTGGGGACGAGTTGTTCGTCGTCGTCGCCCGCGACCAGAATGTGCGTCGCATCAAAGGGCGCGTACCCGATCAGGAGGAAAACGCTCGCCTGGCCGCGGTAACCGCCCACGAGGCTGTGGACGACGCGCGGCTGGGATATCCGGGTTCCGATTTCCTGCGTGTCGTCGCCGATATCAACCCCGACATCATCGCCCTCGGGTACGATCAACGCGCCCCCAAAGGACTTGCGGAGGCATTTCCCGAATGTGAGATCGTTACCTTGGATGCCTTCGAGCCCGAACGGTACAAGTCCTCCCTGATGCGTGGGCACCGTCCATAATCGCGAGCTGACCGCGGCTACAAGTACCCCAGCGCCTGCAGTCGGCGCCTTAGAGCGTCCTCTTCTGCCGCGGACATCGGGCCCTCCGCGAGGGGGCGCTGCAGCCATTTCGATTCTGTGCGGAAGGCCTTCCATGCCCTCAGGTAGGGTGCGGCCAGCAGGTCGGTGTCCGTGCCGACAGGCAGTTCCGTCCACTGCGTCTCCAGCCGCCAGTCTTCGTTCTCGCCGTGCAGGCGATAACGGTCGTCGAACACACACCAGCGCAGTGGTGCTTGAGGCTGGTTCTCCATTCCCTGCTCTGCCCGCGTGTCGACCCAGTCCTGACCTGCGTCCCGCCCGGGGCGGATCTCAGCCATGCGCATCGCCCGGTGGGAGTCTCCGCCCAGCAGGTCGATGCCGAAGCCATCGTCCTGGCGCGGCAACCCCAGCAGTCCACACACCGTCGCGTACAGGTCTACGAGACTGACCACACCGCCATCGCCGGGTTGCGGGTTGCCGGAATAGGGAACGTGCAGATAGAGGGGGACCCGCAAGACACTGTTGCGGACGGTCATACCGTGATAGAACTCTTCCGGCGTCCAGCTCTCGCCGTGGTCTCCGAACAGCAGTACCGACCAGCGGCCCAGGTCGAGGGTCTCCAGCAGGGGCGCCACCTTGTTCTCGAAGACATCCTCCACGGTTCGTCGGTAGCGTCCGTGTACCTCTTCCAACCGTCCCTGACGCAGCAGCGCCGCGGTTTCGCCCAAGGCCCTGCCGTCGGCAGCGCCATAGGGTGTATGCGCACTCCAGTAGTGGAGAAACAAACACCGGTGGCCGAATCGATCGCCGCGCCGCAGCCAGCGACGAACCTGCTCCAGGCCGGAACTGGCATCCACAGCCAGGGCCTCGACGGGCGCGCCCAGATCCAGGCCGGTGAAGATGGTGGCCGCTTCCGAGAACAAGCCGACGTCGAAGCCGCCCTCCGAGCACTGGCGGAACAGCCGTGGCGCGCCTTGGCGCACGCGCCCATCCTGCTGCCCCTGAATGCCGTGTTCGAAGGGATAAAGACCGGTGACGAGGCTCGTGTGTACGGGGCGTGTCGCCGACGATACGGAGAAGCAGCATTCGGAGAAGGCGAAGCCGTCTGCGAGTCGATCGAAGCGCGGGGTATGGACACGACTCTGCGCGGCTCGCCCGACATGATCGAGGCGCAGACTGTCGATGGAGATCAACAGGAGGTCGATGACGGACCTGAGTCGGTGGGATCAGGTCAGGGCGCCGCGCGCCGTGAGGGGCCAGACCCTCTCGACACGTGAGTCGCGCACGGCGATGAAGTGATCGTGCAGCACGGTCGTGGAGTCACCGTACCCGGGCAAGAGACGCAGCCGCTCGCCGAGGGCGGGGCCGCTGCCGCCGCCACCCAGGCGGTAGACACCGTGCTCGGCTGACAGGTAGCCGAATTCGAGATCGTCCCGACCCAGGACGCGGGGCTTGTGGTGAAAGGCGGACAGGGTCTTGAAGCCGGCATCGGTGACGACGTGCCCGGCATGTCGTCCCGTGACTGTCGTCAACAGCGTCAGGGCGAAGCC
>JAYZCA010000016.1:0-15104 GCA_036339235.1 Candidatus Latescibacterota bacterium | reverse complement strand
CCGCGGGCCGCCTCTTCCGTCTCGATCACGAGTTCCTGCTTCAGATCGGACAACTCCTGCTGCTTCGCCATGAAACGACCCAGTTCGTGCGAGCCGCCCATCTCCGCACGCCGGATGATCTCCTCGTTCGTATCGCGAAATTCACGCTGTTCGACGATCAACATATCGTGCCGCTTCAACAGCCGCGCGAATACAAAGTTGATCACGCCCTTGCCTTCGTTGCAGCGGGCAACTGCCGCATCCTGTCCCCCCCGTGCCAGTGCCTCTTCGAGATCATCGAGTTGTGCCTTGGCCTCGTCGGCAGTCGGCATTCGGTTGAGTACGAGCGCCCGCTCGATGGAGTAAGCGATGGCGAGGACGGCGCTGAGGATCAGCGGCATCATCATCGGCCCGCCGCTCTGGATGGTCTCCCACATGTCAACTACTCCTTGTGTCGTACGCTGCGATCATTCTGTTGTTGTCCCCGGGGGCAATCGTTGCCCGATTCGGTGTCCTACCTGCAACGGCATCATGGTTCGCTCGATACGCGCCTTGCTCAGGTGCGCACCGATAACCTCTTCCACTATGACCACCGCCACTCGCTTCCCCTCTTCGTCGAGCAGGGGCAGAATATCATCCACGACCAATCCGTCCTCGACGCCGATGCCGACGAACACATAGGTCTCTTCTACGGCCAGCACGTGCGCCCCCTCGCCGGACAGATCGAGAGGCGGCCGGTTGAAGATCGTGCTGACGATATCCCGCGCCAAGTCGTCGATGACGTGCGAGGCAAACCGGCCGAAGGTCAACTCTTGGAACTCCGGCGAATTGAAGCCCACTTCGAACAACGCGCGAAACTCCCTGTCCCTATCGCCGGGTCGGCCGAACAGGTTCAACTCCAACGGCCTGTCCACCGAGTCACGCTCGACGGACAGGGTCCGCACGACCTCCCCGGAACTCACACGGATCAGTTCCACGTCGGCCAGCTCCAGGCGGTACGTGTACGCCTTGTAGCCGGCCAGATTCGGATCCCCCGCCACCGTGCGACGCACTCCGCAGGCTGCCACGGTGCCAAGCACGATGAGATCGGCGTCCAGACGCCGTCCCGTACGCACGGCGCGCTCAAGGACGCTACCGCTCTGGCTACCTTCGCGCTGTTGCGCCGCGAAGGCGCTGTCGATCTCGACCACCTCGATGGGCGCCAATCGCTCCAGGTGTGCGGCGATCATCCGGGGCACATCCTGCGCCAGATTCCAACCGCCCTGAAAGCCGGCCTCGTCCTTGAAGGCCAGCACCGCCAACCGCAGCGGCTCCTGCGCCCATGACCCGGCGTGCAGCCCCAGAATCAGCCATGGCAACCACCGCCACGGCGCTGTCCGCATCCGCTTTGCCCCTATTGCGCCAACGAGGCGACCCGGTCGCTCACCAGGACGCGATCGAAGTCCATCTGCAGATCCACCGACTCCAGCGGCTGTCCCGAGGCGTCAAACTTCGTCACGAACTCTTCGAGAAGAAGCCGAACCTGGGTCACATCGGACTTCAACGGGTCGAAAACGATGAGACCGGAGTAGCTCTCCCCCTTGAACACGAGCTGATCTTCGAGATAGGCGCTGCTGCGCACATTGCCCATGCGTAAGTCGAAGCGGTAGAACTCGTTTCCGCTCTGCCCGCGCAGGGCCCGGTAGTAGCGCTCGAGACTGTTGTGCCCCGAGTACGAAGGGATACCATACGAGTGCAGGGCCTCACCCCGGTCCGTGTGCAGCACCGCCTTGAGCGGATCGAACAGCACCTTGGCGTATATGTCGTTGACGACGGTGACGCGGAACACGCTGAAACGCACAGGCGTATAACCGAGGACGGGGTCGATCCAGTCTCCGTACGTGTACGGGTTCGTGGAGAATCGTCCCTTCACCGAGTCGGCGGGGAAAATCCGGTCCAGCGCCGCACCTCCCATCGGCTCCACTTCGACTCGCAATCCCTCAAGGGCAAAGGTCACCCTCTCCGAGTCGACGGAGTAGGACCCGGTAACCTGCTCGCCTGTGGCAGGTGACAGATAGTCCTCGTGGTGCTGTAGCGTCGGCGTGAAGGACAGGATCGAGCAGCCCGCCAGCTGCGCCGCGATAAGAGAAACCATAAACCTGTGCACGTCAGCCTCTCCCCTGGCTGTAGAAGTCGATCTGCTGCTGAGCGATCGAGCCTTCCTGTGTGAGGGCAAAAATGATGGCGTTGATACCGAATCGCAACTGCGGCTCGTTGCCGAAATTACGCGCCCAGGTGTGCACGTACCCCTTGTCGGAATAGACAGCCACCAGACGGCCACCGATGAACACACCCTCCAGATGATAGGATGACCGGGCGATCACCACCGACTCGCCACCGCGCTGCCCCCCTCGACCGCCCACCACCAGTTCGTGGCCCACCGGAGGACCGTCAAAGTCGTAAAACACGTGGTAGATCGGGTGATCGTTGGGGATCAGTTGCAACACACCTTCACCGCGCAGGGCATCCTTGAAGATCTTGCGCAGCGACGCCTCTGCCTGGCTGTACTCGGAGCTGGGATTGCCATTGTCGGCGAACACGAAGCCCCCGCGGCGCATGTACTCACCCAGGTTCTCGATCTCGCGCTCCGTCAGCTGGAAGGCTTCCTGCGCTGTCATGAAGACGAAGGGCGTGCGGAACAGCTCCTGCGAATCGACGAACAGGTGGGCATCGACCTTGGCGGTGATCCCTGTCTGTTCGTTGAGCGCCAGCACGAGATTCGGGACCGCCTTGGCGGCGCTGTCGAATGTCGGCTCCAGGTCCGTCGCCCAGGCAGTCCCCAGGTAAATGAAGCCCTTCACATTGCGACGGTCCGTCGGGTCCTGGATGATCAGACCCTTGTATTTTCCGGTGTCGAGCGCCTTGAGATCGATCAATTCCTCGCGCATGGCGATGCGCTTCTCGGGCTCTTTCGTGCCCTGAATCCTCACCGCTGACAGTTCGATCGGCCCGGTATCGAGCTGTAACGACACGTCGGTGTCGATGGCATAAGCGAAGGACTGCACGCGGCCGAGGCTGGACAGGCCTTGCAATCGCGGCGCCAGTCGCTGGAGCTTCGGCTTGAGAGCCGTCACCTCCTTCGTCATCGCCCGCGGGCGCAGCCGCTGGCGCTTCATCACGAACTGTTTCGACGACTGTGGCTTACGGATCACCAGGCGCGTTACCGCCGGAGGGGGCACCTCCCGCTCACGAGAAAAGTAGATGGCGTAGCCTGACCCCAGCGCCATCGCCCAGACGGCGACGATCAGCCCCCACGCAGTGTACCGTCGCGTCTCCAGCCGGAAACGGCGCAGGTCAAGAGCGTCACTGGGCGTGACGAAACGGTGAGCTTGAGATGGCATCGCTGGAACCTGCCTCATCAGGGAACCATCAATGTGTCGGCCGCCGAACGGGGGCCGAAAAAGCCAAGATCATCCACCGCCCACAGACGGATCACCCAGGTTGCGCCGGAATCCAGAGAGATGGTATTCTCGACGTAACTCGTGTTCGTCTCATCTTCGACGAACCGCGTCGTTTCGGCGCCCGTCGTATCCGTGAAGCTGAGGACGAGTCCCGTCACATTTTCCAGCGTCGGCATCTGCCACTCGATGGTGAGCGTTCCGTCCGTCAGATTCGACGTCACCTGTTCAGGAGCTGCCAGCCGCCCGTCGTGGTAATTGGTCGGCAACTCCACGTCGTTGCTGCACGCTACTACCAGCAGGGCTGCGCCCCCGGCAACCACAAGGATGCGTGTCAGTCTGTCAGTCATCAGTCAAACCTCGCTACCAGGGCCACTCCAGCGCCACCACCCAGCCTGCGCGGTTCCAGGGACAGCGCCGACGAGGCCGACTCCACACCGTCGAGCCACAGGACATCCACCAGGTTGTAAGAGTAGAGGCCCGCTGCCAGCAGACCGAAAGTCATGCGGAGCAGATGCGACCGATCCAGATCATCTTTGCGCTCGCGCATCAGCTGCCAGGTCTCCTCCGCCTCCTGGAAGCTGCCGCCCTCCTGCAGGTCCAGGTAGCGATCCTCGTACAGAGCAAGCTGCTCTTCGTGAGTGTTGTAGTCTGCGTGTGATGTCAGCCACACAACGAGGAGCCCCGTGTGCGCGACGACCATCGCCGTGCCCTTGTCGCGATGTCCGGTCACGAGCTGCCCGAGACCAGGATAGAGCCCTGACAGAATTCGCGCCCGACTCTTCGCTACTGGCTCATTGCGGATCTCAAATCGCTTGGGCGGCCGCTCCTGGGACATCCCCGGTACCGGCAGTCCCAGTGCAAGCAGGAGGAACAGCGTCAACGGCAGGCTGGTACGGCTTGTCATGTCATTTTACTCACAGTCGGGTGCTCACGATCCAATCACGGTGCGCCTTGGCAAACTGGAAGGCCTCCCGTGTGGCTTTCTTGTCTTCGTAGAGCGTGATCACTACGTCGTACAGCCCGACGGCGTCACGCCATCGCCCGAGCTTCTCGAGACAGACCCCCATGTTGCTGATGGCGCCGATCTCGCTCTCCGTACCTGGATACTGTCGACGCACTCGTTCGAAGATCTCCACGGCGCGGCCGTACAACTCCGGATCCTTAGCGCTTTCGGCGGAATCCATCAGTGCCAGGCCCTGCTCATAGTCCTCGTAGGCCAGCGCCTCTCGCAGTTCGGCCAGTAGCCGCGGCACCTGATTCGCTGCCGGTGCCGCCGGATGCTCGCGCTGCACGCGCTCGTACGCGCTGATGGCTTCCCGATATTGCTGCTGGTTGTAGTGGTAGTCCCCGAAGGTGAACTGGGCCGCCGGGGCAAACTCACTGTTCGGGAAGAACTCGATGAGTCGACCGAACTCCTGCATCGCCGCCTCTTCCTGATTCAGTTCGATCAGGCACCAGGCGAGGTTGTACTGGGCGTCGTCCGCAGACGGCTCGTCCGGATACTCGGCCAGGATCTGGCGGTAGTACCCGGCGGCAGCCCCGAAGTCTCCGCCCTGGTAGTTGCTCTCGCCCAGACCAAAGAGCAGCTCACCACGCTCCGGCGCCTCGGGGTTCTCCTCGAGAAGTCTGGCGAACAGGCTCCGCGCCGCATCGAACTGCCGTAGGCTGTAACGCGCGTTTGCCAGGTAGAAATCGACGGTGAACGCCTGCTCCGGTTCGAGATCCATGCTCCGCAGCGCCCCGAACTGTTCCGCCGCGACCTCGAGATTGCCGGCGGCGAACTGCTGGGTGGCCAGGTTCAGACGGATCGCCGTGGCGAAGAAACCCTGCGGATAGAGCCGCAGTGCCTCGTCGAAGGTGGTGACCGCGGCTGCATCCGCCCCGGAACGCAGCTGCGCGTCCCCCAGCAGATACCAGGCCTTCTCCTTCAACCCGAAATCGCGCTCCGGAGTCGGCCCGTCGGCGAAATCGAGTTCGATCAGTCGACGTGTAATCTGTACGGTATGTGGATAGTCTTCGCGTTCGTGGTACACGTCGATTGTGCGACTCCACAGGTCCGCTTCCTCCTCGGGCGTCGTCGCCAGTCCCGCCATCTCCTCGAGGACGGCGATGGCATCGGCGCCCCGATCCTGCTTCAGGAAAACAAAGGTCAGCACATCCCTGGCGAACTTCACTCGATCCTCATCCTGAACATTGTCCACCACCCAGCGGAAGTCCTGTTCCGCCATCGCCAGATCGCCTTCGATGATAGCCGTGTTCCCACGCCCCAGGTGCAGCGCCTCTGCGAGCTCAGTCGGTGGCCCGATATCCAGTCCGGCACTGAACTGCGCCACGGCATCAGCGCGCTGTCCGAGTGCGTGGTACGCCTGTCCCGTCAGGTAGTGGAAACTCGCTATCTGGCTCTCGTCAGCGGCGGGTTGACCCGCCACCAGGATCGTCACTGCATCGGCATGGCGCCCCAGGGTCACCAGCGCATGGCCAGCGCTGAGTGTGGCGCGCCCGTACAGGTCGGACGTAGCGCCGATCTGACCGAAAGCAGCCACGGCCCCTTCGAGATCCCCCCGTCCCTGACGCGCCAGCCCCTGGAACAGGTGGGCCTCCTCAGCGAACTCCTCGCCCGTCGCCGAGGCCAGCAAGCGGGTGGCCATGGCTTCGGCGACGTCGTAGTTCTCCCCGCCCAGGTGCAACTTGGCCAGCTGCACAAGTGCCCGGTCGCCAAAGCGATCCGCCGATTTGGTCAGCAGAGCCTCGTAGGTGTCCCTGGCCTCCTCCACTGAACCTGGCGTCCCCAGGGATTGCAGCGCCAGAGCGCGGTTGAACCGGGCATCGGCGGCATACTGATTCTCACCGGCTGCCAGCAGTGTGTCGTATTGCGCGATTCCCAGACGCAGCAGGCCCTCGGTGTCGTCCGCCTGTTGGGCCCACTGCTGATAGGCACTGCCGATGCGGTAGCGGACGCGCGCTTCGGAGAACCCGGAAATGTGGGCGATTTCACCATACCCCTGCAGATAGATACGGTATTCTGAGATTGCCGACCCGTAGTCGCCACGAACCAGCAGTCGCTCGGCAAGGGAATACTGGATACGCGCGCGCAGGGTCCGATCGCGGGTCTCGTGAATCGCCTCTCTGTAGGTCTCCATCGAGGCGCTCCAGTCGCCGCGCTGTTCGTAGAGGTCTGCCATCTGCAGGTACGCCTCCTCCACGAGAGCACGTTCGGTGGCGAAGCGCTCGATCACCGTGCGGTATGCGACCAGCCCCTCCTCGTACCGACCAAGCCGGGTGAAGCAGGTGCCGATTCGGATCTGCGCCTTCGCCGCCATCTCCAGCGCGGTCTCATCCACGAGCCCCGCGAGCTTCTCGCGCTTCATGCGCTCCAACGCGGCTTCATCCAGCTCGTCGAGACGCTGGCGGGCCACGAGGTCGTGGTACGTGTCGATCGCCTGGTCGTAGCGCTCCATCGCCAGATACGACTCGCCGATCTGGAACAGGCTGCGGTCAGCCTCGAAGCCGCTCGGGAAGAGGCTCACCAACTCGCGGAACGCCACGACGGCGCTCTCGTAGTCCTCCGTCTCATAGTAGGACCAGCCCGTGTTGTAGTAGCCGACCTTCGTCAGCGGGCTGTCGCCGAAGGCGTCGATCAGCTGCTGTGACACGACGATGACGTCGGAATGCCGCCCGGCGTCGAAGTAGAGCTCGATGACGCGGCCGAAGGCCTGCCCGCGCAACTCGGCGCTCGTCGCCTCGGCGATCACTGCGCGGAAGGCGCGGGCACTGCGCGCCAGCGCAGTGTCGGCCAGGACGGCATACTCCTGTCGCCGCTCCTCGCTCTCCGCGTTCAAGGCGAAGCGGTTGTAGTCGGAAAACAGCTTGCGGTTGGCATTGCCCACCTGGTAGAGGGCGGCCTCCTGCACCGGGTACGTGGCATCGCCCACCTCGACGACGATCGACTCGGCGTCGAGGACCTGGCTGCGCACACTCGACACATGGCGGTAGCCACCGATGGCCTGATCGTATGCGCCTTCGGCGTAGAACCGCTGCGCCTCGGCGAAACCGTCGAGAAGTTCCTTCTCGGACGGCGCACGGAAGGAGATATACGCTCCCCCCAAGGTTGTGATGATCAGCAGAAATCCAAGTCCCATGCGTGCTGCTCACTCGTCCTGGAAGCCGATGAAGACACGGATGAAGATGGACACGAAATCTTCATCTCCAAGGGCGGCCATGACGGGGTCGGAGAACTCCTTCTTGCGATTGTTGAGTCCAAACGTCGTCGTCACGAGGTAGCCGAAGTACTGGGAGTCGTTCGTCGCCATGAGCACCGTGTCGGTCTGTTCGAAGTCTACCTCCGGATTTACCAGGTCGGTCACCTCATATGGCAGACTCGGTCCGAATCCCTGCATGCCGAATTGGAACCGCGTCCTCTCCGTGAGTCGGTATTCCAGCTTGACCAGAGGGATGGAGTGGCGCTCATGGACGGTCGCCGCCGCCAGGCTCTTCTGCCACTCCTTACGGTAGCGGAATTTATAGCCTGTGAACAGACTCCATTTGGAGGTGACGTTCCACGTGTAGTCGACCTTGTGCACCATCGTCCAGCGCCGGCGCGAGTCGCTGTCCTGCAGCGTGCTGTCGTACAGCCTCCCCCCGTGTTGATCGTTGAGCTCGAACTTCACCTTATTGCGCATGTGCAGACCCTGAATCGACTGCCAGCGAGCGTCGACGAAGAGACGGTACCATGTACTGTTCTTGAACAGGAGAGGATCGACTCGCGGCTCCTCGAGAAAGGGTGCGATCTGGATGTTGCGCTGCAAACCCGCAAAATCGAGGTCGAACTGCTCCGCGAGGGTCAGGACACGGTCGCTGTAGACACTCAACGAGTCCGGCACACCGTCCTTGACCCGCTCCACCGATCCTTCGGCGAAGAAGAGCCCCAGGGCGGGTTCGGTGTGCCGCAGTGACAGGCGCGCATAGGTGAAGTCGTTCGGCTCGTCTCCGGCGACACGCCGGCCACGCATGGAGCCCACCGACAGATTCAGGCCCGGATGCAGGAGAAAGGCGCCGTACACGTGCAGCCCTGACAGGTCCCGGTCGTAGGGCAGGTCCGGATCCGTGTCGTTCTCGCGCGCGTCGATGAAGTCATTGTGGTTGAGATCGAGTCCGTAGTCGAAGATCTGCGGGTCTGCCGAATACATCAGGAACGGCTCGAGATGATCAGGCAACGAGTCGAAGTCCTTATTCGTGTCCGGAATGCCGTCGCTGTCCTCGTCGAGGCCCGGAAAGACACCGTCCACGTCGGACTGTCCCTGTAGCCCGCTCGGCGCGTTGTTGTACCAGCTGTCTGGGTAGCGATCGTTGTCGTCGTTGTCCTCGACGAGGCGGTGAATCATGGTGTTGTTGTGTGCGATCGGGTTGCCGGCGAGGTCGACCTCGTCGCGGCCGATATAGCTGCGCAGCTCGGTGGTGTACAGGGGCCCCACCGAGAACAGCTCGCCGCCGAAGGAAAACCGGTCGAAGTCGCGTTCCACCGTCAGGAAATAGGCATCGTCGGCCAGGCTCGATCGCTGACCCGGCAGATCTTCTCTTCCCAGGGCGTTGATGCTGAGCGACTCGAGGGCGACCCGCGGCTTCGGGGCGCCGCTGGCGTGCTGGAAGAAGCTGCGACTGCGACTGTATTCCGCATTGATCCGGAATCCCTCGTACACGCCTTGTGCGTTGACGCTGTACATGTTGAGCCCTGTCGGCACTCCGCTGTTGACGCGCACGACCTTCACGTTGCCGTCCTGCGGATTGCCGTCGGCGCGCGCCACGGTGCGGAAGTAGGTGGCGTAGCGGTACTTGTCACGGTAGTTGGAGCGCACACCCGTGTTGACGTTGCCCGCCATGTCCATCTCGGACAACTCGACACGGTAGTCGTTGGCGATGGCCAGTTCGACCTCGACGGATTGAATCGATTCCCCCACCGGCTCGAGGTCGACATATAGAATGCCGTATTCCTCGCCGTCGAAGGCCTGCGGCAGATCGGCCATGGAGGCAAATCCGAAGTCCCCTGATTCTTCGAGCAGCTCGTGAGCGAACTCCTCATTGAGGATGATGTCCGTCTCAAGTTCGTCGTGACCCTCGTTGATGAGATAATCCGCGCCGTTTGCCACGTAATCCCTGTAGAACAAGTGGTCGATCCAGAAGGGGAAATCGTAACCCCGGTAGTAGACGTCTGCGTCGAAGGAGGCGTAGTTGATGTAGGGATCGTACGTATTGTAGGAACCGCCCCTGTTCAGCGTCTGGTAGTCGTTGGCCAGCGGCGGCAGCGGTTTTCGGTCGCCGGAACGCAACAGACCGGCGACATAACTCTGGCGCTGATCCCCGCGCTTGTGCTGGCGTACGAAGAAGGGATCCAGGTCGGTCCGCTCCTCGCCATTGACGACAATCCGCACACCGTGCACCACCGGGCCGCCACGGCCATCGGTGGGAGAATCGTCCGAGATGCGGATAGCCAACAGCGCCGGCGCCCCCTGCACTGCCCCTGGTACCCCTTTGTATGACTGGGCACCCTGCTTCATCAGCGGCTCGTACTGATGGGCGTTGACGAAGGTGGTGCCGAAGTGCATGAAGCCGATCTTGCGCTCGTAATGTGCTCCGAAGAGCATCGCCTTCGCCTTGGCAATGGTGTCCCCCTCGTGGCCCGAGGAGTAGATCGGCGCGTGCAGACGAGAGAACATGACGGAAAATCCATCGAGCTCGGTACCGACGTCGACGCGCAGACCGTTGAGGTTCGACATCTTGAAGGTGAGCGGTGTCAGGCGGGTGCGCAGTTCGTTGGCGTAGATGATCCGCGATTTCCAGGCGTCGGTGCCGTCGGTGCCGACAATGACATAGTTGAACAGGTTGGAAAAGCTCGCACCGCTCTCGCCGTGGGCACGGCTCTCGGAAAGTGTCGAACCGCTGAACCGCCGGATACCCAACCCACGGCGCTCCACCCAGCGGACCGACTCCGAACCGTAAAGCAGTGGATCGCCAAGAATGCTGTACTGGTTGCTCAGATTGCTGGTCACTCCCGTCAGGCGCGGGTAGTCGGACTCACCCCAGTTGTGGTACTCGGCCTCTCCAAAACGACCGAGGAACGGCTGGTTCTCGAGGATGCGCTGGGGACCAATACGCGGGTCTTCAGGTGTATCGACGCCCCCTTCCTGAGCGCTCGCGCCGCCCACCATAGCCAAGGTGAAAAGTGCCGGCCAGAGTCGTCGCCTGTGTCGAATAGTCCGCATCAGAACAGTGGCCTCAGGCCGGCGATGACACGCAGGAAGAGACGGTGATAGTCGAGGTCCTGTTCCTGGCGGCCCTTCGAGGTGAACTCACGCAGACGGCGTTCGTACCCCAGATTGATGTTCACCTGGTAGCCCACATACGTGGAGGTGTTGTTCACCTGGAACAGGTAGACCCGTGCGTCGAAGTCGACGTCGGGCACCACGGAGGTACGGTATCGGCTCTTTAGGAACGGAAAACCCTGGGCACCGGCCCTGATCGACGTGCGGTCAGATACGGGATACTCGAAGCGCAGGATGGGATAGAAGTAGTACTCCTTGACCTCGAGGACAGCACCGCCGTCGTCGTCGAGCCGCTGACCGAGCCACTTCACCTGCGGGATGACCCGCAGCGAGCGCCACGGCTCCCACGTGTAGTCCGCCTTGAGGACGACGGCAAGGTTGGAAACCGTGTTGCTCTCCTGGCGCTGGCGATTCAGGTCGAAACGAGCACTGCCCTCGACGTTCAACCGCGGTACGCGGATGAGGCGCCCCTTCATATACAGGCGGTTCATCCAGCTGTCGCGGAACAGCAGAGGATCCTTCTGCAGTTGCTGCACACCAAGAGGGTTGCGCAGCTCTTCGTCGGTAGGGCGCACCAGCGGCACCACGTCGGGCTCGTAGTAGATCGGATTCAACCCCAGGCCGAAGACCGGATCGGGGATGTCGTCTTCGACACGCTTGATCTTGTACAACCCCTGCACGTCGACGAGACCGGGGAATCGACGGCGATACTCGGTGCGCACGTAGGTGCTCTTGGCGCGCCCCCCCTGGAAGGGTGCCCAGGTATTGTGGTACCCTGCGGTGATCTTGAGACCCTGGACCCCAGCGATTCCGGTCGTCCCAAACACGTGCAGACCGCGCCGATCGGCATCGTACGGGTAGTCGGGCTTGGCGTCGTTCTCGCGCTCGTCGATGACGCCGTTGCCGTTCAGATCCTCGCCGAAGTCGTAGGCATCGGGGTTGACGTCGTACAGCAGGAAGGGCTCGTAGTAGTCGGGGATCTGGTTGTTGTTCTCGTTGATGTCAGGGCGACCATTGAGGTCGGCGTCCAATCCCGGAAAGACACCGTCCGGATCCTCGATGAAACGCCCCCCCGTCTGCAGATCCGTCGTGCGCCGCAGATAAAATGAGTCGGGGTATTGATCCTTGTCGTCGTTGTCGTCCACCGTGTGGAAATCGATCGTGTTCGTCGGCCCCGCCCGGTCGCCGCCGACAAAACCGGGCAGCAGTGGCTCGTGGAAGTTCGTCGGATAGGTGAAGGGGCTGGACAGGAACTGGTAATAGCTGCGCAGGTCGTCGTCCTGCACGTTGAGGGCCGTGGAGTACCCGCCGTCGATGCTGAAGGCCTCCCCGCCCAGGCTGAAGCCGCCCCAATCGCGCCGGGCGTTCATGTACCACGCGTTTGTCTGCTCGTCGAACAGGTCCAGGCTCCGGCGCACGGCACCGGGATAGGCGCGGAAGTTGAAGTTGCGCACGAACTCTGAATGCACCATCCAGCCGCGCACATCCAGGTTGAAGTGCGCTCCCAGCAGTGTCCGTCCTGTCTGCCGACCGTAGCGCACGCGCACGCGTTTGAAGTTGCCGAGGTTGTCAGGCGTACCCTCTGACTGCGCGGCGGTGTAGAAATAGGTCGCCGGATTCGAAGAGGCGCCATTGAACACTTCGGACAGCTGCAGGGCGTAGTCGCCGGACACGTCCAGCTCGACCTCTACTCTCCGCACCGCGTTGCTGTCGGCAAGACCGCCGCTGAACTCTGGCACCTTGAACCACAACAGCAGACCTTCGAGTCCCTCTGTCTCGTAAAACCCCTGGGGGGTTGGATCCACATGGGGTGCCTCGATGACGAGTTCATTGCTGTTGTCCCGCCGCGCCGGTGGGATGACGGCCAGGTCGGGATCGATCGTAACCGTCAGCGTCGCCCGGTCGGGATTGAGCTTGTCGTAGGGCCCCAGTTGAGGAACGATCCGCCGGCCGTTGAGCAGTAGAGCCGCATCGCGGATGCGCACTCCCACCTCGTCATCAGGATTCTGATCGATGACCCGTACCACGACCCATTCGGGCGCCTGCCCCAAGCTCGGCAGCGTACCCTTGAAGCTGTTCTCGTTGAGGTCGCGGAGACTGTCGGTGCGGAACTGGTTCACCCAACTGAAACCCATGTCCAGGCCCTGCAGCTGCGTGCGCAGATCGGCACCTAGTAGGTATGTCGCCCACCGCGGGATGAACTGACTGCCCTCCTGACCGTGAGTGCGGTGGTCGTTGTTCTGTACCGCTTCGTAGATCGGCTTGTCGATCCGCGACATGAGCAGTACCAGCGACCCGCCATTGAAATGTGAGTCCATGCGCAGACCGTTCATCGCCGCCAGATCGAGGGTCAGTGGCGTGAACCGGGCGCGGATGCGATCACCGATGATCATCCTCGTGGTCACTCCACCGTAGCTGTCGTCGGCGATCACGAGACGGTTCAGGTAGCCCCCGTAGCGGCTCGGCTTGCGCAAGAGACTGCCATGGGTGGGGCTGATGGAGCGGAACTCCTGCAACTCGAAGACATTGATGCCGTTCATCACGAACTGACCGAGTGCATCGAACTGCGGCGTGCGGTCGCGGCCGAACAGAATCGAGTCGTAGGCCCGATAGCTCTCCCTGGCGTAGTTGATGTACGGTTCGCCCGGGCGGAACAGCAACTGCGCCCTCGAGGCCGAAGTCAGCCCGAACAGGACGAGAACCGCCGTCAGCACGCCCAGCAGGCCCCGGCCCCGGTGTGCGCAGTGCATCGTCATCCGATGAACACCCGGAAGAAATAGTCGATCTGACCGAACCCGGGCCGCGACGACCCGGTGAAGGTCAACTTGGAGCGGAAGAGTCCCATCAAGATCGTCAGGTCATAACCCTGATAATTGCTGCGGTTCTCGAAGAATGCCGTGTACGACGTGCGCCGGAAATCCTGTGCCGGGTTGGCCGGGTCCGTCGATGTCTCCCGCAGGATCGGGAATCCCTGGATTCCGGTCTTCAGTACAGTTCGCGGTCCCACACGGTAGTCGGCACGCAGGATGGGCATGATCCACCGCCGCTGCTGGTCGGGTATGCTGCGCTCGGGGAACTTGTCGCGTTGATAGATGTGTTTGAACTGAGGTGACAGGGAGAGTCGGTCCCACCTCCACGTGTACTTCGCCTTGCTCACCACCGCGATACGACTCACCGTGCCGGGACGCGTAAAAAGCGGGTCTGACAGCAAATCGCCGTCGAGATCGGTAAAATCCAGGGACACGATGTTGCGCACGTCGAGATCCGGCAACGGGAGCAGGCCCCATTCGAGATAGGTCAGGCTGTTGACGCTGTCGCGCCCCTGGAGCAGGTCTCGCGTGAGCTCGTACGTGCGCGGGAAGGGCGTGCCGAACTGATCTGGAGAGTAGACGTGATCCGGCACGTCGTCCTCGAGGCGCTTGAATCGCTGATTTAGCCTCAGGAATCCGAGGGCCGGCCATTCCCTGCTGTATTGCCCTTCCAGGTAGTCGGTGTAGTTGCGTCGACCGATCCTCTCCTGGCGCACGCGGTAGCGGCCCAACCGGACCAGGGTATGCTCGGTGGGCTTCACATTGACGAAGGCATGCCAGCCACGATGATCCGCCGGGTACATGTAGTCCGGAAGATTGTCGTTCTCGCGAAAGTCGGCCTGCCCGTTGTTGTTGAAGTCGTCACCGTAAACCAGCTCCGGCGGCTCGGCGTCATAGCCGAGGAAGGGTTGGAACGCGTCGGTGCCACCGGCGTTGTCGATATTGAAATCGAGAACCCCGTCGTTGTCGGGATCGAGGCCCGGAAACACGCCGTTGCCCGCCGCCGACAGGGAGGTGGGATACGGCGCCAGAGGATCGTTGTGCTCGATGTCGTCGGGCCACTGGTCGAGATCGTCATTGTCGGCCACCAGTTGGAGCGGACTGTAGAGCCGCCCACCGAGGGTCGGCCCGACGTGCGACTGCTGGAACGCGGAGAACTCGGTCTCGTAGTCGTAAGGAACGTCGAAATACTCGATGCCGACACGAACTCCCCTGAACAGGTCGCGGCCCGCCTGTAGGTAGTATGTGTCGGCCTGGCGACGGAAGCGCTCCCCGCCCGCGCTCGGTGTTTTGAAGTGGCGCAGGCTGCGCGCGTACTCCCCGCGCACATCGAAGCCGAGAAAGTGAGACTCGAAGTCGACCCCGAGGATGCTCAAGGAAGTGGGAAAGCCGTATCTGAACTGCACTCGCCGCAGGTTGGACCCACCCCGCGGCGTGCCCTCCGCGCGGGCCGCATTGTACCAGTCGTGGTAGAAATCCTCGGCACGTGCGGAGAGGATCGGCACGTTCATGGCGCCAGCGATGTCGATGCTGTAGTCGTCGCTGACGACGGCATCAAA
>JAYZCA010000015.1:0-14099 GCA_036339235.1 Candidatus Latescibacterota bacterium | reverse complement strand
GCCGATCCGCAGGCGTTCGAGAAGGACCGTGCGGCTCTCGGCGACCCCGTCGTCGTCGGCGTCGACGAGTCGCAGGATCTGTCCGCTGGGGCTGCTGAAGAAGGAGCCGCCGGTACTCACCGCCACCAGCAGCGAACCATCTGGCAGCTCGACCATGCCCACGGGGTAATTGAGATCGTCGGCGAAGACGGTGACGGCAAAATCCTCGGGATTGACGCGCGCGTCGCCGCCGACGCTGAACTGCGCTGCCGCTGGCATGACTGCGAGGGTCAGGGCGGCAACCGCCGCATACAGACTGAACCGCATGTGCTGATCCTTGGCGTTTTTGGGTGGGTTGAAACAAGGCCTGACTATCATACAACACAGCGTGCGTTTTGTCGTCGACAGGATCGCGTCTTCGTTGACGCGCTTCATCGGCCGCCGCTGACTATGGCTTCTGCGACGGTTCTACAACTCGAACGGGCGACTGCATGAACGACGACGACTTCACACTGCAGTACATCGTGGCATCGTCTCTCTATGGAACGCTGCCATTGTCGGAGATACTCCCTGAGATAGCCCGGACACAGAGCGAGCACATCGACATCTGGCCACGCGTTCACGGCGACCAGCGCGAGCAGGTGGAAGCGATGGGGCACGACGCCTTTGCTGACCTCCTGCAGACCCACGGCGTGAGATTGGGCGCCTCCACCCGTTTCGATCTGGGCCCGTTTGAGCTGCAGCAGGAGATGGCCTTTGCCGAGACCTACGGCGCCGCCCTCCTGGTCTGTGGCAGCAAGGGCCCGAAGGGTCTGCAGGGAGACGATCTGCGCCGTGCCGTGGAAGACTTCGCCGAAACCCTGCGACCGCACATCGACGCCGCCGCAGAATACGGGCTGACCATCGCGATCGAGAACCACGGAGAGGCGCTCATCGAGACGCCGGATTCGATGCGCTGGCTGATCGAGTTCACCCGCTCACCGCACCTGGGCATCGCCCTGGCGCCCTACCACTTGCCGGACGATGCCCACCTGGTAGCCCAGCTCATCGAAGACCTTGGCGAGGGTCTGGCCCTGTTCTACGCTTGGCAGCACGGCATGGGCTGCCATGAGAAGCTGCCCAAGGAACAGGAACTGTTGCAGCTGCCAGGCCGTGGCACGCTGGATTTCCGACTCCCTCTCGCCGCCCTGAAGAAGATCGCCTACCGCGGTTGGACCGAGATCTTCATGCACCCCGTTCCCCGGGGAATCCCGATCCTGGAGACGTCGGGGGACGTCACGGCTGAGATCGAGCGCGCCCGGGTGTATCTGGACGACCTAGTGCAGGATTTGTGAAGTGATTCAGATCGCAGCCGCCTATCCTCGAGCGATGTAAGGCATCGTCGTCGCCATGATCGTCATGAACTGCACGTTCGCCTCCAGCGACAGCGACGCCATGTAGACGACGGCGCTGGCCACGTTGTCCACGTGCATGCGCGGCTCCACTTTCTTCGACCCATCCGCCTGCGGCACACCGTCGGTCATGCGCTGCGTCATGTTCGTCGCCGCATTGCCGATGTCGATCTGCCCGCAAGCGATGTTGTATTTGCGTCCGTCCAGCGACGTGGAACGGGTCAGGCCGGTGACGGCGTGTTTCGTCGCCGTGTACGGCGCCGAGTTCGGCCTCGGCACGTGGGCGGAGATCGATCCGTTGTTGATGATCCGGCCACCCACAGGATCCTGGACCTTCATGACTTTGAAGGCCTCCTGCGTGCACAGGAACACCCCCGTGAGGTTGACGTTCACCACGGCCGTCCACTGCTCGAGGGTCAGGTCCTCGAACAACACGCCAGGGGCGCCCATACCGGCGTTGTTGAACAGCAGGTCGAGCCGTCCGAAGCGCTCAGTCGTCGCCGCGAACAACTGCCGCACGGACTCCGGATCGGTCACGTCCGTCGGCACTGCCAGCGACGCCTCCCCTGCCTCGCCGGCGACCTCCTCCAGCTTGTCCGCGCGCCGCCCCGCCAGGGTCACTGCGTAGCCGGCCTCTGCCAGGGCCAGGGCCGCAGCCTTGCCGATGCCGGAGCCGGCACCCGTGACGATCGCCACCTTAGCTGCGCTCATCGCTTCATCCTCCTCTTCTGGTGAGATTCCACACATCGCTCTCCATGTTGTTGCCCGCCACCATCCACAGGGCGTCGTCGAAGACGAACACACTTGCCGCGTGCCGAGGTGCCCACGGTGTGCCGGGCAGTTCCTCCCAGTCGACGCCATCGGCGCTGTGCCAGACGTCGTTACGGTTGGCGCCGATTTCGTGCCACCCCTCCAGAACCCACACACGACCGTCGAAGGCGACCACCTCGTGATACATGCGCGGGTGCCAGGATGCGGCGCCATTGTGGCAGGTCCACTCGACGCCGTCCGCCGTGCTCCACACATCATTCCAGTAGGAGCGCTGTGGTGTCGACGGTGTGTCGTAGCGACCACCGCCGAGAATCCAGATGCGGCCGTCGTGCACCGCAGCTGAGCCGATCGCTCCCCGCGCCGGCCACGGCGCCTCTGCGCAGACACACGTCCATTCGACACCGTCGACGGAGCGCCACACATCGCCGTAGAACCGCTCCTCCTCCCCGGCGAATTCCGGCATCGTCTGGCCACCCATCACCCACAGGGCGCCGTCGAAGGCGACGGTATAGTGTAGTGCCCGCGGCCCCCACGGAACCTGTTCGCACACGATCTCCCAGTCGACACCGTTTCCCGTGCGCCATACGTCGTTCTGATAGTGGCCCTGATTGGCGTCGCCGCCGATGACCCACATGGCCCCGTCGTGAACGGCGTACCCGGCGTTGTGGCGACCCTCCCACGGGGCGTGCCCGTGAAGGCTCCAGTCGGACCCGTTCACCGACGACCACACCTCGCTGTTGCATGTCTTCGGGAAGTACACCTTGTCCCGCGGATTCCAGCCACCGAGAAGCCACATCCGACCCTCGAAGCAAAGGGCGCCGGCGCCATCCCTGGGCGCAAAGGCTGCCGAGCGCGTGACATGCGACCAGGAATAGATCGTGGCGCCATTGCTCATCTGCGATCGTCTTCCTTGTTTCGTCGCATGACACTTCGCTCCGTCATCTTCGACCTCGACTGCACCCTCGCTGATCGACTCCGCTCGATCGATACCTACCTCGACCGCTTCGGCGACAGATTGCGGGCCGTAGATCGTCCGATCGTTCGCACCGCTCTCGGCCATGCTGACGCCGGTGGCCACGCTGCCGACACCCGCGCCGCCGACGCTGTTTATGTGGGCGACCATCCCGTCAACGACGTCCAGGGAGCCACAGAGGCGGGTCTCACCGCCATCTGGCTGCGCGGCTGGCAGGGACTGGCCCGCCGCCGACCCGCTGGCCGAACACGTCGTCGACTGTCTCGTCGAAGTGCCGCAGCTGGCTGGGATCGCTCTAGCCACGCGCAACGCGGCGTCCAAGTTGCAGCCCCGCAGATCGCCCGTCAACGACTCGGGAAGATGAGGACACTGGCATGAAAGAACTCGCTATTCGCGGCGGACCGAAATCCAAGCCGACCCAATACACGCTCACGAACCGGTATGGCGCCGAAGAGGAGCAGCAGCTGTCCCGCGCCCTGCGGGGTGGCAAGTTGATGGGTCCTGGCGGCATTGTCAGTGAGTTCGAAGCGGCCCTGTGTGACGCCTTCCAGGTACGCCACGCCATCACCGTCACCTCGGGTACTGCAGCGCTGCATACCGCTCTCTGCGCTCTTGGTGTCGCCGAGGGCGACGAGGTGATCACCACGCCCATGACGGATATCGGTACCGTGGCGGCCATCCTCGCCCTGCACGCGGTGCCCGTCTTCGCTGACATCGACCTCGACACGCGCCTCATCGCCCCGACGAGCGTACGCGCCAGGATCGGCCCACGCACGAAGGTTGTCATCGCCGTCCACATGTCGGGACTGCCCTGCGACATGAAGGAGTTCGCCCGTGTCGCCGCCGACACGGGCGTCACCATCCTCGAGGACTGCGCCCAGGGCCACGGCGGCCGCTATCACGGAAAGCTCCTCGGGGGGCTGGGGAAGGCGGCGGGCTTTAGCATGAACGAGTCGAAGCAGATGACGACGGGAGACGGCGGCTTCGTCACCACTGACGACGATGAGGTCGCCCGCATCGCCTCGCTGTTCCGCGACAAGACCTACCTGCGCGACGGCTCGGTGGGACGTGGCGGCCAGCCGATCCCCTTCTTCGCTCTCAACTATCGGGCCAATGGTCTGCACGCCGCCGTCGGCCTGGCACAACTCGGCAAGCTCGACGCGCTGGTGCACAGACGCGACGACATCGCCAGGCGTTACTACGCGGAATTGGAGGATCTCAAGGACTTCACTCTGCCGACGCTCGTCGACGGCGCCGAGCCCTCGTGGTGGCCCGTCGCCGGCCGTTACACCGGTGCAGACGGTCGCCGCGACGAACTGGTGGAAGCGCTGCGCGCCGAGGGACTCTCGATCAGCACCGGCATGTCACCGGCGAGCAACATCCTGCGCACGGAGTTAGTACGAACGAAGCGTTATTATCCGCTCTCCGACGAGGTCCCCGCGTTCTGGCGCGACATCGAGTACGATCCGGACTCCTGTCCGCACGTCGACGAGCTGCAGCGAACGGTGATCCGTCTGCCGGTGGACGAACGCTATACCGACGAGGACATCGACCAGACGATCGCCGGCGCTGTTAAGGTGTGGTCCCACTTGGTGGGTTGAACAACCTCGAGGGGCTCCGGAAGTGGCTGCGGGCGGAGCTGTCACCCCTGTTCGCAGGCGAGGAACGACACTTGCGTTTCGGCGGCTACATCTGGTATCTGCGTCGCCTGTGACCTCTGTGTCCGATGCGGGTGGTTGTGCCAGCCTCCGCCGCCGCCTACCGTCCCTGCCATGATCCGTCCCAACCTGCTGATCTTCGCCCTCCTCGGTCTGCTCACCGCCGCGGCTGCCCGGTCACAGGAGCCGCTGCGTCCCGTCGGTGACGAGGCCTACGCCGTCATGGCACGCTGGTTCGATTACGGACCGACGCCATCGGCGCTGCGCTCCGACGAACTGCGCGACGCGGCCAACGGCCGGCTTTACAAGATCGTCTTCAATGGCATCGGCGCTCGACGGGTGCCGGCCTATCTCGAGCTGCCACTGCACGGCGAAGCGCCCTATCCTTGTGTCATGCTCGTCCACGGGATGTCGCGCTCCAAGGAGTTGTGGTGGTCCTTCGGCACCACGACGGAGGGCAAGCACAAGGATCGGCTCGTCGGCGAGGGCTTCGCCGTGATCGGCCTCGACCTGCCCATGCACGGCGAGCGCGCTGCGGAAAACGACTTCGTCAATCCCGCCACGTTGCTGCAGATCGGAGCCGAGAGCCGACTGCGCGACCTGTTCACAGAAAGCGTCGTCGAGCACCGGCGCGCCATCGATGCTCTGTGGACGCGCGCCGACATCGACACCTCCCGCATCGGCGTACTTGGCTACGAATTCGGCGCCGCCGTCGCCTTCGCGCTGGCCGCCCTGGAACCGCGGGTGCAGGCCACCGTAGCCTGCGTGCCGCCCACGGTGCGTGACGTGCTGTCGGTGCGGGCCACGCAGAACTATGCGCCGCACATCACGAGCCCCTTCCTGATGCTGATGGCCGCCAACAGCCACACCAGTTCCCAGGCAGAATCCGAAGAGCTGCGCGCCTTGCTGGCCGCGTCGCCGGCGGAGCTGAAGGTCTACACCAGCGACGACCGGCTGCCCATTTGGTACATGGGTGATGCCGTCGGTTGGTTCGTAACCCACCTCGCTCAGTAGTACTTCGCGAGGGGCCCCAACCCATCCCGTAGCGCCGGCAGGCTCTGCTCATTGTCTGGGTCGACGGTGACCATCGCCCCGTGACAGCCGTGTGCCTGCACCGAGGCCCCCAGCCGACGCACGAGATCGGGGTTGCCACCGGCGGAGATCGGCGGATACAGAGGCACCCTTCCGGAAGTGACCGCCACCAGACGCGCTACCTCGCGCTCGTAGAGAGCGGCCAGCGGCAACGTCCCCTCCCGCAGGGCCACGATGTGACGCGGGACGTCTGCCACGTCATCCTGGCTCAGCAACCGCAGAGCCAGCTCCACCGCATCCTCCTCATCGACCTCCGGAGCCAGTTCCGTCAGCGCCTGCGCCCACTCGGCGGCGGCATTCGTCGCCCCCGTCGCCCAGCCGACGACACCCCCGGCCGAGCTGCCTCCTGTAAGGAAGTCCGTCGCCGCTTCCCAGCGACCGTAGTCGTGACCACCTGGCAGCGCGATGGATGGCGCGAAGACGTCGCTGCCGAATGGAAGGCCCTGGCGTACGTCCTGGACCCGTGAGCGAAAGGCGGCCATACGTTGCGCCAGCAGCGCTGCGCGCATCAGCAGCCACTCCCAAGCAGCCCGGGGCACACCGAGAGCAGGCAGCAGATCGGGCCCGCGCAGTTCACTGGCCAGCGCGCGGCGAACACCCTCTTCATCTATCTCGCGCAGCGCGTCGCGAGCTTCACGCGCTGCCACTACGAGACGCGACGCATCGAAGCCCAGGGCCTCACCGGCGGCGCAGCAGTTCTCACAGGCACAGGCGATGAGGGCGTGCAGGTTTGCCGGCTGCGGGTAGCGGGCGTGGTCGACGCAGAAGCCGTCTACATCGTAACGCTTCGTCACATCCTCCAGGCAGTCCGCCGTCCATGCCTCGACCCGTGGATGGCTCGGGCACAGGCCGACCCCCCACGCCTTCCAGCGCGGGTCGAGTTCGGCGCCATCCACGTCCCGCATGGCGTACTCGGGAAAGACATCACCGCCGTAGCTCCACAGGCCGATGTGCCCCCAGACTTCGATCCCAGCTTCGTGGGCTACATCGATGGCGCGCCGCAGTTCCCCGTCATCGAAGCCACCGACGGTGCCGGCCACCGGCGGGTAAATCCCCTGTGCCGCCTTCGGCCAGCGGTCGGTGCGCTGCCGCCAATCCTCGAAGGGGCCGCGCGCCGCCAGCGCGTCGCTGGCACGAAAGCCGGAGGTATGGCACACCGGCGACTCTGGCATGATCGTCGTCAGACCGATCTCGTCCCGCAGTCGCCTCATGGCTTCCGGACCCTTGGCGATCGTCTCCGTGCTACAGAACCAGATGATGCGGCGGCGATGGGTTTCCATGGGGCCAAATCTCAGACAGAGACGCCCGGATGAGAAGCAGAGAACCGATTTGGGTATGCCTGGGGGTGCTGGGTCATGCCGATCCGTATGGGCCAGCTGAGATTGTTGCGGGAGGCACCGTCAGCTCTACAGTCTGACGGCTGCGATGATCGCTGCGGATAGCGCGATGACTGTGGCCGTCTGGCGGTTGAACCGATAGTCCATTCGCTGCGCCATGTCGTCGAAGCGACTGTTCATCTCACGAGTAAGTTCGCGCAGATCCTGGCGCATTTCCTGCAGGTCCTCGCGTAGGTAGGTGAATCCCAGGTGGACGTTGGCGTCGTTGCGTGTCATTCTGGTCAGCCATCGACTTCGCTCCAAGGTAACCGGGTTCCAGTTGTCCGGCAACGAGTCCGCAACACGCGTACCAGGCTGCTCGCTCTGACGATCGACGCTACCCTGTGTCCGGAGGAAACATCGGTGTGGCCTGCAGCTCCCAAGGACTTGGTTCCGGCACCATTGCCAGCACGCCGACCAGGGCTAGTTTGGGGCCATCATGACTGCCGACGTCAATTTGATCGTCGTCTGTGGCGCCACAGCCTCGGGTAAAACCCGCCTGGGCGTGGAGCTGGCGCGGCGGTACGACGGCGAGATCATCTCCGTCGATTCGCGTCAGGTTTACCGCGGCCTGGACATCGGCAGCGGCAAGGATCTCGACGAATACATCACCCCCGACGGTCCGGTGCCCTACCACCTCATCGACATCGTCGACCCGCAGCAGGTGTACAGCCTCTGGAACTACCTCGAGGATTTCGATCGGGTCTTCGGCGAGGTTACGGCGCGGGATCGCCTGCCCGTCGCCGTTGGCGGCACGGGATTGTACCTGGAGGCTGTGCTGCGCGGTTACGAAATCCCCCAGATGCCCGCCGACGAGGATTTGCGAACCCAGCTCATGCAGGAGCCCCGGGACAGCCTCGAGCAGAGGCTGCAGCAACTGGACCCCGAGCGCTACCGGAGCCTCGACCCCACCGGTGGCAAGAGGCGACTGGTCCGCGCCATCGAAGTGGCTCTGGGCGAGGCGGAGGCCGGCGGCAGTCGCACCGCCGCCGTCAGTGCCGATCTGCGCCCCCTGGTCCTGGTCATCCGCTGGGACCGCGAGGAGTTACGCCGACGCGTCGCCACGCGCCTTGACGAGCGCCTGGCCTCCGGTCTCGTCGAGGAGGTTCAGACCCTGGTGGACGCCGGGCTCAACAAGGAACGTCTCGACCAGCTGGGCATGGAGTTCCGCCACGTGGGCCGCTTCGTGCTTGGCGAAACCTCACGTGAGCAGATGCGCACCGACCTGGTGCAGGCCATCGGCCAGCTTGTCAAGCGCCAGGACACCTATTTCCGCGGCATGGAGCGGCGCGGCACTCCCATGCATTGGCTCGACGGCGACGACCTGACGGCGGCCATCGCCATCGTCGACACGGTCACATGAAAAGCCTGCTCCAGCTGCTTCTGATTGGATCGATGATCGCCTGTGTCACGCAGTCTCGGCACGGCGACGGCCCAGGAGCGGGAGTGGGCCGTCGACCACGACAAGCCGCAGTCGGCCACCGAGGCCTACGCGGTGCTGAGGGACGCCGCCGCCTCTTCCTAAGATGGGCTGCCAGATCTCAATCCTTCCAGGCGAACAACACGCCGAGCACATCCTTCGGATCGTCGGCAAGCATAGTGTAGACCTCCTGGCACTCGTGGGGAACAGACTCGTGCGTGATCAGGTGGGATAGAGGCAGTCGGCCAGCTGCCATCAGGCGCAGCACGAGAGCTCGCTCCCGCGTCTTGGTCCAACGGTAGTAGATGTGATCGTCCTCCGGCGTCTTGGGCTGGTGTGCGCCGTGTATGCTGACTTCGCGCAGGTGCACATCCTGGAGGAAGTCCATGTCGACCGTGCCTCGCGGCGATCCGACGGCGACCAGTTTACCTCCGAGACAGGCAAGCCCCGTTGCCTGGGGAAAGACCCGGGGCAATCCGGTACACTCCAGCACGATGTTGGCCCCATCCTCCGGGCAGCGATCGACGATTTCCTGACGCAGGTCGGCCACGTTCGTGGGGTTGATGCCGGTGTCGCAGGCGTGCTGGCTGGCCCTGTCTATGCGGAACTCGTCCAGGTCGACGCCGATGATCGGCGTGGCCCCGCAGAGCCGCGCCAGCTGACCGCATAGCTGGCCGACCAGCCCGAGACCGAAGACGACGACCGATGCGCCCAGCTCGATCTGCGCTACGCGGACCCCGTGAAGGGCGATAGCGGCCATGACCATGAAGGCGGAGGATTTCGAGTCGACGTCGGTGGGAACTACCTGATAGCCGGAGCCTGCCCGTAGAATGTTGTGGCTGGCGTGGTTGCCCTGGCCGGCGACACGATCGCCGACCTGGACCCCTTCGACACCACTGCCGACCTCCAGCACACGTCCCACATTGCAGTACCCCGTGATGCGTGGGAATGTCGGTTCGCTTCCCGGCTCGCCGCCGTGTTTCCAGTTGTAGATCTCGGTACCGATCGAGACGGCAGTGTATTCATTCTCGACCAGTATGCCGTCGTCAGGAACTGCACCGAGGTCAAATTCCTCGACTTCGATCTTGCGGATGGCAGGTGAAATGAAACGTGTGCTGTTCACAGATTCGTCCGTCCAACGCTAGGCGAGGTGGTGGACTACCTTACGACCTGCTGATCACCGCCGTCAATCACAGTACTGTTGCAAAAAACCGCTTTGAGCGGTTCACAAATCAAGCCTCCGGCTCTGCCGGAGGCATCTGACTACCCGGAGATCGACCAATGACGAAGACATATCGAGTAGCCATTCTGGGATGTCGTGGCCGGGGTACGGCCGCGGCGCGTGGTTACCACGCCCATCCGCGCACAGAAGTAATCGGGCTCTGCGACCTGGTTCCCGAACTCCTCAACACAGTGGGGGTTGATTTGGGCGTCGACGCCCGCTACTACGATCTCGATGCGATGATTCGCGAGACGGCTCCCGACATCGTCGCCATCCCGACGGGGACCGAGTTCCACTATGATCTTGCCATGCGCGTAATCGAGCACGGCGTTCATATAGATATCGAGAAGCCGCTGTGCGTCGACCTGATCCAGGCTGACGAAGTCATCGCCAGGGCAGCGGCAAAGGGGGTGCGCATCGCCGTCCATCATCAGGGCCGGACCGGGGCGATAGTCCGGTCGATCGCCAGCGCTCTGGAGGCCGGCCGTATCGGCGAGCTGCAGCACATCCACGGTTACGGCAAAGGCTATTACGGAGGCTATGGATTGATGAACATCGGCACCCACATGATCAACATTATGCTCAAACTGGCGGGCAGTTGCCGCGCCATCTCCGGCACAGCGATGACGGCTGGCGCACCGATCACTCCGGACGATGTCGTGCAATCACCCCAGGGCATGGGCACCATAACGGGTGAGCGACTGACCGGCCTGCTCGAGTTCGACAAGGGTGTGACCGCTACATTGCTACATCACCGTTATCCTCAACGCGTTCCTCCGATGTTGGAGTTATGCGGCAGTGAGGGCCGCCTGTTGGCAGCCAACCTGTTGTATAGCTCCGGCAAGCCAAACGCGATGTACCTGCCGACGCCGCACTATGTGCCGGACTCCCAGGAGTGGCAGCACCTGGAATCCGTGTTCCCGCAAGGCTTCGACCGTCAGAGCGGTCATGACGTGGAGGAGCATTGGTATGTCGACGACTACGTCGGCGCCCTCGACGAGGGTCGCGAACACGAGTGCAGCGGCGCCGCGGGTCTCCACGTGATGGAGATCATGATGGGATTGTTCGAATCCGTCGCCTACGGCCGCCGGGTGTCTTTGCCACAACAGGATCGCAGCCATCCATTGCTGCGCTGGCGGCGTGAGCACGGCCTCGACGATCCACCCTCCGTGCCGCGCCCATACAATGAATGGCTGGCCGTCGAAGACGAACGCCTGGCGGCTTCGTCTGCTTGATCTTGGCAATCATCTGAGTCCCGGCCTATTGTATCAGACACAAAAAAGTGTGAGCAACCATAAAGCTGAAACCAGAAACCACAGGAGCAATGGTACATGGCGGCTGAAAAAATCTACCGCGTCGGCATGATCGGCGTCGGCCGCAAAGGGCACGGGCACGCCCGAGGCTACGAAGGCAATCCGCGCACCGAGATCGCCGCCGCCGCTGATTCGGACGCATCCAACCTGGAGATTTTCATCGAGCGTTTTCCCGTGACCGGTTATTCCGATTACAAGGAGATGCTCAAAAAAGAAGGTCTCGACATAGCTGCCCCCATCCTGCCGGTGAAACCGAACGCCCAGGTCGTCATCGACTGCGCCCGGACTCCCGGAATCAAGGCCATCTATTGCGAAAAGCCAATGGCGCTCAGCCTCGAGGAATCCGACAGCATGGTCGAAGAGTGCGCCTCCCGAGGCATCCACCTGGCATCCGGCGACGCCTACCGCAACATGCCTCAGCACTGGAAGGTCAAGCGCCTTATCGACTCCGGCGAGCTCGGCGAGATCCAGAGCATCAACCTCTACCAGTCGACGAACGAGATCTCCGGCGGCGGCTGCCAGGGACTGAGTGTCCTGCGCCTGTTCGCCGATGACTCCGACGTCGATTGGGTAGTCGGCTGGTGCGACGATGCCAGCAGCGATGACGACCAGAACATGGCCGGCCACGTGCGCTTCGCCAACGGCATCGAAGCCTGCATCCATGGCCAACGCGGCGCGCTCGAAGGCATCGAAGTCGTCTGCAGTGAGGGCGTCTACCACACCAGCTGGTCGACCGGACACCTGTGGCGCGGCAAAGCACATGCCGATCTCGAGGAGGACTTCTTCGACGAATTCGGTGACCGCAATGACTGGATCATGCCCAGCGGCACACGCCAGCGCGGCGGCATCCAGTCCATCGTCGAGTCCCTCGACCAGGGCATCGAGCCACGCTGCAGCGGCGCCAACATGCGCAAGGTGCTGGAAATCGCTATCGGCCTGCGCGAGTCGCACCGCAACGGCATCACCAAAGTCGACTTCCCGATCACCGACCGCAGCCTGAAGATCTTCCCCGCCCCGAGCCGCTTCCTCAACAAGAAGGAAGTCATGAGCCCGGAGCAGTACACGGAGCAGATCAAAGCATCGGCCGGCAAGCCGATGGGCGGTGCCGTAGGGTAAGAATGCGTATGAAGGATCTAATAGCATGCTTGCGGTTCGAAGGTGACTTGAAGGACGATTCAAAGGTTGCCCATCGTGTTATCAATCACAATGTTCAGGCGAGTGATAACGGGGCGGTTTTTAACGGACGGGATAGTTACCTTGAAATCCCCAGCAGTAATGAATTGAAGTTTGGGCGCGAAGATTTTACCATTGCTGCTGAGATTTATACTGAAGAGCATCTTGACGATGTTATTGGTGACATCGTCAGTAAGTATGACGACGCCTCGAGAAAGGGTTTCAATCTGACAGTAAAACATCATGCAGGTGTAGTCTCTACTCAATCAAATTATCGCAATGTACACTTTGGTATTGATGATGACATGGTGCCTCTGTGGCAGGATTGCGGAAGAGCGGGCAACGCGGTGGTCATAGCCGCTCTGGCGGTGTATGAGGGTAAGCTCTACGCTGGCACATATGAGCCTGGCAAAGAAAGAGGCCATGTATATCGATATGAAGGCGGGCAGGAATGGACCGACCTGGGCAGTTGCGACAAGAGTAATAAGGTCAGCGCCCTGGCGGTTTACCAAGGCAAACTCTACGCCGCGACACAAAAGCACGACGGTCATGGGTCGCTGCTGCCGCTTTCGGACAATTGTAATCCCGGAGGCAGTGTTTTCCGTTTTGAAGGACAGAACAACTGGATTGATTGCGGCAGGGTCTGTGAGGCAGACAACCTGCTTTCATTGGTTGTGCACCGTGGCAGACTCTATACCTCGCCGATGTATACAAAGGGAATTTATCGCTATGAAGGGGGTAAAGAATGGTCAAAGTTCCCATCGCCTGACTCAAGGTTGTTCGCCTTGGCGCCGTATCATGGCTATTTCTATGCCACGGCAAACCGGCTGGAGTTGTTAAAGCCAAATGTCACTCATGCCGGACCTGACGGTGATCCCGATGTCCAGAAGGTCGTTGGTACCGATGGTGTGTATCGCTACAAAGAGGGAATCGGCTGGGAGGGGTGCGGCAAACAGGATGAGGAAACACAGATATATGCCAGCGTAATCCACAAGGGGCAGATATATGTCGGAACATGGCCACACGGAACGGTTTTTCGCCATCTTGGAGGGGACAAATGGCAAAACTGCGGGCGTCTCGGAAATGAAGAAGAGGTAATGGGACTGAACGTTTACAATGGTAGGCTCTATGCCGGAACACTGCCTACCGCCGAGATATATCGCTTCGACGGGGATGGTCAGTGGAAGCGTGTAGGCCGTGTTGACTGGACGCCCGATGCTCCTTTGCGAAGGGCATTGAGCATGGTGGTTTACCAAGGCAGGCTTTTTGCGGGGACCTTACCTTCCGGACGAATTTGTGCCATGGAAGTTGGAAAGAGCGCAACGTATGATTACGAGCTTGAGCCAGGGTGGAAAAAAATTTGCGCCGTCAAGGGCCGGAAAAATTTAAAGTTATTTGTCGATGGCAGACTGGTTGCGAGTTCCACGGAGTTTGATCGCAAAGAGTATGACCTTTCCAACGAAGAAACGCTGAAAATAGGTTTTGGTCAGCATGATTATTTCAATGGGAAAATGAAGAATTTGGGCATTTTCAACAGGGCTTTGAGTGAGAAAGAAATATTGGAATTGTAAGCGATCAGGTCGGATACATGTGCATGCCACATGTGTCTGCGGCAACATTCGAGGTCGAACTTCTTCGTAAAGCGCTGGCAGTACACAGAAGGGGAATTGTGATGCACAAGACATGGCGGTGGTCAGCATCCGGGGCAGATTTCATCCTGCCGCATGAGGA
>JAYZCA010000014.1:0-3047 GCA_036339235.1 Candidatus Latescibacterota bacterium | reverse complement strand
TCGTTCGAGCTGGAGCGGTAGACGAAGGCGCTTGTCAGACTCACCGCCTGTGCCGCCAGCAGAGCCCATCCTTTGCGGGTCTCGCCGATGCGCATCTGATAGACACCTGGAATGACGGCGACCCGGCGCGACACATCCATGCCGGCTGCGATACGGACGCCGCGCAACATCTGCTCCTCGATCTCGGCTATGCGTTCGGCGTCGCGCACGAGCGAAATCGACTTCAACATAGGATCCTCGCCGCGGTCGAGTTGCACCAACCGCGCCAGCGAGGTGCGGGGATAGACCTGTAGGATCCGCAATGCGCCGACAGTCTTCGGCGTCACCGCCAGGATGCTGTCGGTCCTGGGATGAACGAGCATCTCGGAACTGCCGATGTCGAACAGCTCGCCCCGTGTCATGCCATGATCGGAGCCGCGATCGATGAACACGAGGTCGGCAGATTGAATGCGGATGATGAGTCCGTCCCCTCCCATCGACTCGTCAGGCATCTGTGCCGTCGCCGGCGACAGCCACAGGGCCGCCGCTACCAGCGCCAGAAGGACGCCGGGATTCGTCAGGCGGCTGGATTTCGCGAGAGTCTTCATCTGCTAACTCGTCTCCTCCACTACGATGTCATCTTCTTCCTCGTCTACGTCGATGTCGTCTAAGTCGATATCGTCGTCGTCCAATTCGTCGCCCTCTTCATCATCCTCCTCGTCATCCTCGTCGCTGTCACCGGCCATTTGCGTGTAGAGGAAGAAGGCGACACCACCGAGGCCGAGGGCGCCGATGAGCCCCAGGAACCAGAGCTGGGTGAAGATCGACTGCTCTTCCTCGAGTTCGGCCAGCCCGTCGTCCATAACGTCAGGCGGGGGCAGCGTACCGCCTGGCGGCGGCTGCACGACTGCGAGCTGGTCCTGAAGGTTGTCGATCTCTTCCTGGATGATCAGTCGCAGGCGCTCGATGTCCTCTGCCGACAGTTCGTCCTCGCCCCCCTCGCCACCCATATCCTGGATAGGCACGGCGTTGAGCAGGCTCACCGTCTCGTGGAGCTCCGTCAACTCGTCGCGCATCTCCTTGATCTGGCGGTTGATGGCGTTGAACTGCGGCTTCACGACATCGTCATCGAAGCGGCGCAGTTCACGGATCGCCTTCTCGAGACCGCGGATGGATCCTTGGATGCTGCTGATATTGCGTCCCAGCCGGGACGACTCGGAGCGGATCTCGCCACGCTCGCGTGACGCCTGCTCCGCCGTCTCCGTCGCCACCTCCTGCTCCATCACCATCTTCTCTTCGATGGTCAGGAAACGGGCCATGTCTCCGGGCCGGACCGAGATGATCGGGTTGCCGTCGAGTTGCACGGATGCGGCGCGGGCCGAGACCTTGTTGATACGTCCACTGGCGATCTCGATCTCCGGAGCACCGAGGTTCTCGCCCGTCAGCGGGTGGATGATGGCTTCATCGGGTGGCCGTACGACCGTTACCTCGAGACCGACCTCGAGACCGTCAGCGGCGCCCTTGTCGATTGCCAGGGTGCGGCCGCGGACCTTCGTGATGAGACCCTCGCCGGCGTCGGCCGGCAGGGCCCAGGCCACGAACGCTGCCAGGACCCAGGCTGTAAGTGTTCTCTTCATTGCTCGAACGCGCCGCCTTCCGGGGTATCTGCCATCGACCGGTCGCCCAAAAAGGCGCTTGCGCCTTTCCGTCAGCGGCCGGCCCGCATCAGGGAATCGTGCTGCCAGTTCTCGTCGTCTCGCTCCGGGTGGTCCGCGTTGAAGTGTACACCCCGGCTCTCGCGCCGTGCGCGCGCCGAGTGTGCCACCAGGCGAGCCACCGTCAGCTTGTTGCTCAGGTTCGCCGGCACTGAACCGGCGTCTGCCACTTCCTTCTCCAGTTCGTCGAGGACGCCACAGGCGCGCACCAGAGACCGATCGGTGCGCACGATGCCGACATCGTCGAGCATGACACGGCCGATGTCTTCCATCACCCGACTGACGAGATCAGGATCGACCGGGTCTGTCGTCTGCGGTGGACCCGGCAAGGCGCTCCGCGTCCGACAGGACTTCATATCACCGCTGGCGCGCACTGCCGCCCGGGCCCCGAATACGAGACCCTCAAGCAACGAGTTGCTCGCCAACCGATTGGCACCATGCAGTCCCGCATGGGCCACCTCGCCGACAGCGTACAGGCCCGGCACGTCCGTGCAGCCATCCATGTCCGTGCGCACGCCACCGCACAGATAGTGCGCCGCGGGCGCCACCGGAATCGGCTCGATCGTCATGTCGATACCTAGAGCCCGGCACGTTCGATAGATGTTCGGGAACCGCTTCCTCGTCTCGTCGGGGTCCTTCCCTGTCACGTCGAGAAAAACACATTCCCTACCGCTGCTCTTCATCTCCGCGACGATCGCCCGTGCGACGACATCCCTGGTCGCCAGCGATCCTCCACGCAGTTGCCGCTCAACGAAGGCCTCGCCCTCGTGATTGACGACGACCGCACCATACCCCCGCAGCGCCTCCGAGATGAGGAAGGTGCTGCCCTCGGGGTGAGCCAGTGCCGTCGGATGAAACTGGATGAACTCCAGATTCGCCACGGTTGCCCCGGCACGGTACGCCATGGCGACGCCGTCCCCGGTCGCCACTGACGGATTTGTCGTACTGGCGAAGATCCCGCCTGCGCCCCCGGTGGCCAGCAACGTCACCGAAGCTTTGAAGGCACTGACCCCGCCTTGCGATCCCTCGCCGCGCAGTCCTGCGCGCACCCACGCGCCGCAGCAGTGTCCGTCCGGGTCGACGATCAGGTCGAGGGCCTGGTGATCCTCGTAAAAGGTCACCAGCTCTTCGGCCTTCGCTGCCTCCAGCAGCGTCCGGACCAGCTCCCTGCCGGTCCAGTCGTCGGCGTGAACGACGCGGTGGTACGTGTGGCCGCCCTCGCGTCCCAGCGACAGTTGGCCGTCCTCCTCCCTGGAGAACCGAGCGCCCAATGCGAGCAGATCCTCTACTCGCCGGGGGCCTTCGCGAATCGCCGTCTCGACCACCGTTGTGTCGCACAACCCGCAACCCGCA
>JAYZCA010000013.1:0-5026 GCA_036339235.1 Candidatus Latescibacterota bacterium | reverse complement strand
TGAGGGGATGCGAGTGCCGGGAGTGTCCGGCTATCACCGCTTCGATCAGCGCACCAGGCACGGCGGTGTCGGCGATCCGCGGCCATCGACGGCGGAGATGGGCGAGGCGCTGCTGGAAGCCTCGGCGGCGGAGGTGGCTGCCGACGTGGTCGCGATTCGCGCCCTTAAGCCATTCGAGAGGTAGATGGCGCAGCCCCCTGCCTGGAGCCGCCCGCGGCTCCTCGAACCGGTGACCGGTGACGCCGCCGACAGCGTGCTGGCGCGCATCGCCGAACACGTTCCTTCCGGCGAAGAGATCCTGATCCGCGTGTATGCCGATCTCGACGACGATCGTGTCTACTCGACGCGTTGGGTCGTGGTCACCGAGCAGCGTGTGCTCGTCGTGCCGGTCGCAGACGGCCCTGTCATCACGGTGGTTATCGGCGACCTGGCCGCCGTGCGCGCCGACGCGCTGGTGGGTGGCGCCCAGTTGACCCTCGAGCGCCAGGCTCTGCCCACGGTTTCCGTACCCTACACCGGCACGCAGTCGGTGAAGTTCTCCGAAGTCGCCCGCGGCCTCGAGCAGCTGCGCAAGGGCGAGACCTTCCTGATCAACCCCAAGCTGGATCGCATCCGCTGCGAGAAGTGCCAACGCCTGCTGCCGGAAAAAAACGGACTGTGTCCGGCCTGTGTACGACGCTGGGCGACGCTGGGGCGCATCGTCAGTTACATGCGGCCGTACCGGGCACGAGCGGCGATCCTGGCTGTGACCTCTGTGGCGATGACGGCAGCGGAGTTGCTCCCCCCGTATATCACCGAGAGGCTGGTGGACGACGTGCTCGTGCCCACAGCCGACATCGTGCCGCCCATGGACGAGCGGGTGCTCATGCTCGGGCTGATGGTGCTGGCTTTTGTCGGTGTGCGTGTATGGAGCTGGATCGCTGAGCTGGCCCACGGTTGGGTGGTGACCTGGCTGAGCGCCCGCGTCACGTCCGATATCCGTTCGCAGCTGTTCCGGCGGCTGGAGATGCTGTCGTTGCAGTTCTACGACAAGCGCCAGGTGGGGGGGCTGATCTCACGGGTGACACGCGACTCTGAGATGCTGCAGGACTTTCTCGTCGAGGGGCTGCCGTACCTGGTCATCAACGGCATGTTGATGGTCGGCATCGTGGGCCTCATGCTCATGCTGTCTTGGAAGGTGACCCTGCTGATCCTCGTGCCACTGCCGCTGATGGTGCTGTGGAGCTTTCTCTTCTGGAAGCGCATGCGTCGCATCTTCCATAAATACGGGCAGGGATGGTCCCAGCTGGGCATCCGGCTCAACGAATCACTCCACGGGATCCGCGTGGTCAAAGCCTTCGCCCAGGAGCAGCGGGAGGTTGCGGCCTTCGAGAAGACCAACGATCGACTCGGAGAGATCTGCGTGCGTACGGCGCGGAACTGGCGTCTGCTCTGGTCGACGATGTCGCTCTTCAGCGGCATCGGCATCGTCGTCATCTGGTATTGCGGTGGCCACGAGGTTCTCGGCGACCGCATGAGCCTGGGCGAGTTGATGGCGCTCTACGCCTACATGCACCTGGTCTACGGGCCGATGGAGTGGTTCGCCGAAGTCAACTCCTGGATGACCCGCGCCTTCGCCGGCGCCGAGCGCATCTTCGAGATCATCGACACGACACCGGAGGCCTACGAGGACCCGCAGGCCGTGCCCGTGCCCAGGATGGAGGGGCGCGTCGTGTTCGACGGCGTCACCTTCGGCTACGACAAGTCGAAGCCGGTGTTGCACAACATCGAGCTGGAGGTCGAGCCCGGCGAGATGATCGGTCTGGTGGGCAAGTCGGGCGTCGGCAAGACGACGACGGTGAATCTGGTGTGCCGCTTCTACGACGTCGATCACGGCGGCATCTCAATCGATGGCACCGACATCCGCCGGATCAAGCTGAGCGACCTGCGGCGCCAGATCGGTGTCGTGCCGCAGGATCCCGTCCTGTTTTCCGGTACCATCGCCGACAACATCGCCTACGGCGATCCGGACGCGAAGATCGAAGCCATCATGGATGCGGCTCGGGCTGCCAACGCCCATCATTTCATCATGGCCAAGGAGGACGGGTACGACACGAAGGTGGGGGAACGCGGAGCCGGGCTGTCAGGGGGCGAACGTCAGCGCCTCGCCATCGCCCGCTCCATCCTGCATGATCCGCGTGTTCTGGTTCTCGACGAGGCGACGTCATCGGTGGACGTAGAGACAGAAAAGCAGATCCAGGAGTCCCTTGGGCGCCTCGTCGAAGGGCGCACGACCTTCGCTATCGCCCACAGGCTGTCGACGCTGCGCAACGCCAACCGGCTGGTCGTGCTCGATGGTGGTCGTGTCGTCGAGGTAGGGACACACGAGGAGCTGATGGCGGCAGACGGCCACTTCGCCGAACTCGTGCGCTTGCAGCAAGAGGTGTCCCAGATCATTGCGGTGCAGGAGTAGCGGTAGAAGATAGCATGGCGGAGACGGAAACCATCCAGGCGGCGCCAGATTTTATCGAGGCCATGTCACCGTCGCTGACCGCCGCTCTCGGTACGCGCATCGGGGAGGACGAGCGGCTCCATATCCGTGTGGCGGCGGACATGGTGGATGGCGCCTACGGCGAACGCTGGCTGCTGGCTACCGACAAGCGGGTGCTGATCGTGTCATCCACTAGAAGCTACGTGTCTAGCAGCGTCGTGGAAATTCCCCTCGATGAGATTGGCGATGTGCGCACCTTCGATCTGGTGGGCGCGGCGCAGCTGGAGCTGGAGCGCAAGGATCGCAGCGGACAGGAGGTCATCCAATACTCGCGTTCACTGACGGCGAAGTTTTCCGAGGCAGCCGACGCGATCCGCAACCTGGCCAAGGGAGAGGCGCCGGGGCTGCCGACGCAAATGGAGCGCACGCGGTGCGAAAAATGTAACCGACTGCTGCGTGATCGCGACGGGATCTGTCCCTTCTGTATCCGCAAGTGGGATACGATCAAGCGTATCGCCATGTTCCTCGAGCCGCAGAAAGTCAAGGTTGCCGTCTTCATGGCGGTGTCCCTGGTCATGGCCGCCCTCGGCCTGGCGCCGCCGTATCTCGTCCAGCACATCATCGACGACGTGCTCACCGATCCGCCCGACGACGCGCTGGCCCTGCTCGGCCTGTATGTCGGAGCCCTCGTGGCGACGACGCTTACCCACTGGGTGCTCGACATGGTCGACGGCGTGCTGCGGGCTGAAGTGGCAGGACGTACGGCGCAGAACATCCGTTCCCATCTCTACGGAGCCCTGCAATTCCTGCCGCTGCGCTTTTTCGACAAGCGCCAGGTGGGCAGCCTGATCTCACGCTTCATGCAGGATGCGGACCGGCTGGAGATGTTCCTTCTCTTTGGCCTGCCCTTTATCCTGAGCAACTTCCTGATGCTCATCGGCGTGCTGTGCCTGCTGCTGTACTACAGCTGGGAACTGACCCTCTATGTGCTGTTCCCTGTACCCTTCATCGTCATCGGTGGCCTGAAGAAGTTCGGCACGCTGCGCCGCCTGTGGACCCAGTGGCATACGAAGTGGTCCCTCTTCAACGTACATCTGAACGAGTCGATTCACGGGATTCGGATCGTCAAGGCTTTCGCCCAGGAACCGCGTGAAATGCGCCGCTTTACGCGGGCAAATAATGAGCTGCGTGACATGGCGGTTACCGCCGAGCGCTCGTGGTTCATCTTCTCCGCCATCCTCAACTTCATCATGTCCTTCGGTCTGTTCATGACGTGGTATTTCGGTGGCCGAAAGATCATCGACGAGGAGCTGACTTTCGGTGTGTTGATGGCCTTCATCGCCTACATCTGGATGCTTTACGGGCCGCTGCAGTTCTTTTCGAATGTGAACAACTTTCTGACTCGGGCCTTCGCCGGAGCCGAGCGCATCTTCGAGATTCTGGACACCCGTGCTGAGCCCTTCGACGCACCCGATGCCCGGCCGATTGCGGACCTGAAGGGGCGCCTCGTGTTTCGCAACATTTTCTTCGGCTACGATCCCGGGAAGCCGATCCTGAAGGACATCGATTTCGAGGTGGAGCCGGGGGAGATGATCGGCCTGGTGGGCAAGTCAGGTGTCGGCAAGAGCACGCTCATCAACCTGATCTGTCGGTTTTACGATGTCGACAAGGGGGCGATCGAGCTCGACGGCATCGACCTGCGTGATCTGAGACTGGGAGACTTGAGAGGCCACATCGGCATGGTGGCTCAGGAGCCCTTCCTGTTCAACGGCACCATGGCCGAGAACATCTCGTACGGGCGGCAGGACGCCAGCTTCGAGGACATCATCAGCGCCGCCGAGGCGGCCAATGCGCACGAGTTCATCCTCACCAAACCGGAGGGCTACGACATGCTCGCCGGCGAGCGCGGCAACCGGCTGTCCGGGGGTGAGAAGCAACGTATCGCTATCGCCCGCGCCCTCCTGCACGACCCGAAGATCCTCATCCTCGACGAGGCGACGTCGGCGGTGGACACCCCCACGGAGAAGAAGCTGCAGGAGGCGATCCAGCGTCTCGTGGCGGGACGCACGACCTTCGCCATCGCCCATCGGCTGTCGACATTGCGATCGGCAGATCGCCTGGTCGTGCTCGACGACGGCAAGATAGCCGAGATGGGCACCCACGCGGAACTGATGGAACGGGAAGGGATTTTCTACAAGCTGGTGACCACACAGCAGGAGACGACGTCGGTGATGGCCGTGGGTGGCGGTGCCGATCGAACTTCAAAGGATCATCGGTGAGTCCGCCGGCGCGGATCGAACTCCAAGAATCGTCGGTAGGTTCAAGCGCCTCGACACCCTTCGCTGCGCGAAGGGCACGGTGAGTCAGGGGCGGCGGCGGCGCTGATGGAGCATCTGAGGATCGGTGAGGCCAAACGCCCCGGCCGTAGCGCTATTTCAGTGGATGAACAGGAGACTTAGATCCAGGGCGGGGGCGGAATGTGTCAGGGCGCCTACGGAGATGAGGTTGACGCCGCTTTCGGCGGCGGCGCGCACCGTGGACAGATCGATGTTTCCC
>JAYZCA010000012.1:0-7359 GCA_036339235.1 Candidatus Latescibacterota bacterium | reverse complement strand
CTGGAGGACACGATCCGGATCGTCGGAGGGTACGCCGACATCATCGTGCTGCGGCACTTTGAGAGCGGGGCCAGCAGTCGCGCCGCCGCCGTGTCGCAGGTGCCCGTCATCAGCGCTGGCGATGGTCCCGGTCAGCATCCGACGCAGGCTCTGCTCGACGTGTACACGATCGAGCGCGAAATCGGCCGCCTCGACGGGATTGCCGTCGCCCTTGTGGGCGACCTTGCCAACGGTCGCACGGCGCGGTCGCTCTGTTACCTGCTGACCAAGTTCGACGACGTCAAAATCTACTTTGTGGCTCCAGAAGTCGTACGCATGCGCGACGACATCAAGGAATACCTCTCGCGCAACGGCGTGCACTGGGAGGAGTCGGCGGATCTGGCCGAGGTGGCCTCGAAGGTCGACGTCATCTATCAGACGCGCATCCAGCGTGAGCGTTTTGGAGACCGGGTCCAGGATTACCAGCAGGCGCGCGGCGAGTACATCATCGACCGTCGAATTCTGGACTGCATGGCGTCACATGCCATCATCATGCATCCCTTGCCCAGAATCGACGAGATCGACGCCAAGGAGGTCGATGTTGACCCCCGTGCTGCCTACTTCCGACAGGCGCAAAACGGACTCTACGTGCGCATGGCTCTGCTGCGCATGATTCTGGCAAGCACCTGATACCATCTTGTCGAGTCGCTGTCGACTGGGTAGATTTAGACGGTTTGCAGCGATCACCTCAATTCAGATCAGAGAGACTCCCATGGCCACCAAGAGTAATGTGCGGCAGCAGGAACTGCGCCGTGCCCGCAAGCGCCGCAAGGAACGTATCAAGCAGAAGATCCGCGACGCCAAAGCCCGGTAAATCGAAGAGCTGATTGAAGGGAGAGAGGGACGCGGGCTGAACCTTCGCGTCGCCGTCGCCGGGGCACGCGGTATCGGCCGCCATCACGCCAAGTGGCACTCCCAGGTCGGGTCCGATGTAGTAGCCGTTCTTGGAAGCCGTGCCGAGCGTCTTGCCGGCACGTCGAGTCAACTGCAGGATCTGTTCGGTTTCCAGGGCCGGGGATACACGGACTTCGAGGATCTCCTCGGCAGCGAACGACCTGACATCGTCGACATCTGCGCGCCGAATGAAGTGCACTTCGATCTGGCGCGTGTCGCCCTCGACGCCGGCTGTCACGTTCTATGTGAGAAGCCTCTCGTGTGGACAACCTCTGGCGAATCCAGTCTGGCTCAGGCGCGCAACCTTCAAGACCAGGCTGAGGCCAGCGGGCTTCACTTGGGCATGTGCAGCCAGTACGCTGCATCGCTGCGCCAGTACCGCCGCTTGTGGCCCTCTGTGGTTCCTTCTTCCAGTCACTTCTTCGAAGCCGAGATGGAAACCCTGTCCAGAGGCCGGCCCAGAGATGCGGCATCGATCTGGGTCGACATGGGTCCCCATCCTCTGAGCCTGATCCTCGCCGTCTGGCCGACGGCGATCATCGTCCCGGATTCACTGCAGGTCGCTTTCAGAGGCGGTACTGCCAAAGCGACATTCAGCATCGACGCCGACGGCCATCGATGTGACTGTCGTGTCGCCGTCCGCGATCGCGACGAGGGGCCGCTGGTACGCCGGTTCTCCTTCGACGGCCACGTCGTGGAGCTGGGCGGGCGCGCCGATGACAGCGGTGTCTACCGGTCGGTGATGGTACGTGACGGCGCTGAGGATCTGGGCGACGACTTCATGCTGTTGCTGATCCAGCAGTTCGCCAGGGTCGTATCCGGAGACGATCCCGAAGCTCTTGTGCCGTCACGCGTCGCCCTGCGCAATCTCGAGTTTCAGGTGACGATCCTCGCAGCGGCCTGAATATGCACTTGGGCAGAACCGGCTCGAGCTGGATATTGGGTGGAGCCATCGTCGCGGGCCTCGCCCTGAGGCTGTGGGGCATCGACTTCGGCCTGCCGCATACGGCGGCGAGGCCCGATGAGTCGATACTCGTGCACCGGGCCCTCGTCATCGCCGGTGGTCAGTGGAATCCGCACTTCTTCAACTACCCCAGTTTCCATCTCTACCTGCTGTCTGCTGTGTTCGGTCTGTACTACCTGTCGTCGTTGCTGGTGGGTACCGTGGACGGCACGCAGACCTTCCTGCTGCGCTTTCTTGTCGATCCCTCCGATCTGTATCTGACGGGTCGCTGGCTCACCGCGCTGATGGGTACGGCAACCATCGCCTGTTGCTGGCACATGGGGCGAACCCTCGGAGGCAGAGCCGCGGCGGCGGCATCTGCGATCCTGGTGGCCCTGGCCTTCCTGCACGTGCGCGACTCCCACTTCCTTACCGTCGACGTACCCGCCGCCTTCTGGGCGACCGCGTCGATGGCGGTCCTGGTCGACTACGCGCACTGGGGAGGCCGCCGTCAGTTGATCCTCGGAGCCGTCCTGGTGGGCCTGGCGATGTCGACCAAGTACAACACCGCACTCTTCGTTCCCGCCATGGCGATGGCCCTCTGGCGGTCTCCTGGAGGCGGCCGTGTCCGCGACTGGGCGCTGGCCCTGGCAACTGCAGGCGGGGTTTTCCTTTGCGGTTCGCCCTTTATCGTCCTGGATCCCGCCGGGTTCTGGCATGATTTTCTTTTCGAGTGGCAGCACTTCGGTCGAGGGCATTCTGGACAGGAGTTGGGCAATGGCTGGCTCTACCACCTGACGTTCACCCTCCGTCACGGCCTCGGTCTGCCCCTCATGCTCAGCGCCCTGGCATCACTAGTGTGGCTCGCCCGGCGTCGCCGGCCCGGAGACCTCGTCCTGCTCACAGCCGCTTGCGGATATTTCGCGGTCGCCGGCAGCGGTGGGAGTCTCTTCGTGCGCTACGCCATCCCCCTCGTCCCCCTCCTGAGTGTGGCGGCCGGCACCGGCGTAGCGCAGCTGGCCCAGCACCGCATGGCCATCGTCGTAGCCGTATCCCTGGCACTGGTCGCGCCCTCCGCCCTTACCGCCGTCCAGCATGACCGCCTCCTGACGAGGCAGGACACGCGCGAGCTTGCCCGCCAGTGGATCGAGAGGCGGGTTCCCACCGGCGCCCGGATCGCGCTGACAGGAAGCAGCTATGGACACCCACGCCTGCACCCGACTCGATCATGGCTGCAGGGTCGCTGGGAGGATGTACGCAGACTCGGAGAGACCGGCCGACGTCTGCGGCTCGGCCTGGATCTGTCCGGGTATCCGCCCGATCCTGCCTATGATCTGGTCGAATTGCGGACGGTGCCGCACCCGGGCCTCCGATCCGTGCGTGCAACGCAGAGTCTGGCGGACCTGCAGACGAGCGGAGTCGGGTGGCTCGTCACGCAGAGCCACCCCCTCGCCTATTCTGCGATGTCCCAGGGCCTCGCCCGTGACCTGGTCTCCATGACGCCTGTCGCGGAATTCTCTCCGGCCCCGCCGAACGTCCTTGGCAAGGCTGCCTTCGATCCCCTGGATGCCTACTTCCTGCCCTATGCCGGACATCAGGGGATGTGGCGTCCAGGTCCACATCTGCGCGTCTACCGGATCGACGGCCGCTAACGTTCCGTCAGACTGGTTCCCAAGGCTTTCGGGGTGGCTGATGGCGGCAGATCGTCCGATATAATGAGGGTGAAGACCTCCATGGACCCTGGCGAAGGCAGGGCTCTCCCTCAAAGGGTTGAAGCCACGCCCATGAGCAACCTATTCTCATTGTCCAAATAGCGATCTCAACAGGAGACGGATGATGAATGACAGGGTTGCGGGGTACCAGGAGTTGACGGACCAACTGCGGGAACGCGGCATCGAGGTGGACGCCGTGGAGGCCCGCCTGCGCGCGCAGGTGATCGAGACGCCGTCCTGGGGGTACGGCAATTCGGGAACCCGTTTCGGAGTGTTCAAACAACAGGGTGCGGCTCGCGACGTGCACGAGCGACTGGCGGATGCTGCGAAGGTTCACGAAGTGACTGGAATCTGCCGCCCGGTGGCGCTGCACATCCCCTGGGACAAGGTCGACGACTACGATGCGTTAAAGGCGGAAGCCGCTCATCTGGGCGTCGAAATCGGAGCGATCAATCCGAATGTCTTCCAGGCTTCCGACTACCAGTTTGGTTCCTTCGGTCATCGTGACGCTGCGGTACGGCAGAAGGCGCTCGAGCACATGGAGGAATGCGCCCAGATCATGCGGGCTACCGGGTCGAAACTGATGTCGTTATGGTTTGCCGACGGCACGAACTACCCTGGTCAGGCAGACCTCATGGAGCGCAAGCATTTCTTCGAGGACTGCCTGCGCCAGACTCACGACCTGCTTCCCGATGACGCTCGCATGCTGATCGAGTACAAGTTCTTCGAGCCCGGCTTCTATCATACCGACGTCGCCGATTGGGGCATGGCCCTGCACTACGCCAGGGCGTCCGGCGAGCGAGCCGAGGTTCTCGTCGATCTCGGGCACCACGCGCAGGGCGTCAACATCGAGCACATCGTCGCCTTCCTCCTCGACGAGGAGTGCCTGGGCGGATTCCACTTCAACAACCGGAAATACGCCGACGATGACCTGACGACGGGCTCTGTCAATCTCTACGAGGTGTTCCTCATCTATCGCGAGATAGAGAATGCCGCCGCCCGTGGTCGGGGCGGAAACATCGCCTACATGATCGACCAGAGCCACATCGTCAAGCCCAAAGTCGAGGCCATGATCCAGTCCGTGCTCAACATCCAGACAGCCTTCGCGCGCGCTCTGCTGGTGGATCTCGAGGCACTGACCGCAGCCCAGTCCGAGGCCGACACGGTGATGGCCGAGGAGGTACTGCGGGCCGCGTGGGACACCGACGTCCGCCCCCTGCTGGCGAGAGTGAGGATCGATCTGGGTGCCGCCGCCGATCCTCTGGCTGCCTACCGTGAAAGCGGATACTTCGAGCATATCGCCCAGCAGCGCCAGGGTGTTCTCGAGGGCGCCGCCAGCTGGGGGTAGGTTCCCCAGCCTGATCGAATGCCCGCTATGGCTCGCAACTTCACCCTCAGACGCTTCGGCCTGACCAGTCTATTGACGCTGATGCTGGCGGCGGTGCCCGCTATGGCCCAGGAGGCCCCTGGCCCGGGTATCTTCGCACTGCAGACGATGCTGGGTGACAGATCCCCCGAGATTCGCGTCCGTGCCGCCAGGGCGTTGGGCCGAGTGGGTGGACGGCGCGCGGTCCTGATCCTGCGCCGGGGACTGTCGGACAGAACCGTCGCTGTGCGTATTGCCGTGATCGAGGCTCTGGGGTTCATCGGTGGCACCCTCGCCCTGACCGTGCTCTCGGAGGCCTTGGAGGACCGTGCTCCCGAGATCCGTATCCGTGCCGTCGAGGCCCTCAAGGACGCCGGCACGGTGAGCGCCATCCCCATCATCCAGAAGGCTTTCGAAGACAAGGAATCCAGCGTGCGCCTGCACGCTGCCCTGATGTTGCGCAAGATCGGGCATCGGAGCGGAGTGCCCGTGCTCGGGCGAGCAGTCCTGGCCGATCGTGACCCCTCGGTCCGTGCGGCGTGCGCTCGCCACCTTGGCACCCTTGGAGTGAAGGATCCCCGGTCGGTGGGTATCCTCTCGCAGGTGCTCACCGACGACAAGTCCCCGGCTGTGCGGATTCGCGCAGTGGAGGCCCTCGGGTTCGTTCAACTGCCCCAGGCCATTCCCGTTCTGGGAACGGCTCTGGCCGACCGGGACGCCGGTGTGCGACTTCGCGCGACGGAGGTTATGGGCAGGGTTCTGGCCAAGGACTTCGAATAACGCCACCTGAGTCGTGATTCCCGAAATAGCCGTTGACAGTTCTGGGGGCCTCCCGTATGTTTGGTCCTTGCGTTCGGCGAGGGTAGCCGCCGCCGCACATCTGTAGTCCCTCGATCTTTGATAATCGAATAACGCGCGTAAAGTCCCTGTAAACTTGCGGGGCCGGTCCAGATCATCGGACCTGTCGCCTCCGGTGCATGTCGCCTCGTGTGATATGCGCAGGAAGGCATCGTATTTCAATTAAGAAGATCACCCGGGACTCAAGGGCATTTATGTCTTTGGGATACCGGGAGCCACAAACTTTTCTTCTTCACACGGAGAGTTTGATCCTGGCTCAGAACTAACGCTAGTGGCGTGTCTTAGTCATGCGAGTCGAGCGAGAAAGTCCTCTTCGGAGGGTGAGTACAGCGGCAAACGGGTGAGTAACGCGTGGGTAATCTACCTTTGAGTTGGGGACAACGCTCCTAACGGAGTGCTAATACCGAATGTGAGGCCGAGATCTTGGTTTCGGCCTGAAAGATGGCCTCTGCTTGCATGCTGTCGCTTAAAGATGAGCCCGCGTCCTATTAGCTTGTTGGTGGGGTAATGGCCTACCAAGGCAACGATGGGTAGCCGGCCTGAGAGGGTGAACGGCCACACGGGAACTGAGACAAGGTCCCGTCCCCTACGGGGGCCAGCAGTCTAGAAATTTGCACAATCGCCGAAAGGCGGATGCAGCGACGCCACGTGGAGGATGAAGCCCTTCGGGGTGTAAACTCCTGTCAGGGGGGACGAAGGCGCGAGTGTTAATAACGCTCGTTGCTTGACGGTACCTCCAGAGGAAGCTCCGGCTAACTGCGTGCCAGCAGCCGCGGTAATACGTGGGGAGCGAGCGTTGTTCGGATTTACTGGGCGTAAAGGGCACGTAGGCGGGTGAGTAAGTCGGTTGTGAAAGCCTCTGGCTCAACCAGAGAATTGCAGCCGAAACTACTCACCTTGAGTCCAGCAGAGGGAATCGGAATTGGCCGTGTAGCGGTGAAATGCGTAGATATGGCCGAGAACACCAGTGGCGAAGGCGGGTTCCTGGGCTGGTACTTACGCTGAGGTGCGAAAGTTAGGGGAGCGAACAGGATTAGATACCCTGGTAGTCCTAACCGTAAACGATGGGTACTAGGTGTTGGAGGTATTGACCCCTTCAGTGCCGTAGCAAACGCATTAAGTACCCCGCCTGGGGAGTACGGTCGCAAGGCTGAAACTCAAAGGAATTGACGGGGACCCGCACAAGCGGTGGAGCATGTTCCTCAATTCGATGCTACGCGAAGAACCTTACCCGGATTTGACATATACCTGCAAGCCCTAGAAATAGGGCCCCTCTTCGGAGCGGGTATACAGGTGCTGCATGGCTGTCGTCAGCTCGTGTCGTGAGATGTTGGGTTCAGTCCCGCAACGAGCGCAACCCCTGTCCCTAGTTGCCAGCACATCATGGTGGGAACTCTAGGGAGACTGCCTGTGTTAAGCAGGAGGAAGGTGGGGACGACGTCAAGTCCTCATGGCCTTTATGTCCAGGGCTACACACGTGCTACAATGGCCGGTACAAAGAGTTGCAATACCGCAAGGTGGAGCTAATCTCAAAAAACCGGTCTCAG
>JAYZCA010000011.1:0-31470 GCA_036339235.1 Candidatus Latescibacterota bacterium | reverse complement strand
CGACCTGGCACCCGTCATCGGCAGCGCCGCCGCACCGGCGCCCCGTGCCATCATGCACTGGACCCATCAGGATTCGTGGGCCGTGCGCGAAGGTCCGTGGAAACTGACGGTGGAAGGAGACAAGGGCTTTCTCGTGAACCTAGACGATGATCCGGGCGAGCTGCACAACTTGGGTAGTCAACGTCAGGATCTCGTACAGCGCTTTGTTGACAGCCACAACAACTGGATGAAGGCCATCTCTGATCGCAGAACCTCGGGCGTCTGAAACGAGGTGTGGGGCACACTCGACGAGTTGCCTCCAGGCCAAAACGGATTCACCTGCAGAAGCGACTCAATTCCGTGGGTCAGCGTCGGAGCCGTCACCACCACAATCATAGGAGGTCCATGGCCGAGTCCAGGAACACGCAGATCATCCGGGACGCGTGGGATCAGTACCAAGGTGATCACCTGAAGTTCAATATCAAAGATCGGCCCGATTTCTACGCCTTCTTCGAAAAGGGGGGTACCGATCTCAGCAAGGAGGAGATGGAACTGGCCGGCGATGTCTCCGGCCTCGACCTGCTGGATACCTGCTGCGCCGCTGACGCACGGCAGTCGCTGTCCTGGGCCAATCTCGGGGCGTCGGTCACGGGCTGCGACATCACGCCATCGGCCATCCAGAACGCCACGCAGACGGCTCGGCGGATCGGCAAGGACATCACCTTCGTCGTGGCTGACGCGCAGACACTGGAGCCGATCGATGATGCGTCTCAGGATCTGCTGTACGCGACCTACATCGTCTGGCTAGAAGATCTCTCGCAGGCGGCGCGGACATGGCACCGCGTGGTCACTGCGCAAAATGTGCAGGAAACCCGGCGTGAACGCACCGCTCGAATGCGCAGAACTCACCTGAACTTTCGGACAGGCGCCACCAATCAGCGCATCAAAGGATTACGGTGGTAAAGGTCAGGGGGCGAACTCGACGATGCCGAAGCGGCTGGGATTGTGGAAGCCGGAGGACAGGGTCGGACTCCAAGCCGTGTAGTCGGTTTCCAGCGCATAACGTCTGGCCAGCGGCGCAAGTTCCTCCTGCAAAGCGGTCACCTGACGGGCAAGGACGGTGGTATCGGCGGCGCTCTCCATCTGTTGCCGCGCAACGGTGATCCGGGTTCTCAAGTCGACGATCTGCTGGCGCACGCCGGCGCCGGCGCCGCGTTCGATGCGGTAAAGGTTCAGTCGCCACATGTCACCGACCTGCGGCCTCTCTCCCCCGGTGATCTGCGGCAGAAAGGCCGGCCAGGGAATGGCGATCTCCGCCGTCCACCCCACGTCGGTGTCGCTGCTGTCGTTGACGGTACCGATGACATCAACGGCGTTTCTTACGCCGTCGATGTCCCATTCGATGGACGAGTCCCACGGGTTTAGCGAGATGATGTGCAGGTCGACGTGGGCGTTGAGGGGGTTCACCTGGAATTCGAGATAATCGCGTCCATCACCATCCGGGTCGATGAACACCTCCACCACCTCCTCCGACCACATCCGATCGTCCTCGTCGGTGTAGATCGCCCAGATATCGGTGTCACGGCAGGTGAAGGCGAAGTACAGCGCCTCGTCATCCCAGAGCATCCGGGCGCGCGTCACTTGAGGGATATCGCCGAACTCCTGCCCCACGGTGACGCGGTGGAACGTGTTGATCTGAGGCGCCGCCGACCAGACGAACTCGTCGAGTTTGCCGTCGATGTTGATCGCTGTGTGGGCACGGCGAATGAACTCGTGTGGCAAGGTGGCTTCGCTGAAAACGACCGGCTCGGCAGCGATGGCTGTCGAAGCGGCAAGTAGACCTGCTGAGAGCAGAGCGGGGGACAGGTGACGCACGGGGTTCTCTCTTCGCTGAGGGGGCGCCTGGCGGCGCTAAAAGGGCCACTCCTGCAGGGCGCCTCGCGTCTCGTCCACCAGGCGTGACGTGTGCTCCTCCGTCATCGGGACGGACAGGCATCCGCCGACGCGGGTCGCGATGCCGTGATTGAGCAACCAGAAGCTGAGCCAGCGGTGCTTCTGACTGGAGTCCAGGGCCGCCTCGCGGTAGTTGCCGGGAGGCCTATCGAGGAAGAAGATCCGGAAGATCGATCCCGCCGTCACAACACTGGCCTCGACGCCGGCAGAGCGGAACGCTTCGCCAAGATCAGCGCCAAGACGGTGGGCGAGGTCGTGCAGTCGCGTGTAGGCTTCCTCCGTCATTTCCCGGAGAGCAGCCAGCCCGGCAACCGCCACCAGGGGATTGCCGTTGTACGTGCCCGACTGTGCGATGCCCGGGTTGCCCGTCGTCGGATCGTAGATCGCCATGACGTCTTCGCGGCCGCCGAAGGCGCCACCCGGCGTTCCTCCCGCCATCACCTTGGCCAGACATGTCAGGTCGGGCCTGATGCCGTAGGTGCCCTGCGTCCCACCGGAGGACAGTCGAAAGGACACGACTTCATCGAAGATGAGCAGGATGCCCAGCGACGTGGTGACATCCCGCAAGGATTCGAGAAACCCGGGACGGGGAAGGGTGAGCCCCGCCGCCGTGGATAGCGGATCAATGATGACGGCAGCAAGATCTTCGGCGTGGGCATGGATGATGGTCGCACACGCCTCTGGATCGTTGAAGGGCAAGACGACGACCGATTCCGCCGTGCCTGGAGCAAGACCCTTAGAGGACAGCACGGAGCGTGGACTGTCCTGAGGGCCGAGTTCCGGGCCGAGGGGGGGCAGGTAGCTGATCATCGCCGGATCATCGATTCCATGGTAGGCGCCTTCGAACTTGGCGATCTTCGACTTGCTCGTGAAGGCTCGCGCCACACGAATCACGTTGAGGACCGCCTCGGTCCCTGAACTGCAGAAGCGGAGTCGCTCGAGCGACGGCAGGCGGGCACGAAGCAGCTCCGCCAGCTCGATCTCCAGCTCCGTGGGCCCGTAGAAGGCAGTTCCCTGCGCCGTGCGGTCCTGCAGGGCGCCAACGACAGAGGGGTGGGCGTGTCCCAGAATCAGCGCGGTGGCGTTGTTGACGAAATCGAGTCTCTCGTTGCCGTCGACATCGGTGACGTAGACGCCAGCGCCGCTCTTCGAGTAGATGGGGAAGGGGTCGAGGTAGACGCCCGTGCGTGTATTGCCGCCGGGCAGTGACGCCTGGGCGCGCAGGAAGAGTTCTTGCGAGCACTGGTTCTGGTCCCCATAGGTGGAAACGAGCTGATCGATCGAGGTAGACATCCTGACTCCCATGTAGCGGTTGCGGTGAAAGAAACCTGGCCCGCCGTCCGGTTGCAAGGGCGGAGTATGACGGCTCATCGCCAGGTCCCGTTTTGTCACTCTTCGTCGTGCCAGGGGGTCTTGAAGAAGACTACTCCCCCGCCACCGTCTCCGTGCGCAAGGCGTCCATGACTGCACCATCCTACGCCAGCATCGATCCGAAGCTGCAGGATCACCTCGATGCCCTGGGCTTCCACTCCGTCGGCTCCTATCGTATCTGGTGTCACAAACAGGGACTCGACAAGAGGCTGGCGAAGACCGACGAGCAGCTCGTCGACGAGGCGGCGCTGTTTCCCAGGCTGCAGGCGAAGGCTCAACCGTCGCCCAAGAAGGGCCATCGCCCAGGCACGGTCAGGACGCTCACGAAAATCTACAACGGAGCTCGGGGCGGCTGGACACATCCCGAGGCGATGTTCGACGCCGCCGCGGATCAGGCCGAGCGCGACGCTCTGCTCAGGATCCTGGTCCACCTGGAGACGTACACCGGCATCTCCTGGTGGGTGGGCGCCAGACTGGCCAAGCACCATGCCGAGTGGTTGCGGCCGGTGGAGGAGTGGTATCCGCACGGCGAAAATGTGGAGCTGCAGGTCGGCGCACTTGCCAACCATCTACTGGCCCGCTACGATGCGTCCCTGTTCATGGGAAGAGCCGGGCTCGACTACGGCGCCACGGCCAGACGGTGCCAGAGCTGGTTTCTGCACATCGCGCGGGACGGCAACATTCGCTCGATGGATACCGAGATCCACCTCACCCGGTGTATGGCACACGCCTTCCCGAGAGCACCTGACAACCTGACCATCCCGATGGCACTACGCTGGGCCCAGTGTGTGGGCATGGGTGCCAGTCGCGATCTCGCGCATGCCATCGTGCGCTCGCGGCTTCGATTCCACAAGGGCGACGAGAACGAGCCCTTCTGGGCTACCGTCGTTCTCTACCTAGTGGGCCATCCCATGCTCGACCTGATGTACGCCGGTCCCATCATCGCAATCAGAGGTTCGTGCCGTGGAGACGGTTGGTCCGGATGGGCAGATTTCTCGAGGGGCTCCGCCGCAACCCGGCCTGGTCATGAAGGGCCGCAGCATCGACAAGCTTCTGCGGCAGGTGGAGGCATGGCACAGCGAGCTCGCCGTGCAGCAGACCGAGAACTGGATCGAGTGGACCCCTGCGGAATCAACGGTTTCGAGTCCGTCGAACAGGACGACGAATCGGGCCAGGCTCTGCATTGGCGCATTGTGGAACTGCGCGACACCCGCGCCATGAATCGCGAGGGTTCGATCATGCACCACTGTATCTATTCGTACAAGGACCGCTGTGCGATTGGTGATGTCGCGGTCTTCTCCTTACAGGTTGGGACCGACAGAGCCACACCGTCGCCCGTGCTGACCATCGCCCTGGATCACAGCCAGCGTCTCGTCACCCAGTACCGGGGCAAGTGTAACATGCGTCGAAACGAGACCCGGTCCCTGCCGAAGAATCGTGAGCTCGGCAAGGACTACGTACGCCTTCTCAATTGCTCCGAGGCCATCATGAAGCGGTGGATGGCGGCCGAGGGGTTGAGCCTCATCTAGCGACGGCAGCCAACGCGACCCGCTAGCAATGCCGGCAGTTGCGACCAGGTGTCGATCTCGAAGTCGGCGCGGTCGTGGCTGGTGTCAACGACGGAGCGGAACAGGATCGACGACCAGCCCGCCGCCTCGGCACCCGCCATGTCGGCTTCGACCTTGTCCCCCATGTAGATGAGCCGCTCAGGAGACAATTCCGAGCGCTGCTCAGCTAGTCGGAAGATGGCGGGGTCGGGTTTCTCCACGCCTTCGTCGCCCGAGTAGACGCGCACCGTCAGGTATTGGAGCAGGCCGACACCGCGAAAGTTGCGGTCCATCACCCACCCCGGCACGCTGGTGTTGGCGATGAGGCCGATGAAAAAACCGAGTCTCGAGAGTTCCTCGAGGGTCGCGGCGATGCCGGGGTAGAGCCAGGAGCTGTATCGCGGTCCCGAGAAGACGCCGGTGACGTAGACGATCTCGTCCCGTCGCACCTGAAGTTCGAGATTTTCAAACAACCCCGTGACCAGAGTCTCCTCGGTCCACGCCGGTCCCGCCTGTCGGCCCTGCCGGGTCAATCTCGTAACATGTGTCGCGACATCGTCATCGGTCACCTCGTGGCCGAGCCAGCGCAGCGCCGCCGCGGCACGCTGTGGCCCTCCCGCTGCTACATCTCCACTCGCGGGATCGTCGCCCTGTTCCTGGCCGAAGCCGTAGATCGTGTTGCCGGAATCGAAGAAGATGCCGTCGAACTTCATGGGGAGTCTCTCGGGATGGTGCTGATGAAGCGGGTGGCTATCGGCGGGTGGTCGCTCAGCTGGGCGCTCGAATCGTTCTCAAGCCCGAAGTGCGAAGCCTCGATGGCGGGAGGGACGGATTCGAGCCGGGTCGAGGGGTGGATCCAAACGTAGTCGACGCGACGCTCGCGCGGTGTCATCATCAAGCACGCCTGCGTGCCGCACTCGACGTAACCGCGGGCCGTCATCGAATTGTAGACGTTTCCCCCCACAGCGGCGTTGAAATCGCCGACGACGACATCGGGCATCGGGCAGGCCGCGAACAGGGTCTCCAGCTCGGACAGACGCACGGTGTCGCCGTCTCCATCGGCAGCGAAGCGGTTCGACGACAAATGAACGTTGACGATGGTCAGCCCCTCTGGACCGGTGCTGCGCAGCACGAGACACATACGCTCGAAGGCCGGCCCGCCTCTTATCTGCGTCAGATCTTCAATCTCCGCCTCGAATCCGTGCCAGAGCACAGCGCCGCCGTACGCCGTTCGCTTGCCTCCCACGGCAAAGACCGCCTGCATGCCAAGATCGTCTGCAAGACGCCGGGTAATATCCTCGGAAGGTACCTCCTGCAGGCACAGAACATCGGGTGCCAGCCGCCTGTATAGCGCCGCAAGGGCGTCGACGACGCGCGGATGTGCCTGGGCGCGCTCCTGCCCCCAGAGGCTGGGAGCGCCCTGGAACCAGTAGGCGTTATGTGAGACGAGGGTCATCGTCATGGCAGAGGGAATGGAGGGTGGAGAGCGGGCCGGGTCAATGCCAGCCGGCCAGTTAGACTACCTTTCAGGTGTTCCATCGCCAACACCCTCCGAACTGACCGACGCTGCGAACATGCTCAACGACCTGATATTCGTCTCCTCCGTCCTGCTCCTGGTGGCCGTGATCGCCAAAGTCGTGGTGGCGAATGTCATCCTTCGCCAGCGCGCCGAAGTGGAGCGCCTGTTCAAGATGCGTCAGCAGGTTTGCAGCGATGCCAAACTCTCCCAGCAACGCACGCAGTCCACCGTGGGGATTCGGGTGTTCTACGAACGCCGCAAAACGGACGTCATGGCAGAAGCAAGGCAGGCCTTGAGAGTAACGGTGCTCTACGAGGAGAGGGAAGCGGCCATCGAGATCCTGGATTCGCAGAAACAGTACGCCATGGAGCAGGTGGAGTTCGCCCATCGATCTCGGCGGGATGCAGGCGACGAGAACACCCACTCCGTCGCCGAACGTCGCCTGGCGCTTGACGGGGAGCGCTTGGCAGATGTGGAAAAGGAGCTGGAGGAGCTGCTCGAGATCGACGTCGACGAGTCGGTGGTGATCACCGCGGAATCCGAGGGCGAAAGTGATGACGCATTGCCTCCCGCCGAGTCTGCGGATGGCGCTACTCCGACTGAGGAGAGCGGCTGATTGCCGGCCATGGATACGTCCTTCACCAACAGGCGCGAGGATCTGGCGGCGGCGCGGCGCGAGGACAGTGACTGGAGCCTACTTACCCGCGCCGAACAAATCCGGTCGATCGAGCTGGACGGCTACGTCGTCCTGCCGGAGGTGCTGTCCGGCGAGCAAGTGGAGGCGATCGGCGAGGAACTGGACAGACTGCCGACGCGGGGTGTCGACTACAGCAAACGCCAGCGGGGGTGCAACGACGTGCAGTGGACGGAGTCGCCCACGGCGATCGACATCATCGCCAATCCACCCATCGTTGATTTTCTGCAAGCGCTGTTCGGCGATGAGCTGATCTGCACCTCGTGTGGTTATTCGGTGTCAGACCCCGGACATCCGGGCATCGCCATCCACACCGACGCCCAGCCGTACGGGTCGAAGATCTTTGGCCTGCAGGCGAGTTCACCTGTGCTGGCGAGGGTGCTCTACTACCTGGATGACCTGACGCCCGAGTGCTCTCCTTTCAAGGTGATCCCGCGGTCACATCTGTCTCTGCATCGGGACGCCAATCCTTACCATCGTTATCTGAGTCACCCCGACGAGCGCCTGATCACGTGCCGTGCCGGCTCGGCGGTCGTCATCAATCAGAAGGTGTTCCACGGAAACTACCCGAATCACAGCGACACATCGCGCCGCATGTACGCCATCGCCTACCGGCCGGCGTGGGCGGGACCCATCGACGACATCGAGGATCGCGATCCGTCCAGGGTGGCGACCCTACCGGAGCACATCCGGCCCTACTTCCGTAGTCTGAACACCCGCCACATCGAATTCGATCTGCCCAATCGGCCCGACAACATGACCCGCGACGCGGAGGGTCTCCGTCCCCAACGCTGGGTTCCATGACGCGGAACACGAAATGCCGCTCTCCGACTTCACAGGACCGGACGCCGTCGACAACTGGTCCGCCGACCTGGATCGGCGCTGGCCAGAGCGTGAGCACGCCTCCCGCGCTATCGTCACCCTCATCGCGACATGGAGTGCCGATCAAAAAGCCCGCCCGGCGAGGGTGCTCGAGCTGGGTATCGGCTCAGGCCATCTTGCCGGCGCTGTCCTCGATGCCATCGACGAGAGCTCTCTCGCCGGCGCCGCTTACACGGGACTCGACGTCGAGGTTCGACTGATCGACCACGGCCGAGGCCGACTGGTGGAGGGTAGGGCCCCGGCGCGTATCGGCCTGAGGCAAGTCGACCTCAACGGTCCGGACTGGCATGTCGGGCTCAGCCCTGCGGACGTCGCCTTCTCCCTGCAGAGCATTCACGATCTGGCCGGCTATGAGGCGCTGAGGAATGTCTACCAGCGTTTATTCCGACTGCTGAAACCGGGAGGCCTGATGATCAACGCCGACTTCGTCGAACCCTTTGCGAAGGATGATCCCGAAAAGCCCAGGCGCTTTCCCGTGGAGCGGCATCGGGAGCTGCTCACGACGATCGGCTTTGCCGACTTCGCCCACAGCCGTCACGGTCAACTGGCCTGCATGGCGGCTGTGAGACCCACCGCCTGAAGATCGACCGTAATACGAGCCGCTTCGACCCCCGTCACGTCGGTGTCTGACACCCATCGTTCTCACGATCCAGGAGGGTTTTGTCTTGAAGATCCCGCTAGTGTTGCCGCTGATGGTGTGCGCTGTAGTACTGCCTGCAGCGGCCCGTCGCGGCTGATGGTGACTGGCGTTTCCACGGCCACGACGCGGCGAGCACCAAATCCACGTCCCTCGACTAGGTCCACCGCGGCAATATCGACGAGCTGACCCTGGCCTGGCGCTGGGTCTCGAACGACTTCGAACTCGCCGCCCGGTACGCCGTCGACGCGGGGAAGAACAACCAGGCGATGCCCCTCGTCGTCAACGGTGTGCTCTACACATCTACGCCCCTGAATCTGGTGTTTGCTCTCGATGCCGTCACGGGCCGGGAGCAGCAGGTTCTCGACGAGGCCTTCAGCTACGCTGTGTACACCGGTCAGCTGGCGGCGGCGGCGTGGCTGCTGGAACGCGGTGCCGACATCGACTCCCGTCCGGCCGTACGTACTCGACCTCCCATCGGGCCCCGCCCTCGGCTTCAAGGCGCTGCACAAGGCGGTCATCGCCAGGGACCTGGACAGCATCCACTTCCTGATGGAACGGGGTGTGGATCCGATGATCGAAGATGCCCGGTGGGGCAGCTCGCCGCGTCGATGGGCATCCTTCGACGACGCGACGGAGATCATGGAGCTGTTGAGCAAATACGAAGAGGAGTGGCAGGACGACGACGGTTAACGTCAGTCGATTGTGGGCAGCAGCTGTCGCGTCACGGCGGCCATCAGCTCCGGAGTGTCACTCTGTCCGAAAAGGAACCGGATCCTGCCCTCCTGGTCGATCAGGTAGGTCGTGGTCGAGTGGTCGACGAAGTAATCCGTCTCCCCCTGTTCCTTGTTCAGCGCGTAGTGGCCCCCGTACTGACCGATGACCAGGTCCGTCTCCTGCTTGCTGCCACGCAAGCCGATGGTATCGAGGCCGAAGTAGTCCAGGTACTGGGCCAGCTTGTCACGGGTATCGCGCTCGGGGTCAACGGTGATGAAGAGGGTGGCCATGTCCTGCCCGCTGGCGCCCAGGATCTCGAAGACCCGGCTCATCTTGGACAGGGTCACCGGGCAAATGTCGGGGCAGTAGGTGTAACCGAAGAACAGCATCGCCGGCCGGCCCCGGAGACTCTCCAACTCGAAGGGTTCACCGCGTTGGTCCGACAGAGAGAAATCGCCGCCGATGCCGCCGTAATCCTCCAGTGGAGGTGTCTCCAACGGCGTCGCCACATCGGCCACCTGACCTGGCTCGCCGCCGCAGGACAACACCAGCAGGCAGGCAACACTCAGAAGCCACGGGTCAACGCGTCGCATACCCCCCCTTGCGCACCGGTGCGACGACCCGTTTGACGGTGCCGTCGGCAAAGCGCAACACCAGCGTTACGTCGTCTCCCGCCTGCAGTTCCCGTCGCAGCTTCATCAGCATCAGATGGGTGCCGCCGGACTGCAAAGCCACCTTGCCGTCTGCCGGGACGGTGACACTGTCGGCTCTGCGCATCGTCATCTTCCCGTCCCCATACTCCATCGCGTGAATTTCGGTCCTCTCGGCGGCCGCGGTCTCGGCCCCGACGAACTCGACCGGCAGGGCACTGCGATTCTCGATGATCAGATATCCTGCAGCCGGGCTGCGCGGGGGTGGCTCCCGAATCCAGGCGTCGCGCACGCCGATCGATTCGCCGCACCCGAGGAGGGTGACGAGCAACAGCGGAGAAGCAAAGTTCACCCGGAAAAGTGCTGGATCCATGTTGTCTGAAGAGACAATGCCACCGAAGAAATGTCAATGCGAGGCGGACTGCCTTCAGCCACACCATCCTCGAGTGGAGTGCCTTCAGCACCGCGAACGCGCTTCGTTTGTGCGAACACGCTGTCACATTGTGCGGATCCTGCGCTGTCACAGAGCACGATTGTCAGCCGAGTATTCGCGATTGCCTCCCAGCGCCCATGTACCACGAAAAAGCGTGCGGCGCATCGCCGGCATGGCGACGATAATCTCATGGTCCAGATTCGTCTTATGCCACTGTGCCCAGATGGAGTTGTAGCAATTGAAGACGGCGCATCTGGGATTGTCGGGATTGGTCCAGTCGTTGGCGGCGTGGACGAGGGACTCGGTGAAGATCACGACCGAGCCCGCAGGGCAACTGTATTCGTCCATGACGTGACGCATGCTGTCTTCCCACGGCGACCCGCTGATGCTCGGGCGGTATGGATCAGGGCCGCCGTAGTTGAAGTGTGCCTTATGTGACCCGCTCAGGAACGTGGTCCCTCCCTGTCCGGCCTTCACTTTCTCCAACTCCCAGACGACACGCGTCAACCCCGAATAGATCTTGCCACCCACCGCCTGATAACGCATGGCGTTGGCCTGCTGGGGCGGGCGCACCACATGGGGCATGCCATTGTCACCGCGTGACCCCTTGTCCCATCCTGGCTCGCGCACGGTGGTGAAGGAGCTCTCACAGCGGAAACCGTAGCAGTCATCCTGCACAAAGGGATCTTCCGACAGGATATCGGACAGCACGCCGACGATGGCCGGGTGATCGAGCAGGGCCTGGAGATCACCCTCGTAGCTGTTCCTGGCCCCGGCATAGACCTCGCCTTTCAGGGTATCGACTTCGGCTTCCGACAGGATCGAAGGGAGCAGGATCCACCCCCGCAAGTCGAAGAAGAATCTCTGCTCGTCGGTCATGGGAATCGCTGCTGTCATAGTCGACATCGTTTACACCGTGCGGTTCGGGGTGGCGTAGGATCGCTTGCCGATAGATCACGTCCGCAGTAGGATGGGTAATCTTGTACCGACTGTCGAGGGAGATCATCATGCAGCAACGTACGCTTGGACGAACCGGACTCGAGGTATCGGTCCTGGGTTTCGGCGCCTGGGAGATCGGCTGGACATCCGTAGAGGAGGGTGACGAGGTGGGACCACTCCTCAACCACGCCCTCGATAACGGGATCAACTTCGTCGACTCCTCAGCGGCCTACCGCTGGAGCGAAGAACTGATCGCCAAACACATCGGTCATCGGCGTCACGAGTTTGTCTTCGCCACCAAGTGCGGCTCCGGGCGTGTGCTGCAGGCTGACGGGGAGTGGGTGCAGACCCTCGACTACTCGGCAGCGGCCATCGCACCCCAGATCGATCGATCTCTGCAAAGGCTGCGGACGGACTACATCGACATCATGCAGCTGCACTCGCCTTCATATGACGACCTGGTCCACGGCGATGGACTCGAGGGCCTGAAGAACGCCCAGCAGCAGGGCAAGATACGCTTCGTCAGTCTGTCGGCCGACGATGACGCCGCAGTGCAGGCGGTCGAGATGGGCGAGTTCGACACGCTGCAGATCACCTGCAACATCCTCGATCAGGAGCCCGGGAAAATTATCGCCGCTGCCCGCGAGAAGGACATGGGGATCATAGTCAAGAGCCCCATCGCCAACGCCATCTACGAGGCGCCCCGGCCGGCAGCGGACGCGGGTCAATGGGACCTGGCACAGCGACGGTTGTCGCCGGAGGTCATCGGCGATCTGCCCCGTGTAGAGGCGAGCTTGAGGTGGCTGCTCAACAACGCTGACGTGCACACGGCGATCGTGGGAACGACAAATATCGCGCATCTACGGGACAACATCGCCAGCGCCGAGCGGGGCGAGTTGCCTCAAGACACGTACGCCGCGATCGCGGCGGCCTGAAAGGAACAACCATGGGAGCTTTCTACGACAACTCGATCATCCCCGATCACCTGCGGCGGGACTTCGATGTATATGACAGGATCCGGGAACTGGACCTCGATCTTGGCACCTTCGACAGCTGGATGGCGCGGGACCTGAAAGGGGCAGCGATCTGTTCGGTGATCTTCCACGAGTCCGGCCTCGTCTACCTGTCGGGGTACGGCTACGGCCCCGGCCAGATGTACGACGACCCCGAGCGCCTCAAGGAGGGCCAGGATGCGGCGCAGTTCATTGCCGATTCGATGCTCGGCCGCCTGCACTGGTCGCTGACCTGCGGCGGCGAGGGGGGCGACCTGAACGACCTGCTCTACACCGTGAAGGGGTTGGGAATGGTCGTGTCGACCGACGTGGCCTTTCACGGCGCCCCGTCGGTGATGAACGGCTTCTCAAAGCGCTGGCAGTCCGTCTTCGGTGGTGGTGGCGGCGCCTTCGCTGTAGACGGGGAAGACAGCAGCTACTCCGGCGTCCACGCGCGCAGCGCCATCGGTGGCTTCACCGGACGCTTCTCGATCGAGCCGGAACTGATCGTCGCTATCCCGCCGGAGCTGGCCAAGGCCATCATCCGCAACCGGGGGTGGGTCTTCCCATTGCCGCCGAAAGAAGCGCAGCGGATCCGAGCGGAGTACCGGGCTGAGCATGGGGAGACGGAGTGAAGGTCTGCGATCCTCACTTCCACCTGTGGGACATCCACCAGCGCCCGAATCCTAACCTGGGGACGGCGGTGGAGGATTCACTGCCGGCATATACGGCCACCGACTATCTGGCCGACATGAAGCAGCTGCCGGCAACCCTCGAGCTGGCTTCCAGCGTGCACGTGGAGACCGTGGTGGGACAGATGGAGGGAGGCGCCGTCATCGACGCCGTCGAGGAGACACGTTTCGTGGGCGCCCAGATGACCCCCACGAGCCATCCCTGCGGCATCGTCGCCTACGTGCACCTGGCGCAGGACAAGGGCCAGGTCGAGCGGATGTTACAACAGCACGCCGAAGCGGCTGGGGACAGGCTGCGCGGCGTACGCATGATCCTCAATCATCATCCCCACAACCCGGATCTGACCTGGCCGCAGGTGGAGCACGGTGATTTTCTGCACGGCCACCGCTTCAAGGAGGGGATCGCGTTGCTCGGGGAGCAGGGGCTGTCCTTCGACCTGCAGTGCAATCCGCACCAGTACCAGGACGCGGCAGCGACCTTCGGTGACTGTCCGCAGACGCCGGTCATCCTCGACCACCTCGGCTCGTTCCACGACGGTGAGGACGCGGCCTACGAGGCGATGTGGCGCGACGGCATGCAGGCGCTGGCGAGGTTGCCGCACGTTTCAGTGAAACTGTCGATGCTGTTCTTCTGCGCCCAGGGATATCACACGGATGCGGCCAAGGAGGAACACGTACGCAGGCTGGTGCGCGAGGTGATCGGCCTGTTCGGCGCCGACCGCTGCATGTTCGCCAGCAATTATCCGGTGGACCGCATCCAGGGCATCGACATCGCCACACTCTACGGAAAATTCGTCGCGTGGACAGCCGATCTCTCCGAGGCGGAGCGATCGGCGCTGTTCCACGACACGGCGGCCCGTGTCTACCGGATGGTGTGATCCGCCAGTCGTTCCAGCACCTTGAGCACCGCGATGTGATCGGCATCGCCGTCGCCATGGGCGACACAACTGTTATAGAGCTGCCAGGCGGTGGTCGCGTTGGGCAGCACCAGGCCCAGTTCACGGGCGGCGTCCACCGCCAGGCCGAGATCTTTGCGCTGCAGTTCGGCGCGGAAACTGGCATCGAAGTTCCGGTCCAGCATGCGCTGCCCGTGGTTCTCCAGGATCAGCGACGCGGCGGCCCCTCCCATCAGCGCTTCGCGTACCCGGCGCGGGTCGGCGCCCGCCTTCGATGCGAAGAGCAACGCCTCGGCAACGGCCTGCACGGTGGTGCCGACGATGATCTGGTTGGCCACCTTGCACACCTGGCCGTCGCCGTTGCGCGTGCCGATGAGAGTGATCGTCGTGCCCATCGTCTGCAGCAGCGGCAACGCGCGATCGAAGGTCGCCTGGGGGCCGCCGACCATGATCGTCAATTCACCCGTCATCGCCCTGGGGGCACCGCCGGAGACTGGAGCGTCGAGGTAGTCACAGCCCAAGTCGTTGATACGGTGGGCGAAGTCGATCGTCGCCGCGGGGGAGATCGAGCTCATATCGACGACGGTGCTGCCGGGTCGCAGGCCTGCGGCGACGCCGTCGTCGGCGAACAGCACGGTCTCGACGTCGGGTGTGTCGGGAACCATGAGGGCGACGATGTCGGCGACTTCGGCGACCTGGCGGTTCGTGGCGCAGACCCGGGCCCCACCGTCCAGCAGCAGCTGCGGCAGGGGCGGATCGAAGTCGACGATGTTCAACCCATACCCGGCGCCTTGAACCAGGGCCGCCATGGGGAGTCCCATCGTGCCGAGTCCGATGAAGCCGATGGCTGGCAGGTCGGCCATCACAACCCAGCCTTCACGTCGCCGTAGCGGTTGCCGTCAATGTCAGTCATCGATCTCATCTTCCCTGGATGTGGGCTCACGACTGGCTCAGCTAGTGGTGGGCAGCTACCTTCGTGCGTCGCTCAGCAGGACTGACTACTCGTCACCCAATAGAAAGCGCACATGCCTGACGTTCAAAACATCCTCGTCCTCTTCCAGACCACGCCCGGCCTTGACGCCCAGGTGGTGGCGTGGTCCCGTTACGAGGCCTCCAAGGGTACCGGGATCGCCGACTTGGTCGATGAAGAGGGCCCCCCCTACCGCAACGCGATGGCGGCCATGCGCGACGGTTGGCAGGTCATCCAAATGTCTGAGCTGAAACAACGGCCGCCAGGTGATGCCGCCTACGAGGACGGCCCGCTGCCATATCAGACCGTGCTGTCCCGATTCAGTCCGATCGTGAACGAAGAGGAGTAGGAGACACAATCATGAGCGAGCATCTTCTTTCTTCAGTACAAATGGCGCAGTTTGTCGCCTCGGGGTATCTCAAGTTCGAGGACATGGTGCCTCAGGACCTGTGCGAGGCCTGCCTCGAAGAGATGACGAACAACAGGGGCTATCTGGCCGTGGGCACTCCCTTCGAGTCTACCTGGCCGACGGGGACGGCACTGGGCGACACCTTCCGGCTGCCGCAGGTGACGGGGTTGATCCACTCTCTCGTCGGCCCGGATTCGCTCTATGACCATCACGCCGCCCACCTGACGAAGGCGGGCGTGATGAAGGGGCCGAATGCGCACCAAGACTCGGTCATCGATTTCCGTGAGAACTACTTCGACATCCAGCTGTCGCTGTTTCCGGCGGACACGCCCGACGAGATGGGCGGCACTTTCCTGATTCCGGGGACCCAGTTCCGCAACGTGCGCACATCGGAGATCGGCATCTACCAGCACATGCGCGGCAAGGTCTGGGCGTCATGCAAGGCGGGCACGATGTACGTGTGGAACACGCGCGTGTGGCACGGCGCGCGCAGCAACCATACCGACAAGGATCGGTACATGTTCAAGCTGCGGTTGAACCCGACGCGGCCACAGGTGCGCCTGTTCGACACGTCCGACCTCGACGACCCGGGGGTCGGCAGGGCCCTGGGGCACAACCACGGCTGGGAAGGCAATGAGCATCGCTACGAACTGATGCGTCGTGTCCAGCAATGGCGCTTCGTGTCAGATCAGCCCGACTACGACATCGGCGAGCGCTTCCTCCGCCGACGGGAGTACAATCCCGCGGCTGCTTAGCACACTGTGCCTGCCGATCTACCCCGGGTACCAGACCTTGCGCGGATCGTCGGCGGACCGCTCGTAGTCCCAGGCGGCGTCGATGAGCCCCGCCAGGTCGAACTCGGGGCGCCAATCCAACAGGAACTTTGCCTTGCTGTTGTCGAGCCAGGTCCGGTGGAAGGGTGTCGGCACGTCGACGCTCGGCAACCCGCGTGTCTCGTGCAGGTAGTCGGCCAGGATGCGGTAGTCGACAGGCTCGTCCATGCAGATGTTGAACAGTTGCTGGCGCGCCGCCGGGCGGCCCAGCGCCGCCAGCATCGCCGATACCAGATCCTCCACGTGCACGAAGTTGCGCAGCACGGGTTGGTCGCCATCGGCGTCGAGCATGACGGGGACGGCGCCGCTGGCGACGTACTCATCGGCCCGCTCCGGCCCCACCAGCTCACGCCACCGGGGCCCGCCGAAGACATTGTCACCGAAGGACAGGGTGTACCTGAAGTCGTCTTTCTCCATGATCCACGGCGCCCGCAGGCAACAGCCGTCGAGGTCGTATTGTATGTAGTATTGCTCCAGCATGACCTCCTCCAGAACCTTCGACAACGCGTAGCAGCCCTCATAGGCGCTGTGTTTCTGCGTCTCGACGACCGGCACGGGATGGGGGTAGACGAAATGCCCCATGCCGGCATCGCCTCCGACGAGGACGAAGCGTTCGAAGGTCGGCGACTGGCGGCATTCCTCCAGCAACTGAAACATGCCCTTCACGGCGACGTCCATGACGTCGCCGGGCGTCTCCTTGCAGGTGGCCAGGTGCACCACGTGGGTGACCCCGCGCACGGCTTTGGCGACGACGGTGCGTTGGGAGATGGAACCGCGCACGATCTCCAGCCGATCGCCCGCCTCGACGATGCGATTGTGGCACAGGGCGCGAACCCTGGCGTCACTCCAGGCCTCGTCGCCCAGGAACCTGCGCAGGAAGGTCTGGCCCACCTTGCCGGTGGCGCCCGTGACGAGCACGATGCGGTCGACCACTAGCAGCCGACGCCCTTCATCTGCAGGGCGATGCTGCCCTGGTTGCGCTCCTTGAAAGCCTCGTCGAGTTCACGATGGTTGAAGAATTGTGTCGAGTCGTAGAGGAAGTCACAGGATCCGTCCCGACCCAGACCCATCTCCAGCGCCTTGGTGTTGATCTCGTCGACGCGGGGGTAGGCGGGCCACAACACACCGTGCTGACAGTAGGAGACATCGATAAAATAGCGCGGATGCTCCTCGCCACCCGGCTGCGGTCGCCGGGCGTGCCACAGCGCTGAGTGCACGATGATGGCCGACCCGGGAGACAGGTCGTCGACGACGAGAGAGCCGGGCAGATCCTCGGTGCCGAACAATCTCATGCCGCCGTTGTTGACGATCAAGTTCTGCGAGCGGGGCAGCACGAGCAGGTCGCCTACCGTGCCGTCGAGTCCGTTCAGGTAGTAGAACACGTGCACCATGATGTGGGAACGATTCGTCTGTGGAAACTGCACGTAATCCTGGTGCCAGTTGACGCCGCCGTTACCGGCTTCGTGCCGTGCCGAGTGGATGTGGTGCATGGCGAAGCGCGGGCCCATAAGCGCCTGCAGGCGCTCGATGATGGGCGGGTGGGAGGTGAGCCGTCCCATCTCAGGGTAGGTGACGAGCATGCGATGATCCTTCGCATCGCGGTAAAGCACGAGTTCGTCGAGCTCGGCCATCAGACGGGCATTGTACTCGGGGTCGATGAAGCCAGGAAGGACCAGGTATCCCTCCTCGTGGAAGAACTCCTGGTCCGCCTCGCTGACGGCGGGGGTAGCGTCGGACTCAGTCACGAGCTTTTCTTCTTTCGCAGAACTCAGTGGAGGAGGATGAAAGCAAGGCAAGCGGTGCCTGGCCGCAAGCCCTGACCTGTCGACGGGCTGCTACTGTGAGGAGACGACTTGAACCTGACCATCCCAGAGAAGCTCGCCCGAACCTGCAGCACGTGGCCCGATCGCCGGGAGTGGCTGGCTCGCCTGCCCGAGGTTGTTGCCGAGCTGCAGGCGCGCTGGTCGCTGAGTCTCGGTGAGCCGTACGAAGCGGCGCAGGCGTCGTGGGTTGCGCCCGTCACCGATCAACCCGCGGTGCTGAAAGTGGGCATGCCGCACATGGAAGCGGACCACGAGATCGACGGCATGCGTTTCTGGGACGGAGAGCCCACGACCCACCTTCTAGAGTTCGACGTTGAGGGAGGCATCAGGCGCCGCATCGAGGTACTGGCGCCAGAAACGCTCGGTGTCAGGGCTCAGTTGTGTGGCCACCGCAGTGCTATCCTATGGAAGAGACACGCATGCGCGTACGCAGAATGTACATCATCCTTCTGTTTCTCCTGGTTCTTCCCGGTACCGTCACCGTCGGCCACGCGGAGTGGCCATATGACGATGACGACGTCGGTCGCCGCGCGCGTCCGTCGGCCTTCGGCCTGGGCCCGCGTGCCGGCTACGACTTCGACGGCGACACCTTCAGCGCCGGTGCGCAGCTGCGCATCCCCGTCTGGCGCCGCAGCCGCATCATGGTGGTCCCCAGTGGCGATGTCTTCGACAACGGCAGCGGCGCCGACTGGCAGATGAACGTCGACCTGCTGGTATCTCCGGGTCCCAGGGGTGGGTTCTATGGTGGTCTGGGGTTCGGTTGGGTGGAGGAGGATGGCCGGCAGAAGCGAGAACTGGCGGTGAACCAGATGCTCGGCCTGCGCCTGCCGCTGGGCCCGGGACGAACGCAGACCTACGTCGAGGCACGCTGGACGGAGTTGAACCGGGAGACGGTTTTTCGTCTCGTTTTCGGTCTCAACCTAACCTTGTTCCGCTACTGATGGTCGTTTTTTCAAGGAGAGATCTGCATGCGCCGATTCAATCGAACCCCCTGTTACACCGGTCCCGACGATCCAACGCGCGGCGAAGTGCGCGCCACGCTGCAGCTGGGCGAGACGGTCATCATCGAGACTTCCGGTGGCGCCGATCACGACTACGAGGCGGCCGGCGAAACGCGGGCAGGGATGATCGTGGCGGCAAACACTTCGCGCCAGTCTCGTGCAGCCGGGCCCTTTGTCATCGAGGGGATCGAGCCCGACGACTGGGTCGCCATCGAGATCCTGGACATGGAGGTGGGCCCCTACGGCTTCTACCGCAACGCCGGACCGCACTGGGGGTACTGGCGATGCGTGGCGCCGGTGCGCGACGGACTGGTCCACTTTCCTCCCGACTTCGTCGTTCCTGTGCGGCCCATGATCGGCGTGATACAGCTGGAATCGGTAGCGCCGCACCCGATAGACCACGGTGGCAACATGGACTTCAACTCGATCCAGCCTGGCAGCACCGTGCACATCCGCGCCCAGCGGCCGGGAGGTTATCTGTCCCTGGGCGACACGCACGCGCGTATGGGTGACGGTGAGTTGACCGCTGCCGGCGTCGAGATCGATGCGGTGGTGACTCTCAAGGTGGACCACTCGCCGGGCTTCCCGAACAGCAGCCCCGTGGTGGAGACGACGGGGTACGTGGAAAGTCGCGAAGAGTGGTTGACCAGCGGCATCGGAGAGACCTGGGGCGACGCGCTGAAGAAGGCGTGGACGGAGATGGTGGCGCTCATCATCGATCGCTACGACACAAGTTTTGAATACGCCAACATGATCGTTGGTACCATCGCCGACGCGCGCCCCGGGTTTGCCACCGAGTACATCGGCAGCTACTGCACGGTGCAGCTGGCGATCACCAAGGAACTGCGGCGCACCGGCACGCCCTATAAGCCATAGAATTGGGATCAGGCGGGCGCCGTGCGTTGCCACTCCATCCACTGGGTCAATTCGCGTTGGGTGTCGTCGAAGCGTGAGCGCACTTCGGGTGGGAATACATAGTGGTTGACGTTACCCTGGTTGCCGGCCAGCAGTTCGCGCATGGCGGGGTTGTAGGTAGCTTCGATGTAGTTGATGTAGAGATTGGTGCGATGACCGTCGGTGGTCTTCGCCGTGCCGGTGTGCAGCAGGGTCTCGGAGAACATGACGACGTCGCCCGCCTTGCCGGTGACGCGCATCGTGCCGGGCAGCTCGCGGCCGCGGTAGTCGGCCAGGTCCAGATCGATCTCGGACTTGTGGGCGCCGGGGACCAGGGCCAGGCAGCCATCGTCGGGGCCGTTATCGGTGAGCAGGTAGACGCAGTTGAGCATGCGGGTGCGAACCTTGCCATGGCGCACGTTGTAGTCGTCGGGAGTCAGGCCCCGGTGCCAGCCGCCCCAGGGCGTACCCTGTGTCTTGTCGATGGCCCACGTGTTGACCAGCTGCGGTTGTTTCATCCATTCCCGCAGTCGCTCGACGACGGGGGCAAAGCTGATGACCTCGTCGAACATATCGGTCCACAAGGGCAGGCCGTTGAGGCGCCGCTGACCCTGAGTGAGTTGCACCGTCGTCTGCCCTTTGATCCCCTCCTGCTGCAGCCACGCATCGTCGTATGTCTGTTCGAAGAGCCGGTCCAGTTCGACCCGGTAGCGGGCGCAGCGGTCGGCGTCGAGGACTCCGCGCAGGACGATAAAGCCCTGGGCGTCGAACTGGAAGGTGTCGGCGAGAGGAACGTCGGTCATCGATCTATCTCCGGAGGGGTACGGCGCGGGGTGATTTGCCCCCGACCCCCGGAAACTCCTCTATCCATGGCGTCGACGAAAGTCCCCCGGCTCGTCATGCCCGGGCCCACACATCCAAAGGGGAGAACCCAACGTTGAGATCAAGCAAAGTCCTGGCAAGAATCCGCGATGACCGATGCGCCCGCGTCGTCGCTCTCGGGCACTATCTGCCGTTCTACATCCGCCATGCCGCCCACTGCGGGTTCGATGCCATCTGGCTCGATCTCGAACACCGGGCGATGGATCCGCGCGAGGTGCAGAGCCTGCTGGCCATGTGCCATCAGCACGGTATCGACGCCATGGTGCGGGCGCCGACGACGGAGCGCACTCTCCTCTACCGCTACCTGGAGGACGGTGCCGCCGGGTTGCTGATGCCCCTTGTAGCGAACGCTCAGGAGGCACACCACATCGCCAGGGCGGTCAAGTTTCCGCCCATCGGCAACCGCGGCATCGACGGCGCCGGGCTCGATGCCGACTTCGCTCTCGGGGGCGGGAATTTCACCGAGGACGCCAACCGCGAGACCTTCGTCTTCGTGCAGATCGAGACACCGGAAGCCCTCGACAACGTCGATGAAATTGCCGCCGTAGAGGGCATCGACGGACTGTTCATCGGCCCGGCTGATCTCAGCCTGCGGCTGGGTCTGCTGGAAGGCGCTCCCAGCCTCGAGACAGCCACGGCCCACGTCGCCGACGTCGCCAAGCGCCACGGTAAAGCCTGGGGGATCGCCGGCGGCGGTCTCGAAGAATGGAAGCGCTATCGGCAAATGGGAGCGCAGATGCTGATCGGCGCCGGGGACTTTTCGTTGACCGCTGTCCTGGGTGAGGCGCAGAAGAACTTCGACGAGGCCTTCGACGAGTGACGGCATCGGCGTCTGGCACGACACAGGGAGTGGCGTGCTGGGACAGGGAGCGGGACTGCATGGTGCAGGAGCTGATGCCCCACCAGTCCCTGCTCAACTGGCTCTATGGGACCTTGTCCGGCGGCTTGGTGGCCGATCTACTGTGTAGCCGCAGGGCGTTTTCCCGCCTGGCCACGCGCTGGAGCCACAGTCGCGGATCGCGCCGACGCATCGCGCCCTTCGTGCGCACCTTCGATGTGTCGATGGACGAGTACGAGTCCGACACCTACCAGAGCTTCAACGACTTTTTCATCCGCCGGCTTCGTAGCGGTGCCCGCAGCTTCTGTCGCACACCCGAACGCTTGCCCGCCTGGGCCGAAGGCGCCTGTCTGGCGTGGGAACGCGTCCTCGGCACCGAGACCTTCCCGGTAAAGGGCGAACACCTGACCGCGGCGGCCCTGATGGGCAGCCCGGAGAAGGCGGCCCCCTTCGAGGGCGGGCCCCTCCTGCTGATCCGCCTGCGGCCCCAGGACTACCACCGCTTCCACTTTGCAGACGAAGGTGAAGTCGTCGATTACTACCACGTCCCCGGGAGGCTGCACTCGGTCAACCTGTTGAGCCTGCGCCGTCGCTCCTACGTGCTGGCCAGCAATGAACGCCAGGTGACGATCCAGGAAACCAGGCACTTCGGCCGTCTTGCCTACGTGGAGGTGGGCGCCATGCTCGTCGGTCGCATCGTGCAGCAAGCCACCACCCAGGCCGTACGCGGCCAGGAGAAGGGATACTTCGAGTACGGGGGATCGTCGGTAGCCCTGTTCGGAGAAGCGGGCGCATGGCGCCCGGACGAGGATCTGCTCGAACGGACCGCGACCCGGGTGGAAACGCTGATCCGGCTCGGTACACCCATCGCCACGACACGCTAGCGCGCCTCGTCGTACGCCCTCTAGCCGCCGCGCCAGTTGCCGACGATCTGAACAGCCTGGTGCAAGAAAGCCCAACGACTCGCATGGAGTCGAACCCATTTCCGTCGAGAACAAGCACCACCGATTTCGGCCTGATCGCGTCAGAACTGGCCTGGGACGCAGTCCTGAACAGCCTCGGTGCGATTGAGGAAAAGGAAGCTTAGTCTAGCCTGCGGCATTGCCTAGAACGTATCCCACGCCGACATGTCGTCGTCGGCCTCGAGTACACCCATGTAGATGTTGACGAAGGTCAGCACCTTGCACTCCGGTTCGAGGTGGCCGCCGAAGGCGATCTTGTCATCGGTGAAGGTGATGTGGGCGTGCACCCGGCCTGACAGGACCCCACCCGTGATCGCGACGACGTCGAGGGCCTTCTCACCCTTGGGGTACTCTTCGGCGGGCGGCAGGTTAGGGCTGGCGACCACGTGAAAGTGGTAGTGGGTGACCGAGCCGAAAGCGCTGAGGAACGTGGCGTTGTGGATGTCGTGCTCGGCGACAAACCGCCGCAGCGACTCGAGGATGTCGTCACCGTTGTTCAGGTGAATAGCGATGATCTCCTTGAACTGCGTTCTGATGTGCTGCACGGTTGTTCTCCGGTGTTGGTGCCAATAAGCCAAGGATAACAAGCGCACAGCAGTCAGGTCCACGCAACTTGTGGCAGTTCGGTCGGGCGCGCAGGTTCTCCGTCCATGTCCAGTTTCGACACCGACCGCAGCCCGACGCTGCGTGAGCTCTACACCCTCTTCATTCCCCTCGCCTTCAGCGGTGCCTTCTTCCCCGTGGCGCGGCCGGTGATCAACGCCGCCCTGGCGCGTACCGAGAGCCCGGAACTGGCGCTGGCGGCGTACGGGGTTGCCCTCAGCGTTGCCATGCCGCTGGTGTCCCCGCTGTTCGGCTTGCGTCAGATCATCACAGCGCTGTGCGTCGACCGCGACATGATCGGCCGCCTGGCACGCCTAGTATGGTACATGGGTGGTGGCGCCACTCTCGTGCTGCTGGTGTTGTCGATTCCGTCCGTCTATATGTGGGTGACGGACCGTGTCCTCGGCATCCCCGAAGAGATCTCCCGCCTCGGCCCACCGGCGATGCTGCTGCTGGCGACGTCGCCACTGCTGCTGATCGGCCGTGGCTACTACCAGTCGATCCTGGTCCGTTATGGCAACGCCAACCCCATCGGCGTGGGCGCTTTCGGCTACCTGATGGGTTGCAGCGTCGTCGTCTTCGCCGCCGTGCTCTGGTTCCATCTACCTGGCGCCGTGGCTGCGGCGCTGGCGCTGCTGGGCGGCAACGTGGTCTACCTGCTCATCGTCTGGCCGCCGACGCGGTCGATGTACGTTGGCGACCCACCGAGGATCCCACTGCGCGACGACAGTTTCGCGCCGGAGAAGCGCTCGACGCGTTATGTCCTGTCCTTCTACCATCCGCTGGCCGCGTCGATGGTGCTGGCGGCGGGCGTGGAGCCGGTGGTGCAGGGAGCAATGGCGCACTCGCCGGACGTGAGGTCGTCACTGGCGGCGTACGCCGTCTGCGTGTCGATCGTGTGGCTGGCGCGCACGAACCTGTGGAACACGCAGCAAGTCGTAATCGCGCGGGTAAAGGGACAAGCGTCCTACGTGGTGGTCCGCCGGTTCGTGACGAGCCTGGGGTTGGGAACGACGGTACTGATGGCGATCGTCCTGGTGCCGGCAGTAGGGGAGGTCGTCTTCGGTGGCCTCAGCGGCCTGGAAGGCCAGGTGAAGGAATACGCAAGGCACGGCTTCGCGATCCTGTTGATCGTGCCCTTTCTGCAAGGCTGGCGCAGCCTCTACTACGGCACCCTCGTCGCTATGGGCGACACCAGCGGCATCCGGACGGCGGCGGTGGCGCGAGTCGTAATGCTGCTTGCAGCGCTGGGGGCAGGGGTGCTGCACGACGGGTGGGCGGGGATCTACGTGGCCACCGGTGCAACGCTGCTGGCGGAGCTCACCGAGGTAGGCGCTCTGCACATCTCGGTGCGCCGCGTGCTCGCCGCGGCGCCGGCTGACGCATGACGTGAGACCTCAGCCGTCTACACTCTTTTCGGTCCGCATGGACAACGCGATCCGACGGCGATCGAGGTCCACCGACAACACTCTCACTTGCACCTTCTGCGCCACTTTGACGATCTCGTTGGGGTCTTTCACGTAACGATCGGCCAGCTGGCTGATGTGCAGCAGGCCGTCCTGATGCACGCCGACGTCGACGAAGGCGCCGAAAGCGGTGACGTTGGTGACGATGCCGGGCAAGCGCATGCCCGGCTCCAGGTCCTGAATCTTCTCGATCCCCTCCATGAACTCGAAGGCCTCGAACTGTTCGCGCGGGTCACGGCCGGGGCGGGCCAGCTCGGCGATGATGTCACGCAGCGTGGGCAGACCGATGTCGTCATCGACGTAGCGGTCCAGGTCGATGCCCTCGCGCCTGTGGGCCTGCTCGATCAACTCCAGGACGGTGCAGCCCAGGTCGCCCGCCATGCGGTCCACCAGGGCGTAGCGTTCGGGGTGTACGGCGCTGGCGTCGAGAGGATATTCGCCGCCGCGGATGCGCAGGAAACCGGCGGCCTGCTCGAAGGCCTTGGGACCGAGGCGCGGCACGTCGAGTAACTGCCGACGCTTGCGGAAGGCACCGTGCTCGCGACGGAAGGCGACGATGTTGTGCGCCAACTGCTCGGACAGGCCCGATACGTAGGACAGGAGCCTGCCGCTGGCGGAGTTCAACTCGACACCGACGCTGTTGACGCAACTGGCGACGACGTCGTCGAGGCTGTTCTTCAGCGCCGTCTGGTCGACGTCGTGCTGATACTGGCCGACGCCGATCGACTTCGGATCGATCTTCACCAGCTCGGCGAGGGGGTCGGCAAGGCGTCGGCCGATGGACACCGAGCCGCGCACGGTCAGGTCGTGTTCGGGGAACTCGTCGCGCGCCACCTCGGAGGCCGAGTACACCGAGGCGCCCGCTTCGTTGACCATGACCACCTGCACATCGGGTAAATTCAAGCCGCGCACGAAGCGCTCGGCCTCACGGCCGCCAGTGCCGTTGCCGATGGCGATGGCGGCGATGTGGTGATGCTGGCACAAGGTACGCAGGGTGTCGGCGGCGGCCTGCTCTTTACGGTCGGGGAAGATGACATCGTCGTGGACCAGGCCACCCTGCGCGTCGAGACAGACGAGCTTGCAGCCCGTGCGCAGTCCCGGGTCGAGGGCGAGGACAGGTTTTTCACCCAGCGGCGAAGCCAGCAGGAGCTGGCGCAGGTTTTCGGCGAAGACGCGGATCGCCTCGGTGTCGGCGCGCTTGCGCGTCTCCATGCGCATTTCCGTCTCCATGGCCAGCGACAGCAGGCGTTTGAAGCTGTCCACCATGGCGAGGCGCACCTGGACGGCAGCGGCGTTGTGGGATTTGAGGAAGCGCCGTTCCAGCACGGAAAGACACTCGCCCTCGGGACCGAGGATGCGGAGGCTGAGGACTTTCTCGCTCTCGCCGCGACGCATGGCTAGGATCCGGTGGGACGGGGCACGGGCGACGGGTTCCTCCCACTCGAAATAGTCGCGGTACTTCTGGGCTTCGGCCTCTTTGCCGCGCACCAGCGTGGAACGAAAGATTCCCTTGCGCTGGTAGAGACGGCGCAGCTCGGCGCGGGCCTGGGCGTTCTCGCTGATCCACTCGGCGATGATGTCGCGGGCACCGGCCAGGGCCTCCTCCGCGGTGGCGACTTCCTCGTCGTCGACGAAGGCGGCGGCTGCCGCATCGGGGTCGCAGTCGTTTCTCTGCGCGAAGAGCTGCTCGGCGAGTGGCTCCAGCCCTCTCTCACGGGCCATGGTGGCACGGGTGCGCCGCTTCGGACGGAAGGGCAGATAGATGTCTTCAATTACCGTCAGACTACCTGCCTGCTGGATCCGGGAGTGCAGTTCATCGGTGAGCACGCCCTGGTCCTCGAGAGACTTCAGGATCGTGTCGCGACGTTTCTCGAGATCCGCCAGCTGTGCAAGGCGGTCGCGGATGGCGGTGACAGCGACCTCGTCGAGGCTGCCAGTCTGCTCTTTGCGGTAGCGGGCGATGAAAGGGATAGTGCTGCCGTCATCGAGCAGGGCGGCGGTGGCGGATACCCGGGGAGCCGGGATATTGAGTTCGGTGGAAACAACGGCAACAAAACGATCTTGCAATCAAGTCTCCAGGACCCGGGTAGCAGGAATCTGACTCTCGAAACTCAACAGTCGTTGCGCCCGCCGCCAATCGACGAGGGATTGCACGTCGAGCAGATCCTCGCGACGAGGGACATCGGGGTAGAGCAGGCGCGCGAGCAGGTCGGCGCGCAGGCTGAGGCTGTTGCGCCGGTCGACGATGAACAGGGTGTGATGCCCCTCAAAGGAAGTGGTCAGCGCTAGGCGCATGGCGCGGCAGGCCTCGCCGAGTTCGACGAAGCTGAAGTAGTTGTGGCGCAGTGTCGGGGTCCTGGGTCTCCAGCTGTTCGACGAGAGCGCGGGTGTCGCGAAACTCGCTGCCGTGACGCTGGCGCAGGTTGAGTAAAGTGGCCAGGCCGGCGCCGAAGAAGTAGCCGATGGCGTTGATGGAGCTGGCCACCACCACATGGCGCACACCGGCGTCGGCGCAGGCCTGGAATAGCCGGAAAGTGCCGGCGCAGTTGAGGTCAAAGATGGCGGAAGGTGTACCCGGGCGTGGACTGCGGATGGCCGCCAGTGCAGCCCGGCGTCCATGTCCTGCAAATGGGAGTCGAGAGCGCCTTCCTCCGTGAGATCGCATATCCGGAAGTCGTACCCCACATCAGCCTCTGGTTCACGCACATCGATACCGACGACACCGAGCCCCGCCGCCACCAGGTCGGCGCAAGCGACGGTAGCTACACGGCCGGTGCAGCCGGTAACGAGAATTCGCACCGGGCTAGCAGCGCTCATCGGCTCAGGCCCCCTTCACGACATCGAGATCCCAGTCCTGCCAGTAGGAGCGCACGGGGTCGTCGGCGGGCCAGCCGGCGTAGATCTCGTCCCAGGTGAGCCAGTTCATATGGGGGACCAAGGAGTCCGCACGCACACAGTGGCTGCGTGGTTGGTAGCGGAAGTCGCAGGACAGGCGCAGGCGGTCGGTCTGATTGTCGCGGCCCTGATGAATCATGAGGCTGTGCAGGAAAATCACATCGCCGCTGGTGAAGTCGCCTCCCGCCCAGATGCCGTCCTCGTCTACATCGACAGCGCGGCCGCCAGCCCCCTTGGCTTCGTGCACATCGAGGAAGCCGGTCAGGTGCGAGCCCGGAACCACGGCCAGGCTGCCCAGCTCAACGGGGCAATCGCCGAGAGGAAACCAGCAGGTCCACGTGTTGCGGCTGCCGCCGATGTAGAAGTGGTCCTGATGGGGCGGTGTCGAGTGCGTCGCCGAGCGTGGAAAGATGACGCGCAGGATGTTGCGCGAGTGGGGCAGGACCGACTCGCCAAAGAGGACCTCGAGGGCAGCCACGATCGCCGGGTTCAGGGCGAGGGCGTGGAAGTCGCGCAGTTTCTGGGCGTCGTCGTAGAACGCCTTCCACCGCGGGTCACCGGTGGACTCGACGACGACGTCGTCGGCAAGGGCGATGCCGGCAGACGGATCGGTACCCGGCTCGATCCAACCGTGGTCGGCGCAGATCTCGAGGACCTGCTGCCGCACCGACTGGATGGGCGTCGTGTCGAGGAGGGCGGGGAAGAACAGATAACCCAACTCGCGGGCGCGTTCGCGCAAGCTGGCCGGATCAGTGAGGAGGGAGGTCGAGTCGAGAAAGGGCTCGATGGACTGCATCGATGTCATGGCCATGGGGTCAGCGGTTTCCTTCCGAGCAACGAGGCGTCAAGGTGACTATCATGGTCATACAAAACTGGCCAGGAGTCCAATAATGTTGAGCCACTTGAACATACCCGAGGGAGATCGCTGACATGGACGCCTACACCAACGCCGTGCTCGGAATCGTGTTCCTCTCACTCGCCTTTGCCGCCGTGTTCCTGATGTTCAAGATCTGGGGGTCCTTTCGACGCGGAAAGGCACGTCAGCAGCGCTCCCCGATCCCTCGTGGTCATCCATCGCATCCTCGGCCTCTGCTACCTGGAGCTGTACCTGCTGCTGATGGCACAGATGGTGCCTCGTATGTTCGACTACCAGGTGGAGTTCTCGACGCGCACGGTGGCCCACCTGATGCTGGGGGTGTCCATCGGTCTGCTGTTGATCGTCAAGCTCTCGATCATTCGTTTCTTCAAACACTTCTCCGGCGTCGTCCCGTATCTGGGCTGCGACCTGTTGTGGTGCACGACGATGGTCGTGAGCCTGTCGGTGCCCTTCGCCTTCAAGGCGAGTTACTGGAGCCAGGCCGCCGTGGGCGGCAGCGCCTTCAGCGAACTGAACCTGGAGAGAATGCGCAAGCTGATGCCACAATCTGAAGACGATCCTGACGAGGCCGCGCACGCCCGGGGACTGGGTGCGCACGGTGGAACGTATGGCCAATCGGCAGATCTTCGAGCCGATTGAGGAGAGCGAGCAGTGAGCGGCCTCCGCGTCTCTCATCGCCATCTCGCCGGAGCTGCAGACTTCCGCCAAGGCGCGCCGCGTAGAGGAGATACGGGCCGCCAGTCAATGCAGGCCGTGCGCGTGGCGATGGTGACACCCGTGGACGGGGCCAGGCACGTCGACCGGGATCTGGGCGCTGCACGGGCGCTGTTCGAGGAGACCTGCACGATGTGCCATGAACTGGACGAAGTTGAGCACTACCCGTTCCAGACCGAAGAGGATATCGCGGACCTGCTGGAGCGCATGGTCGACAACGGTCTCGAAGTCACCGCCCAGGGGTCGAAAACGATCGCGTGGTACCTAGCCCAGACCTATCTCGAGTAGATGTACGACCCAATCAGCAGACTCCGCCATGGGCGTGCCGCGGTGGCGCTCATCGTCGCAATGGGCATCGTCCAACCATCCTCTGCGCAGGACGAAACCGGCCTTCTGCTGCAGGACTTCGAAACCAAGACCTGGAACACCCAATGATTCGCACCGCCGCTGTTCAATTCAACCACCGGCCCGGAGATCTGGGCTACAACTGGAGTCGGGTCGAGCATTTCTGTGAGCAGGCAGCCCGTGAGGATGTGCAGATCATCGCCTTTCCGGAGATGTGCCTGAGCGGCTATTGGCACGTACGAAAACTCGACCGGCGGCAGATCGAGGCCCTGGCTGAATCAGTGCCGGATGGCCCCTCTACGCGACGCCTGGTCGAGTCGGCGAGCCGGACCGGGATGATCGTCGGTGTGGGTCTGATCGAAGCCGCCGAGGACGGGCGGCTCTACAACACGTATGTCGTCGCCCAACCCGACGGGAAAGTCGATACCCACCGCAAGCTGCACTGCTTCATCAGCGAACACATGGCGTCGGGAGATCGATACACCGTTGTTGACACCCATCTGGGCTGCAAGCTGGGGGTGTTGATCTGCTGGGACAACAACCTGGGTGAGAATGTGCGCCTCACGGCGCTGCAGGGAGCGGACATTCTGTTGGCCCCACACCAGACCGGCGGGTGTGACTCGCGCAGTCCGCACGCGATGAGCCGGATCGACCCAATGCTCTGGCATCGCCGGAAGGAAGACCCCGATGCGATTCGCGCCGAGTTTGCCGGCCCGAAGGGGAGAGGCTGGCTCATGCGCTGGCTGCCGGCGCGAGCCCACGACAATGGTGTGTTTCTCCTGTTTGCCAACGGCGTGGGGATCGACGACGACGAGGTGCGCACCGGCAACGCGATGATCCTGGACTGTTACGGCCGTGTCCTGGCCGAGACGGGGGAACCGGAAGATGCCATGGTAGTAGCAGAGATGGACCTGGATCTGCTGGGTCGTTGCACCGGCCGTCGCTGGATCCGCGGCCGGCGACCGGAACTGTACGGCGCGCTTGCTCAGGCAACAGGATCTGAACTGGATCCACGGGCGGCACGGTTTTCAAAGGACGCGGTGGGCCGGGAGAAGTAGACGGTCTATATTGTACTTATGCCCGAAGAATGGATCAATGTCGGTCTGTTGCGCGCCGCCAAGAACGGAAACGCCAAGAATGTAGGTTCGGCGCTGTCCCGCGGTCCCGCGGTGCCACCGCCAACGTGACGGACGAGGCGGGCAGCACTCCGCTGGTGGGGTGGATGTGGACGCGCGCAACAATGCGAGCCACACGGCATTGATGTATGCTGCTCTCAAGGGACCGGTGCAGCTGGTTTGGCAGTTGCTCCACGCTGGCGCCGATGCCACTGTGTGCGATACGGCCGGCACCTCCGCCCTCATGCTGGCTGCACGACAGAACGAACTCGTGTCAGTCCGTGCCCTGTTGAAGGCTGGCGCCGACGTGACGGCTTTGACCCTGGCCACAACTGCCGGACATCAAGCCGTCGCCAGGGTGCTCGAGGGGGGCTGAGTCGGCACCTGCCCATGGCTCGTGGTATGGCCTCGCGCCGGGGGGCGTTGGCGCTGGTGGCCATTCTGGTCGGTGCCGCAACACTGCGCGCCTGGGGAGTATGGTCCGGTGAACTGATCTGGCACCCGGACGAGAGTTTCATGGTCATCTACCCGCTGAACCTGTTCAGCGGCGATCTGAATCCCCACGTCTTCTACTACCCCAGCCTGCACTACTACGAACTCGGACTACTCTACGCGCTAGACTTCCTGTTACAGAGTCTTACCAGCGATGTGGGACTGTTCGACTGGATCGCGAGTCGCTACTTCATTGACGCTGTGCCTCTGCGGGACTTGGCGCGTTGGCTCAGTATCGCCTATGCCCTCGGAACCGTGGTCCTGGCAGGGGTCCTCGGTGGCCGTCTGGCTGCAGGACCGGTCACATCGGCGCCGGGCCTGCTCGCCGCCGCCCTGATGGCGGTCAACATAGTACATGTGCGGCAGTCGCCGCTGGCCGCCGTCGACACGCCCATGGCCTTCTGGTTCACTGCCGCTGCCGTCGCGTCCTTACGCCTGCTGAGGACCGAC
>JAYZCA010000010.1:0-12226 GCA_036339235.1 Candidatus Latescibacterota bacterium | reverse complement strand
GAAGCCATCGAGGACCGTCCTACCTGATGGTCCTCGTCAGAGAAGAAGGAGAGACAGATGCAGAAACCACGCCTGATCTACTACAACGACGCCCATCACTTTCACGGCAAGCGCATCGAACCGCCCGCCAGTATCCACATGCTGCAGTGGCCGGTGGACGAGGTGGCGGGCACGGGAGTGGATCTGTTGGTCCTGGGCCTCGGCTACGGCGACGTCTATTTCCACAACAGCAAGGTGGGCCGCGTCATCGGCCAGAAGAAAGAGGTGTGGGAGAACTACATCGACTGGCGCATCATGCGCATGGTGGAGGAGGCGGCGAAACTCGATACCGATCAGGTGCGCGAGGTCACAAGCAGGGGGCGGGAACTGGGAGTGAGGGTTTTTCCCAGCCTCAAGGTTCAGGACGGGGCGCAGCCGGGGGGTGACCGCTGCGGCCTGCTCAAGTGGGAGCAAGGGAAGGAAGTCTGCCTGGGCGTCGAAGGCAGGAACGAATGGGCGTACGATTTCGCGCTCGAGACCGTGCGCCAGAACAAGCTGGCCCTCATACGCGAAATCCTCTCGGACTACCAGGCCGACGGCATCGAACTGGACTTCATGTTCGGCGATGCCTACTGCAAGCCGGACGAGACCGACGCTGCATCGATCCTATCCGAGTACATGTCTCAGGTTCGCTCGACGGCGCGCGAGATCGGGGTCCAGCAGGACCGCGAGATCCCCGTCATGGTGCGGGTCTGCCTGGAGCGCGAGGACAATCTGGCCATGGGCCTGGACGTGGAGGCGTGGCTCGCCGATGGCAGCGTCGACTTTGTCGTCGGCCAGGACAAGCGTGTCCTCGGAGACACGCAGCCGATGCCCCAGTGGCTACCCGAGGCGGCCAACGCGGCGGGGGGCGCCGCCTACTACCGTCCCCCGCGCCGGGTGTACGACGAGCGTACGGGCTTGCCCAGCATCGAGATGACCCGGGCCCTCAGCCAGACCCTCGACCAGGGGGGATACGCGGGGCTCTATCACGGCTACATGAGCTGGCCGCTGGATGACAAGGAATACCGGTTTCTGCGCGAAGCCGCTTTTCCGGAAGTGACCCGCCGAAAGCCGAAGCGCTACTACCTGCAGCCGCGGGAGGGCGTGGAAGGGGAGCCGACGACGACGCCGGAACGCCAACTGCCGGTGGCGCTGGAGGAAGGGAAGACGGAGCGCCTGGGGATCTGGGTGGCCGACGACGTGGACGGCGCCCGGGCAGACGGAGAGATGAGAAAGCCGATCCTCACTTTGCGATTTTCTTTCTTCTGCATCGACGACGACGTGGAGTTCCGCTTCAACGGTCGCGTGGTACCGTGGGAAGATGCGGAGATCACCGACGAGCGTGGCCTGACGATGGCGACGAAGCTCGCGGGCAGTATGAACATCCAGGCTCCACTTAGCATGTCCGCCCACTGGTTCCGTTTCCGGCTGGAGCGGGACGAGGTGAGACGAGGTGAGAATATCGTCGAAGTCGAGTGTCGCTCGAAGGATGGACGCGCCGGGTTCACGCGCAGTCTCAACGGGGTGGAGATCCTGATGCGCTACCGGGACATGGAGCGCCCGGAAGGACTGAGAATCGACAGAGTCGCACCGGGAGGTGGTTGATGTCCGGCGCGATGGCACAGACAAACTGGAGATATTGACCGATGTCCGATTCCGCGAGGACGGCCGTTCGTGGGATGTAATCACCTATGACGTAGCGCAGCCGAAGGGGATTGACCCGATGGGCGAGGCGCCTATCCCACTTCCATGAAAGTCACCGAGATTGAGATCCATCGCATTACCCTGCCGTACGTGGATTGGATCTCCTCCCAGCTCAACCACTACTACGGGCCGATCGCACGCACGATCTACGTGGTCCATACCGATGACGGCCTCATCGGTCTCGGAGAATCTCACAACACGGAGCCCCAGGAAACGATCGACGGTTACATCGGTACCAACCCCTTCGACCACGTGGGGGACGAGGTGTCGCTGGGCCTCGGCACAGCGATGTACGATCTGATGTGCAAGGCCGCTGGCGTGCCGGTGTACAAGCTCATCGGACAGAAACACCGCTCATGGGTGCCGGTGGGTAGCTGAACGGTGTCGACCCACCCGGAGCGCATGGCGGAGGCGGTGCGGCAGTACAGTGCGCAGGGTTACACGTGGCTCAAGTTTTACCTGTCACCCTTCGAAAACGTGATCGACCAGACGGAGGCGATGCAGGCGGTGGCGCCACCGGGGTTCAAGGTGCATTATGATTTCACCATGCATGGCACCGACGACCACATGATCGAGCTGTTGCACAAGCTGGCGCGCTACCCGATCGCCGGGTGCTTCGAGGATGTCCTGCCGGCACAGGACCTGCCCGGGTATATCGAGTTGCGCAAGCGCTCGCCCTTGCCGGTGGTCCTCCATCACTGCCCACTGGGGGCCACCTACGAGGTACTCACGGGGGCAGCCGACGTGTACATGCTCGGTCACGCTCGCATCGGGGACGCGATCCACCGCGCGGGATTGTTCGCCGCCGGTGGTATCCCCTTCATGCTGCAGAACGTGGGGGCAACATCACCCGGGCCATGACCCTGTCACATGCTGGCCGCCTTTCCCTCGGGAAATTTCCATTTCTTCAGCGATTGTGAGACCTGGAGCGCCGATGTCGTCGACGAGTGCCCGGAGCCGACGAACGGTTTCCTTCGGGTGTCAGAGGGACCTGGCCTGGGGGTCACCCTGAACCGGACTGAACTCGAACGGCTGAGTTCGTTAGAGCTGCCCGAGCAGCCGAAGTGGATCATCAAGTCGCGGTTTGAGAACGGGACGCGGATGTACAACATTGCCGATCCACAGGAGTCGATCTTCATGGTGCGACCCGATCGGCGTCGGATGATTCCCATGAGTTACGACGCGCCGATCGAGACCGAGTACTGGGACGACGACGGCACGCCGGATTACCGGGCGATGTTCGAGCGCCTCGAGCGCGAGGGCATGGTTCTGGAGCGGGGGCAGTCATGAACGTGCCCCCCGACGATGGTATCCGTGTCATCGTGGAAGATCTGCGGATGCTGGTGGCGGCGATCTACAGATCCGTACCGATTCCAGATCAGGATGCGCTCCTGGTGGCGGATCTGCTCATTGACACCGAGCTGCGGGGTGTCGTCAGTCACGGCGTGACGCAGGTGGAGCGCTACGTGCGGTCCTTTCAGCAGGGGAGGATGAACTCCCACCCGGAGATCCGGGTTCTGAACCAGGGACCGGTGACGGCGGCGCTCAGCGGCGACGGCGGGTTGGGCATGATCGTGGCGACGCGGGCCATGAGCATGGCCATCGACCGGGCCAGGGAACTCGGCATCGGCATCGTTACGACCACATATCACGATCACGTGGGCAGCTCCGGCAAGTACGTGCGCATGGCGTTGAAAGAGGATCTGATCGGCATCAGCCTGTCCGGCCGCAGCGCCGCACCCTCCTATTCTCCCGACAGCACCATTCACGGTTCTATCCAGGGCAGCCCGCCGCTGGCTTTCGGTTTTCCCGCGGGCGATGAGCGCCCCTGTTTTCTGCTCGATCTGGCCAGTCACACACCGTGGGACGATGAGTGCTTTCGCAGAATGCCGCAGGTATTCATCAAGGCCATCGGCATGTCGCACGTGGCCAACATTCTGTCCGGGACGCTGGGCGGACAGATGCTGCCGGAGTTCGACAGAGGGCAGACCCAGTTCAAAGGCGCCGATCAGTCAGGGTTCCACATGGCTCTCGACGTGGATCGGTTCACACCCCTGGACGCTTTCAAGGAGGATATGGACCGGCTCATGGAGGAGACGAGCAACATGAAGCCTCTACCTGGTTACTCCGAGTCCTCCCTGCCGGGTGGTCGCGCGTGGCAGAAGGAGTTGGACTATCAGAGAACGGGCATTCCTATCTCGACGGATGCCATGGCTTCGCTTGCCGGGCTGGCCGACGAATTCAACCTGTCGATTCCCTGGTAGGATCGGCACGTAAGAGCCAAGGAGACAATTCACATGGCACAGTACCGCGGAGCGGTCATCGGTCTCGGCTGGATGGGGATGCTCTACGATCTCGCCAAACGCACGGGGACCTGGCACGGGACGACGTTGATCGCCCAACGCCCGAGCTCGACATCCATCGGCAGTTCTATTTTCACGATCATCCCGGCGAGGAAGGTCTGCCCACGTCCTACGCCGAGGCACTGCGGAACCGGCCATCGTCAGCAACGCACGGGAGTCTGGCTGATCCGCTTCCGTCTGGATGCCAGCCGAGAGAAATTGGAAATCCTGCCGGCGCCAGGCGCCGACGCCGAGGCGGCGGAGCCGACCCTGCCCGGCACCGAGGAACTGGACGCGGGCGCTGTCTGAGGCTGCGCCGCTCTCACGTAGCGCCGAGTCGGATCGGGGATCGATATGGATGTTTCGCAGCACAGGCTTTGTTTCACCGATGTAGGCAACCGACGCGTGCGCCGTCGATCTGGCGACCGGTGTGATCACGACGGTCGCCGGTGGCGGCCCCGACAACGGCGATGGGGGGCGGCGACGGAGGTCGCACTCTCCACGCAATGTGGACCGGCACAGCGATGACGAGGAATGACTGAGAGGAAGTCTCAGAATGAGCTCAATGACGACAGGAGGCCCCAATGAGCGATAGACGCCTGCTCTTCTACAACGACTCGCGTCACTACTACCTGTATTGCTATGACCCGCCCATCAGCCTGGCAGACGTGCGTGCGCCTGTGGACGAACTGCTTGGGACCCGGGTGGACACGTTGGTCTACGGTTCTGGTCCCGGAGCGACGGTGTTCCACCACACCCGGGTGGGAGAGATCTGGGGAGAGCGATTCGACGGGTTCGACACCATGTATGCCTACCGGGCCGCAGAGAACATCCAGAGTCTTATCAAGCGTGGCCTGGATCCGCTCGACGTACTCATCGACCGGGCACATGAGAAGGACATGGAGTTCTTCGCGAGTCTGCGCATGGCCAACCCCGGACCGCCGGACACCGACAGCGTGTTCAACTCGAAGTTCAACCTCGATCATCCCGAATGGTGTCTGCGGACGAGGAGTTCGTCCAGTTTCAACTACGTCTATCCCGAGGTGCGGGCGGAACGCTTTGCTCTGGCCGAAGAATACGTCAGCCGGTATGACGTGGACGGCCTGGAGCTGGACTGGGTCTTCGAACCCGTCTTCTTCGAGGAGGGCGAGGTGGAGGAGAACACGCCTCTGATGACCGGTTTTGTGAAGGAGATCCGGCAGGCGGTCGACAAAGCCTCCGAAGAGAAGGGGCGTCCCATCCTCCTGGGGGCTCGGGTGCTGCCGACACGCGACGGCAACCTCGTGGCGGGGCTGGACGTGCCGACATGGATCCATGAAGGGCTGCTGGATTTCGTCGTGCCAAATTTCTATGGGAGCCAGAATCTGGATGCGGACTTTCCCTTTGAATGGCTTGTCCAACTAACCCGGGAAACCGAATGCAAGGTCTATCCCGCCCTGCAGGCGCGCATCCAGGGCGACGACCCGGTTCTCCATGGCCACGATTACAGCGTGGGTACGCATATGGCTGAAAAGGGCCACTACCATGCCGGCGCGGCGGCGTACTGGGATAAGGGCGCCGATGGCATCTACCTGCCCTGGTTTCGCTACCCGAACGGCGCCAACCAGCAGATTCTCTCCGAGATTCACGATCCCGATACTCTTCGCGAGAAGCCGAAGCACTATGTCGTGAGACGTCATGGCGATGCTGCCGCGGCCCAAGGCTACGATTCGCCATTGCCTCTGTCCCTCCTCACCGGGTCTGAAGCGCCGGGTCAGATCGTGAGGCTCTACATCGCCGACGATACGGAGCGGGCCCACGCGTGTCTGAAGTTGCGCCTGGCAGACTGGAGTCCAGCGGATTCAATGACAGTGAGTGTGAACGGACAGCCGTTGCCGGCCCCGACCCGCCGGCAGCGCTACGGCTATCTCTACGACTGGCTCGAATTCGATCTGCCGTCCGGAGCGCTGCGGAGAGGTACCAATGAGGTGGGCATGGCCATGCACGGCAGGCCGCCCCGTCTCGACGGCCAGGTCACGGTAGAAAGCGTGGAGGTCGTGGTGACCTATTCCACCGTGATGCCGGAGGCGGATTGATCGCCCGCAAGCCATGACGCTGAGATCTGGATGAGCCATGCAGACCTTTGAACGAATCGAAGCCGAGTTGGAGCGGATCGCCGCCGACACAACCGCCCTCATCGGCGTTAGTTTCTGTCACGTCGAGTCCGGTCAGCGGCTGACGCTGAACGCCGGGGAGGCCTTCCCCATGGCCAGCACCTACAAGGTGGCGATCGCCGCAGGGCTGCTGAAACGGATTGACGAGCAGCGCCTCGGGCTCGACGAAATGATCCAGATCACCCAGAACGACCTCAGCCCGGGCGGGGGGATCATCAAGGCCCACTTCAGCGAGCCCGGTGTGGCGCTGTCGGTCCACAATCTTCTCACGGTCATGTTGACTATCAGCGACAACACGGCGAGCGACATGCTCCTGGGGCTCGCCGGCGGTCCCGAGGAGGTCAGTGATTTCCTGCGCAGCTCCGGCATCGAGGGGATGCGGGTGGATCGTTCGACCAAAACCCTGCTGACCGACGCTTTTGGCATCACAGGTCGGATACCTGAGGGAAAGTGGTCGTATCCGTTCCTGCAGGAGCACAACGAGGCCTTCACCGAGCGACCACCGGTCGAAGCGTCGGAGGCCTTCACGGCTGATGTACGCGATACTTCGACACCCGAGGCCATGATGAAACTGCTGGCGGCGGTCCTCCACGGAGAGCTGTTGTCGAAGCGGAGTTCAGCACTGCTCATGGACATCATGCGGCGCTGCGAGACAGGAGAGTCACGGCTTAGAGGCAGGTTGCCTGAGTCGACGATACTGGCGCACAAGACGGGCACGATCCCAGGGGTCGCGATCAACGATGTCGGCATTGTCACCCTTCCTGGGAACCAGGGTCAGGTCGTGTTATCCGTGTTCGTGAGGTCGCGGGGGAAGGGAGACTTTATCGCGGTGCGTGACGCTGAGAGCGTGATCGCCAATGTGGCGAGAGCGGTGTACGACTTCGCCCTGTCCGCACGCTGATCAACAGACCAGGAGGAAAGCAACGGTCGCGTTCATTTACGATGCGACCGCCGGCCAGCGTCGCAAGGCAGACTTGGCAGTATGTTATTGGCTCGATGCGAGCCCTGTGGACAGAGACTCAATGGAGGTCACCCCATGAACGAAGACGAAAGATACCTCTTCGACCTCAACGGCTACCTGGTCCTTCGCGGCGTGCTCGGCGAACAGGAGGTGAGCACCCTCAACGCCGCCATCGATCATCACGCCGATCAGATGACGGAGATGGACCGATCCCTGGCCGGCAACTCCAGCGCGCTCGCGGGAACCTCTCATCGGCTCGATATGGGAGGCATGCTCGCCTGGGACCGTCCCTGGTGCGAGCCCTTTCGCCAACTGCTCGTCCACGCCGGGGTCAAACCGTATCTCGAAGAGGTTCTCGGCGAAGGCTATCGCCTCGATCACGGCCCCGTCTGATCGTAATGGAGAAAGGCTGTGAAGGGGTGATCCCCGGGAGCCACAAGGCGAACCTGCCATGCTCGCAGTCCATGAAGGCTGGGAACGCTACCAGGAGCACGTCGTCGATGTCCACGCGAAGGCTGGGGACGCCGTCATCTTTACCGAGACAGCTGACCCACGGCACTCTGCCCTGGAACGGAGACCACCAGCGCAGAGCGTTGCTGTACAAGTTCAGCCCTGGGTTCCAGGCGTACAGTGCCGGTGCGCATGAGATCGCCTATCCGGCCTATATCGAGGATATGAAGGAAGAGGAACGCGCGGTGATGGAGGCACCCTCCGTACGGAGAAACTGACGATGGCCGCTTGGCCGAGCGCAAGAGGGACGCCCCGGCCTCATTCCACGGGAGGATCGCGATGAAACTGACAGACCAGCAGACCTCGTTCTTCGACCACTTCGGCTACCTCGTCATCCGGCAGCTGCTCGCGCCCGACGAAGTCGACAGAGTGACTGATGCGTTTGAGTGGTCGATGCAGAACTGGGGCGGGGGCGACGACCACGATGGCACGAAGAGGACGATGTTTGTCGGCCCGATCGAGCATTCACCTGATCTGTGTGCGCTTATGGATCATACTGGCATAGTGGGCCTGATCGGTGGCGTGACTGGCGAGGATTTCAACTACTGCGGAGGCGACGGCAACTACTACACCGGTGACACCGGGTGGCACCCGGATGGCAACTGGGGTCAGCTGTGGGCGACGAAGACCGCGTTCTATCTGGATCGGGTACGGCGCGACAGCGGTTGTCTGCGGGTGATTCCAGGGAGTCATCATCCGGATCATTTCGTGCGCAAAACCGGGATCAATGTCAACGAGTCCGAATCGTTGTTCGGCGTAGCGCCGGACGAGTTTCCGGGAAGCGTTGCCCTCGAGGCCGACCCCGGCGATGTCGTCATCTTCAACCACGATCTCTACCACGCCTCTTTCGGAGGCGGGAGCCGACGGCGCATGTTCACGATGAACTGCACCCGCCACGCGAAAACCCCCGAGGACATGGAGACCCTGCGCAGCTACCTGAGCAGACATTCGCCGGGTGCTCGCGACATCGTCACGACCGCTGGCATGTACTACCCGACCATGCTCGATACCGCCGACGAGGCCCGGATGTCCCATCTCCGACAAGGAGCGCAGGTGCACGACGAATTGTTCCCCCACTTGGCACGCGCGGTCACGGGTGAGGGCGAGCCTTTCCGGGGCACGCTGATCTGAACCGCAAGAAGCACCGGAGAAGCCCGTCAATGAAAGCCGCCGCCATCTACGTCCCCGCCCAGGACTGGGACGCTGTCGATGCTCTGCCGCAAGCCTGGGGGCAACCGCCTACGGGCTGGCGCTACGCCAAGCGACTGGTACTGGAGAACGAGACCCCCCACGAGCGCCGTAGCGAGCCCGTCGAGATCGACGTGGACTTCCCTGACCGTCAGATCACCGACCTTGCCCGCGAGGTTCGCGTGGCCCGCGTCGACGGCGATGCCGGCCCGATCACAGAGGTGCCGAGTCAGGTGCACTCCATTGCCCGCGAAGACGAGATACTGCGCTGTCGGCTGTTCTTCCTCGCCGATGTTCTCGCTCAGAGCGCGACGACGTACCTCGTGCTCTACGGCAACCCGGGTGCGCCCGAACCCGACTATGACACCGACCTGGCCGTTTCCGGCGAGGGGTATGCCCTAGAGGTGGAGAACGGGCATTATCGGGCCGTCCTCGGAGAAATGAATGGCAACTGGAAGGATCACTACTCAAAAACCGGTCCGGCCGAGCTCGTGAACCGCCACGGCCACGGCGTGGAGGGTACGATTCACTGGGGGCCGGACTGGAGTGACGAGCGCGTCGGCCGCTATCGGCTCACCAACTGGGACGGTCCGCCGATGTTCGACTATGACGTCATCCGAGGCCCGGTGTGCGTGCGCATCCGCCGCTGGGGCCACCCGATCCTGTCGCTCGGTCCCCAGGTCGGCCGGCCCCACAAAGTGATGGCCACGGTGACGTACTCCTTCTGGGCCGGCCAGCCCTACGTCATCATGGAGTCGAACCTCGAGGTCCTCGAGGACGTACACTTTCGCGACTGTCGCAACGACGAATTCGTCATCGGCGAAGACCTGGCCGAACGGGCCTGGATGGGAGCGGACGGCGAGATCGGCTTCGGGTCCAGGGGCTGGAAGTCCGAGGATCCGCGCTGGATGACCCATTTCAATCGCGAAACGGGTGAGGGCTTCGGCAGCGTTCACCTCGAGTTCGAGAACACGAACCCGAACTGGCCGCAGCCGTCCCACGCCGGCTTTTCGCACACAGGTACCTGGGTCCGCTATCCGGTGCAGCACGCCGCGATGCGCGCCGGAGATCACGTGTACGAGAAAAACGCCTACGTCCTGCACCGCTTCGAGGAAGGAGGCGAGCACGCAGGACTGGCCGATCTCGTCGGCCACCAGCAACGGCTCCTCCACCCCGTCACCCAGGGCGAGGCGCCCCCCGCGCCCAGGACCGTCACGCTCGACAATGTGATGGACGCGCTACGGGCGACGAACGAGTTCGAGCTCTACGTGCAGGGATCGCCGTGGGGTCCGGGCCAGCTCAGCTTCCTCGATATCGGCGTCGTGCGCGAGGTAGCCGTCGACGGCAACGATGTGCGCGTCGACATCGTCATGCCGTATGCGGGACGCGAAACATGGTACAGCTGGTTCTCGGATGGCATCGAAGAACAGATCCGAGGCCGCCTGCGCGATGTCGGCAACGTCGAGGTGCGTCTGGTCCGCGAGCCGAAGTGGACGCCCCAGCAGATGAGCGATCGCGCCCGTCGTACCATCGGTACCGCCGCCGACGTTTGAGCGAGTCTCCTACGGCAGCTCTTGCCCCAGTTGGGTCAACGAGGCCGGACGCTGAGTATCGGTTCCGTCTCTGCCTCGGGCATGGGGTGGCTGCATACCAGCTCGTGTGCCGGTCACATCTCGTCAGCAGACGCCGAGGGTGGCGAGGGGGGGGCGGGTGCACCGCTTGGCGGTGCATGCTACAATACAACCCGAACCCTCACCATGAGGCCTGACGAAAATGAAAGGCAAACCCGAGACTCAGACAGCTCGAGAGGACCACGAGCTTCGGCAACGTGCACTGGAGATCCATCGGACCGCGATCGTCATGAACGCCGCCTGCATGAGCTCGCAGGCGCTCATCAAACCTGGGCGTGACATCGGCAAGCGTTGGCAAGGTCTGACGCCTGGCACGGGTGACCTGGATCTGCCGCGGCTGCGCGACGGCGCGGTGAATGTGATCTGGCAGGCCATCTGCGGCAGCACCGGGGAAGACGAGACCAAAATCCCGTTGCAAGGTCTGGAACTGGCCGACACGATCTTTACTGACATCCTCGACAGGTATCCCGAGCAATTCGAGCTGGCCCTCACCGTGGACGACGTTCGCAGGATCTGCGCCGAGGGGAAGATCGCAGTGCTCATGGGCATGCAGGCGGGCCAGTTCCTCGGTGGAAGCGTGCGAGCGCTGCGCGTCTTCCGTCGACTGGGTGTTCAGTACATGACCATGACGCACGCCTGGACGAACCTGCTATGTGACTCTTCGACTGGCGAAATCAGATGGAACGGTCTGAGTGGCCTAGGCCGGGACGTGGTGCGCGAGATGGGCCGTATCGGCGTGATCCCGGACATCTCGCACGCCACGGATCGAGCGGCACTCGAGGTGCTGGAGCTCAGTCGCTCCCCGGTGATCGCCACGCACTCAAATGCGCGCGCCCTGTGCAGCCCGTTGCCAGAGATGGCACGCATTCTCGGCGCGGAGTCGATGGCCGAGAGGAATCTATCAGACGACCTGATGTGCCGCCTGGCTGCCAAAGGCGGCGTAGCGTGCGTAAACTTCGCCCCGGCTCTGGTGAGCCAGGCGTTCTCGGACGACTATCCGAAACTGAAGGCACTGAGGTCGGAGATCACCGCGCACATGAATGAGTTCAAGACTCGTCACCCGGAAGACGTGGAAGCGCAGCGCGAAGAGCAGGAGCGTTTCATGGTGGCACACGACATCAGGCCAGCTACCCTCGACGATGTCGCCGACCACATCGAGTACATCGCCCGGGTGGCCGGCTGGGACCACGTAGGCATCGGTACGGACTGGGAGGGGACCGGCGGCTACCATCCGCGCTATCTGGAGGACGTCAGTAAGATCCCCTCCCTTACCTGCGAGCTGCTACGGCGCGGCCATGACGAGTCGGATCTTCGAAAGCTCCTGGGTGAGAATATGCTTCGGGTTTTGGAAGAGACGCAGAGGGTCGCCGGTGATCTCTGAGCTCGGAATCTGATAAGTAGGCTGAGTCTTGCCAGCCGTCAAGACTTTGTGTAGTTGACTACTGTCCCCGGCGACACACCCAGCCTCGTGGCGATCTGTCGGAAGGACACGCCTTCCTTCCGCAGCCTGCACATGTCTGACACGTTCGAGGCGGACAGGTTCCTAGCGCAGCAGGATCAGTTTCCGCGTCTCGCTACGATCGCCGGCGGTGAGGTTGTAGAAATACATACCTGACACCAAAGCTCTTCCTGCGTCATCCATGCCATCCCAACCAATGCTGTAACCACCTGCCTCCCGCATGCCACGTGCGAGAGTGATAACGCGTTGTCCTGTGA
>JAYZCA010000009.1:0-6926 GCA_036339235.1 Candidatus Latescibacterota bacterium | reverse complement strand
CCCGGAGGGTCGCTGGTCGGGCTGACCGCGTAATAATCTGGGGCATACCAGTCGGCCACCCATTCCATGACGTTGCCTGCCATGTTGTGCACACCGTATGGACTGACGCCATCGGGGTGCTGGCCCACGGCGGCGGTCTCGCCGGTGACATCGTTATAGTTCAGCAGGCGTGCCTCGGGAGAAGTGATCAGGTAGAGGTTCGGATCTTCATTTCCCCAGGGGAAGCGCCTCTCGTCATGCGGTCCTCGCGCCGCCTTTTCCCATTCCGCCTCTGTGGGTAGCCGCTTGCCCGCCCAGCCACAGAACGTTTCCGCCTGCGCGAAGTCGACGCAGTTGATGGGATGGTCGGCGCGCTCGTCAAGACCGAAGGTACAACCCGGCCGCTGCGCCGGCGTCGTGCAGCCACCACCGTTGACGCACACTGCGTACTGGACGGCGGTAACTTCCGTAGAGTCGATCCAGAAGGTGCTGATGTCGACCGTGTGAACCGGGGTCTCGCCAGCCAGTCCGCTTTCGGATCCCATGCGGAAGCCGCCCGCCGGTATCTCGATCATCCCCGAGCGCTTGGCGTATACTTGGGCCACGACGGTGACCATCGTCGTATCGAGGAGGCTCGCGGAAATCCCGTCGTTGACGATGAGACCGAAGACGTAGCTCCCCAGCAGGGTGGGTGTGAAGTCGGGAGATACCGCAGTCGAGTCGGACAGGGTCACCGGCTCGCCAGGATTGTTGCCCACCGACCAGCGGTAGGAGAGAGAATCATTATCGGCATCGAGGGAGCCACTGCCGTCGAGCTTTGCGATCGTGCCCACGGCGACGGTCAGCGGGGGACCGGCGTCGGCGACGGGGGCGACGTTGCCCTCGCTCGTGACCAGAACGGTGATCTCGTCGGTACCAGTCAGAACGCCGTCGCTGACGCTCAACAGAAAAGTGTAGGTGCCAGGCAGCAGCGGCAGGATCTGCGTCTGTTTTGCGGAGGAGTCTGCGATCGACACGATTTCAGGGTCGGCGAGAGTCTCCCACAAAAATGACAGGGAATCGCCGTCCGCGTCGGTGCTGCTACTGGCGTCGAGGAAGAAGCTGCCCCCAAGGGTGGCAGCATAATCGGGCCCGGCCCGGGCGACGGGCGTGCTGTTGTCATCGCCACGCAGGGTTAGATGCATCGAATCTGGCTTACTCGATGTGCTGCCGGCGGTGACGACGAGGATGTACGTGTAGTCGCCGGGTTGGGTGGGTGTGAAGCGGACGATGGAGGTGTTGGTCAGCACGACGGTTGACGGATTGGACTCATCGGCAGACCACACGTACGACAGTACCTGGTCCTCGAGATCGGTGGAACCCGATCCGTCGAGCGTGACCAGCGTCCCCAAGGTCACGTCCTGGTCGGGTCCGGCCTGGGCGACGGGGGCTTCGTCCGGCTTTGGCGGCGCCGGCGGCGAGGAGCATGCAGCGCCGAAGAGGATGAAGGCGAGCAACGGGGCTCGAACGTCCAACATTCTGTGGTTCACAGTCTTCGATGTCAGCATCATGCTTTATGATAGCAAGGTCCAAGGGGATTTGTCACGTTCCTTGTTATATTCGTTGAGATGATGACGCCCCCACCCCATAACGAGACCCCGACAGAGGTCAACCTCGGAATTCTCGACGGCGATGTGCCGCACGCCGACATCAACAGGTCGATCGCCGGTGCCGACCGAGTCATTCTCTTCGGCGAGCAGACGCGCCTGCCACACTTCCCCGAAGATCGCCGGCTGCCTCGTCTACGTGCGGCCGACCCCCTGGTCCTGTTTTTCTGGCGGGTGCTGAAGAAGGTGCCGCCGTACCTGCGCGATGCTCTGATCGAGGGCCCGATTTCGATCACTCTCGTGCGTGGCGACACGCTGCTGCACTTCCGGGATGTGCGTTGCCACCAGGCAATACATATCGGTCGCCGCCGGCGAACCATCTACATGCCCGAGATCCTGCTGCACCAGGCCGAGGACAAGGGTTATAACCACTGGTCCATCGCCGAGGGCATCATCTTCGCCGCCTGGATGCTGCTCGACTATCTACTGCTTGCAGATGTGCTGACCGCCTTCGGCGAGAGGGCCCGGATGCGGCCCGCGGGCAACGGCAACGGCCACGGAGCCGCCGGCGCGAGAGGCTCCCGCCCTTCGGGCCTGCGTCTCAGCGAGCCGCTGCTGCGGCGACTGGTGTTGGATGACAATCGCCACCGTCGGGTGCACCCGGAGGCGTTGAAGTCGGAGACGGAGGAGTTCATCGAAGGCTATCGCAGCGCTTTGATCCACGTGCGGGACGTCAATGCCTGGACGCGCGAGCCGTGGGAGATCGCTCGCGATGTTTTCGATGCGGAACTGGAGACGCGCTGGGCGCAGTCGAAGATGGAGCGCATCGCCGACATATTTCAATACCCGCGCATGTTCCTCTTCGACCGCGACATCATCCACGGCGCCGCCCACGACTTGGCGCGGCGCAAGGGGCAGTCCATCGAGCCCGCTGGTTTCGCCGATGCCCTGCACGATTACCGTGATGCTCTGCGTTTCGATCCGCAGCCGCTGCTGATGGAGTTCTGCAAGGGTGTCGTGCCCAAGCCGAGGGCCGTGTTCCTCACAACAGTGCTCGATCTGGGTGTGGCGGGATTGCGCGGCTTCTTTCACGCCTATCGCGACAACGTCGCCGAGGCGCACGCACTGATCCATGCCCTGTGGTCGTATCTGGTCTCCCTGTCCTCAGACCCGGCAGGCGTCTATACCCGTGTCGGCAAGTGCCGCGCTCTGTGCCGCCCACCGGGGGCGAAGATCGCCGGCGGCAGCGCGGCGCCAGAGGCAGGGGAGATCGTCGCGGCAGACGACCTTGTCGGTGCATTGGTGGGTATCCTCGTGCGCCTCGATCGGTGGTCCGACTACCGGCAGCGAGTGCTGGAGGTCATCGAACTCGGCGACCCGGCGCGTGAGGAACTGCTCGAGGTGATCTCCCATCACGGTCTCGGCGAGTCGGATGAGTGGGCGACCTTCAAGATGAAGAAGCAGGCCATCGTCTCCTGTGCCTGCGAACTGCTGGATCGCATGGACGGCGACGGGGAGCACGGCAAGGGCGTGGCGCAACTGGGTGACCGCAGGCGGGTCCACGAAGACGAGGCCATCCGGGCGCTGTTGGCGGATCATCCGCATCGCAAGACGAGCGACCCGAGCGGCGTGCTGATGTACACTCGCGCCTATGCGCGCACGCTGGCTGAGTTTGGTCCCACGGACCCGGACGTCAATTTTCAGTTGGCCAATATCCTCGTCCGCCTCGACCGCTGCGAGGAGTACGACAGTCTGCTGGCTCGCATCCCGAGCCTGGGACCGCCGGCGGTGTCCGCTCTCTACGAGGTGCTTGAACAGGTGTCGGATCGTGATGAAAAGCGGCGACCGATCCTGGAGCAGGCCAAGCAGCTGCTGGGGCGCATCCTGCTCGAGAAGCAGTTGCGCTCGCGGGCCCGTCAGCGGGCGCGCCCGCTGGCGGCGGCGATGCCCGACACGGCGGCGCGCGCTGACGAGTCGCGTCGCGGGCAGGTCGACGGGGGGGCAGCGACCTCCACCGGTTTTGTCGGCCTGCGCCGGGAGTTGCTGACGGGCACGAGCTTTCTCGAACGCGGCAAGTTGGCGGATGGCAACCTCGAGCCAGACTCGGACACGTCGAAGCCCAAAGAGCGGGAGGACGGTTGAGGAGAGTTGGGGCCCAGACGGGATGGATTCTCGTGGCACTGATTCTGTCGTCGTGCTGGATCGGGACCCGGCGATCTGCCGGGCCGGATATCGACGCACAATTCCAACGGGTTCTGACGGGTTGGGACACTCAGGATACGGTGACCGTCGCGGGCTTCCGTCTCGTCGACGGCGAGACATCTCCAGAGACGGCGGCCCTCGACGAGGCACTTCTGTCGGCGGCCCTCCGAGCCGGCGTGAGGGTCCGTCCGGATGCCGGTGTCGCCGGCGGCGCCCACGTCGACGAAGTCGACTGGCCTTCCGACAGCCTGCTGCCAGATGACTGGCGGCAGTTGCCGGGAGATCTGCTCACGGTGGGCCAGGTTCGCATCGCCTCTCCCTGGGTCTACTTGCGCCTGGCCCTGGCAGACGGCGCCACCGGGGAGATGCGACAGGAGTCGACGGTGCGCATAGCCGAGCGTGACCTGACGCGGCTCACGGCAGCGCGCCAGTCGCGGCAGATCGGGTCTGCCGTCACCGCCCTGCCCGACCTCGACGTGGAGTTGCACCTCGTGGTGCGTCGCGACGAGGGTGGCTTCCCGCACCTCGTCCAGTGGGAGGAGGGCGGTCAGCTGGAGAAGGGCGATCGTCTGCAGCTGCGTTTTCGCACGGGGCAGGACTGCGAGGTTTTCACTTTCCTTTACCGATCGGGAGGGGACAACACCGTACTACACGAGGGTACCGTGTTTGCCAACCGCTGGATGTACGCCCCCGGCGAGAATACCTGGGAGAGTCTGTCCCAGGGAGACGAGGTCTACACTCTCTACTTCCTGGCGGCGCGGCGACTCGAGGAGGACAAGAGCTCGATGTGGGAGGAGTTGACGAGACTGCAGAACCAGGGGCGCGTCGAGAAGTTTCGAGGTCTCGAGATGGTCGATGCCGCTGTCGTCGACCTGCTCCAGCGTACGGCCGAGACCGATTCCCTTGTGATGCTGCGAGGGGGAGAGGTAGAACAGGGCGAGTCGGAGCGCTTCGTCTATACCAACGGCAACACCTTCGACAGCCGGGGTGACCTGTTCTCGGGACCTGTCATCCTGCGGGCCTACAGCGCCGAGGTTCAGTTTCGTTGATCTACTTCGACCACAACGCGACGACGCCGGTGCATCCCGAGGTCCGCGACGCCATGGCACCGTTTTTCGAGGGGCTCTTCGGCAACCCTTCGAGCCTCCATGCCGCTGGCCGTCAGGCGCGCACCGCGGTTGAGACCGCGCGGGCACAGGTAGCAGCTCTTCTCGGCGCGACGCCGGAGGAGATGTCATTCACCAGCGGTGGCACCGAGGCCGACAACTGGGCTCTGCACGGGCGTCGGCGCGTGGTCACTTCAGCCGTCGAGCATCCAGCCGTACAGAGCGCCGCCGAGGCCGTTCGCGACGGCGGCGGGGAGGCTGTCTTCGTCGGCGTCGATAGGTTGGGCCGTATCGATCCCGACGCCTTGCTCGCCGAGGTTGACAGGGGCGACACCGATCTGGTGTCATTGATCCTGGCCAACAACGAGACGGGCACGTTGCAGCCGTTGGCGCAGATCGGTCCGGCCCTGCGCGCGCGCAGCATCGTATTCCACATCGATGCCGTGCAGGCCTTCGGCAAGATCCCGGTCGACGTCGAGGAGCTGAGCGCCGACCTGGTGTCGCTGTCAGCGCACAAGATCAACGGGCCCAAGGGGGTGGGAGCGCTCTACGTGCGCCGCGGAACGTCGCTGGCATCGTGGCTGCACGGGGGCGGGCACGAGCAGGGCCTGCGTGCCGGTACCGAGAACGTCGCCGGTATCGTCGGCTTTGGCGCGGCGGCACAGCTGCGGTCTCGGGAGATGACAACAGAGGCTCAACGCCTCGAAGGGTTGCGAGACCGGCTGGCGTCGGGATTGATGGCGGCCATCGACGAGGTCGTCGTCAACGGCAGCACGACGCACCGTCTGCCGGGGACGCTGAATGTTTCCTTCCGGCGGGTGGAGGCCGAGTCGATCCTGCTGGGGCTGGACATGGAGGGGATCGCTGTTTCGAGCGGATCGGCGTGTACCGCCGGCACGTCGCAGCCGTCCCACGTGCTGCTGGCCATGGGCGTGGAGCCGCGCCTTGCCGCCGGCGCCGTACGCTTCAGTCTCGGATACGGAAACGACGCCGACCAGGTGGACCGCGTCGTCGAGGTGCTGCCGCCGATCGTGGCACGCCTGCGAGCTCTATCGGTTTACTAAGAGCGTAGCGCTCAGAGCACGGCGGCGATGGCCGCGCACAGACCGTCGACGTTGTCGGGGGTGACGCTGGCGACATTGATTCGCCCCGAGCCCACGATGTAGACCCCGTGTTCCGCACGCAGCTGTCCGACCTGCTCCGCCGTCATCCCGGAAAACGAGAACATACCGCGTTGGCGGGCGATGAAGGAGAAGTCGCCTGAGCAAGAGCCTCGGACGTCTTCGACGACGGCGAACGCCTTCAGCCTGTCCACCAGCAACGTCCGCATGCCGTTGATGCGATCGCGCATGATGGTGACTTCCGCCTCCCATTGAGTCCGCAGCGTCGGATCCTGCAGGATCTCGGTGACGATTGCCGACCCATGGGCGGGCGGGTTCGAGAAGTTCGTGCGCACGCAGACCTTCAACTGGCTGAGCACGTTCGCCGCCGTGTTCTCGGACGCCGTCACTGCCGTCAGGGCGCCGACGCGCTCCCGATATAGGCCGAAGTTCTTCGAGAACGAGCTGGCCACAAGCATTTCGGGCACGCCCTCGAGCAGTCCACGCAGGCCCGCAGCATCCTCCTCCAGGCCATCGCCGAATCCCTGGTAGGCGAAATCGATGAGAGGCAACAGACCTCTGGCTGTGAGGATTTCGCCAAGGCGCTGCCATTGCTCGATACTCAGGTCGGCGCCTGTGGGGTTGTGACAGCAACCGTGCAGCAGGACGATATCGCCTGCACGAGTCTCACCCAGGCCCGCGATCATGGCGTCGAAGTCGACGGCACGAGCGCCGCTGTCGTAGTAGGGATAACTCGCCGTGGGCAACCCCGCGGCAGCGAAGATCTTCGGGTGATTGGCCCACGTGGGCTCGCTGAGCCACAGCGTGGCGCCAGGGAACTGTGCGTGTATGAGGTCGCCGGCGACGCGAAGCGCCCCTGTGCCGCCGGGGGCCTGTACCGTGGCACAACGGGGGCGGAGGGTCGGTTCGTCGGCACCAAAGAGCAGGCCCCG
>JAYZCA010000008.1:0-4037 GCA_036339235.1 Candidatus Latescibacterota bacterium | reverse complement strand
GAAGATCTCCTCGTGGGGCAGCGTGTACCCCCCATCGGAGCCCGGAGGCCGATAGAAAGCGCAAAAATCGCACTTCACCCAGCACACATTCGTGTAGTTGATGTTGCGACCGACGTTGTAGGTGACAACCGACTCGGGATGCTTGCGCCTGCGCACAGCGTTGGCCAGCACACCCAGCTCGGCCACGTTGTTATGCGCGAACAACCGCCTGGCGTCATCAGCCGACAGTCGTTCACCAGTTGAAATCTTTTCTGCGATGTCCTGAATCATCTTAGCCAGCGGCCTCGGTCTGCAGGCTATCGGTACAGACAAGATTGTAAAGACTGTCCCGCTCCACCGGCTTGCGCCCCGCCTCCACGATACGATCGAGCAGCTCTGTCTGTGTCAGGCGCTGCTGAGTCGCCTCGAAGTCCGCGCGGGTGATCTCATAGTCCATGATGGTGCCATCGATGTCGTTGGCACCATACCATAGGGCTATCTGTGAGATTTCGATGGTGTTCATGATCCAGAAGGTCTTGATGTGCGGAAAATTGTCGAGCATCAGCCGGCCGATGGCGATCTCGCGCAGGTCGAGTTGGCCGGTGGGGCCCGGCAGGTGGTCAATCTCGGTGCGCTCCGGGTGGAAGGACAGCGGGATGTAGGTCAGGAAGCCACCCGTCTCGTCCTGCACTTCACGTAGTCTGGTGAGGTGGTAGACCTTCTCTTCGGTGTTTTCCACGTGGCCGTAGAGCATGGTCGCGTTCGACGGCAGACCGCTGCGGTGGGCGGCGGCGGCGATCTCGAGCCAGTCCTCACTGTCGGCCTTGGTCCAGAACAGATCCTCGCGCACTCGATCGGAGAACACTTCTGCACCGCCCCCAGGAATGGACTCCAGGCCGGCGGCGCGCAGATCGGCAAATACGTCCTCCAAGGGCTTCTTGGCGATGCGCTGGATCTGGGCGATCTCGATCATCGTGAAGGCCTTCAGGTGGGCCTCCGGGCGCGCCAGTTTCATGGCTTTCAACACGTCGAGGTAGTACTCGTATGGCAACTTGGGATTGACGCCGCCCACCATGTGGATCTCGGTGATCGGCACATCGGCGTATTGACGCACTCTGTCGGCCACCTTCTCTGGCGTCAGCACATAACCCTGCTCGTGGTTCGGCTTCACGTAGAAGGAACAGAACCGGCACAGCTTGTTACACACGTTCGTGTAGTTGATGTGCTGATTGCGCACGTAGTATGTCGTGTCGCCGTGACGCGCCTGACGCACGAGGTTGGCCAGGTAACCGATGGTTGACAGATCGTCACAGGCGTAGAGACGCAGACCATCGTCGGTGGACAGACGCTGTCCATCGATGATCTTCGCGTGTATGTCGGTCAGGCCGGCACGTTCAATTTGTTGTTCGAGGATCAAGTGACGTCCGGGAATGTGAGATTTGGGACGTGGTTGTGTCGGCTCACGAAAGTATCCCGGCCCCGTGGGAGCGTCAACGCCGCATACGGGGATGCACTACGGCCGTATTCCTTGGTACACGGCGCTGATCCCCGGGGTGAGCGGCGCATGCCGGTTGTCGATAAACCCCGCATCCGTCATCAACTGCAGGAACGCTGGCCCCTGGGGGAACGTGCCCACCGAACGGGGCAGGTAGGCGTAGGCCTGACGGTTACCGGAGATCCAGCCACCGACCATCGGCAACACGTGCTTGAAGTAGAAGTGGTAACACTGGCGGAAGCCGAAGGCCGAGGGCTCGGTGAAATCGAGGATCAGCAGTTCTCCACCAGGGCGCAGCACGCGGCGCGCTTCGGCCAGCCCGTCCGGGATGTGGCCGAAATTGCGCACGCCGAAGGCGGCGGTCACCAGGTCGAAGGAGCTGTCCCGGAAGGGCAGCCGTTCGGCATCGCCCCCCAGCAGGCGGATTGGCGCCCCGGTGCCTTCCGCCACTTTGGGAACCCCAACACGGACCATGGCCAGCGCCACGTCGGCACCCACGATGCGCTGCGGCTGCAGACGCCGCGCCGCCAGGGCAAAGTCCCCGGTGCCGGTGGCCAGGTCGAGGATGGCGCCAGGCGTACCGACGCGCACCATACCCAGAGCGCGGCGTCGCCAGTAGACGTCGATACCGGCGCTCAGGAGGTGGTTGAGCAGGTCGTAACGGTGGGCGATGGCGTTGAACATGCCCTGGATCGCCTGCTTGCGCTCGGCGACCTCGTCGCTGATTTTGGCTTGTTCCCCCATGAAACGCGAGGCTACCGAATCCGCCGGCTCCAGTCAATCCGAGCCCGTCCTGTTCCGGGAGGCGCTCGAACGGCTGCCTGACGCCGTCGTCATCTGCGACTCGACGGGGCACCTGCGTTTCGCCAACGACGCCGCAGTCGACCTCTTTGGCCCGCAGGCGACGGCGGGCGCCGACCTGGCGGATGCTTTGCGCGTCTGCCCTCCCCTGGACGATCTGGCCCGCCAGGCCAGCCGGTCTGGCACGCCACAGTCCCGATGCGAGACGCCGAAGTCACGTGCAGGAATCCGGCGGTTGCTGGCCCGCGCTGTACCGCTGCCGGGCGGCGGTTGCCTGCTGACGGCGCGACCCGTGTCCGACGGCGCCCACGAGGACCGCGACCTGTGGCAGGCGGAGAAAATGGCTGCCCTTGGCCGGCTCGCTGCCTCGGTTGCTCACGAGGTGCGCAACCCCCTCGGTTCCGTCGACATCCAGCTACAATTGCTGGCCGAGGAGGCACGCACCCTCGATGGTCCGATCGCCACGAGCCTGCTGGAGCGCGTCGACCGCGCCCGCACCGAAATGCGTCGCCTCGACGGCATCGTCAACAACTTTCTGCGCTTCTCCCGGCCCCCCGCGGTGCGTCTTGAGGCCACCGACCCGGTGCCACTGGTGCAACGCATGGTGGATCTGGTGGCGCCCGAAGCGCGGTCACGCCGCATCGAGTTGCATTTTCCGGAGCCACCGCATCTGCCGCACGTGCTGGCCGACGAGAACGTCCTCAGCCAGGCATTGCTGAACGTCGTCATCAACGCTTTTCAGGCAGTGGCTCGCGACACCGACGAATCCCGTGTCGACGTAGAATGCAGCTGGGATACGACGCGCGAACGAGTCCTGATCGAGGTGCGGGACAACGGCTGCGGTATCCCGGCAGAGGATTTAGAGCGGGTTCTTGAGTTCTATTACACTACGAAGGACACCGGTACGGGCCTCGGCCTGTCCATCGCCCAGGGGATCCTGCAGCAGCATGGGGGCAGTCTGCAGTTGATGAGCCGCGTGGGCCTGGGCACCTCGGTCACCCTCGCCCTTCCGGCCTGCGTCCGCCCGCAACCCCCATCATCCGACCCGCCGCAACCACATGAGTGATGTACCCGTCCGCATCCTGATCGCCGACGACGAGATTTACATCCGCGAGGGACTGCGCGAGGCTCTGCAGCGTCAGGGGCGCACCGTCGACATCGTCGCCGATGGCCACGCCGCGCGCCGGGCTATCGATGAGTCGCTGTACGATGTGGTTCTGCTCGACCTGCGAATGCCCGGTCCCAGCGGCATGGATCTCCTCGTCGAGATCTGCGATCGCCTGCCCGACACGCAAACCCTGCTGCTGACCGCCCACGGCAACATCGATACTGCGGTGGAGGCGATGAAGGCCGGGGCCTTCGATTTTCTGACGAAGCCAGTCGATCTCGACCACCTGCGACTCGTCGTCGATCGTTCTCTCGAGAAGACCCAGCTGGTCCGTGAGAACCGCGAACTCCACAACCGACTTGAGCAGAAGGAGAGCGACGATACCTTCCGCCGACTCGTGCGCCGCAGCCCGGCCATGCAGCGCGCCACGCGGACGGTGAAACAGGTCGCGCTGTCGGACGTGCCGGTGCTCCTGCGCGGCGAGACGGGAGCCGGCAAGGAACTGTTCGCCCGCTCTGTTCACGACCGCAGTCGCCGCCACGACAAACCCTTCGTCGCCGTGAACTGCGGCGGTTTTACCGAGGAACTGTTCGCCAGCGAGCTTTTCGGTCATCGACGCGGTGCCTTTACCGGCGCCCATGCGGATCGACCGGG
>JAYZCA010000007.1:0-6509 GCA_036339235.1 Candidatus Latescibacterota bacterium | reverse complement strand
ACCGTCGCTTGGCTCGAGCTGAGCGGCGTCGGCGAACAACGTGCCCTGGTTGTGGAAGGCACGGCTCATCCGGCCGAAGACGAGCTGCTGGCCGGACGCACGTGCCTCAGAGGCCAGACGCCGGATGTTGTCGTGTTCGGCGTCGAGGTCGTAGTTGCGCAGGATGCCGTAGAGCAGCAGGCGCTTCTCGTCGACATCGGTCTCACTGTCGAGGATCTCACCAGCCGCTTGGCGGTCGTACGGCAGGTCGATCCGATCCTGACCGAGGATCCATGTAACCCAGCGATCACGCAATGTGTCGTCGGAGCTTCCGCCGGCGCGCCGCAAGAACAGGGACAACAGATTGCCCGAGTCGAGGTAGGGCCCTTCGAGAACGCCGTGCAGCAGGGCGCGGTCGGAGCGGCCGAGTCGCTCGTAGAGGGCGGCCGTCCAGTGCAGCGCAGCCCGCGACGAGGCGCCGGTGATGATGTCAAACTGGGCGAACAGGCTTAGCGCGAGGGTCAGTTCGAATCCGCGCAGCTCTTCGGGAGAGGAGGCGGCCAACTCGTTCTTGCCTGCCTCGAGTCGGATGCCCAGAGCCGGTACCACGTCCACCGACAACCACAAGTTCTGTCCGTCCCAGTCGACGAGACGTTCGTGGCCTGTGACAAAGGCGATGTGGATCTCAGTGTCAGAGAGCTGATGGGCGATGTCCGCCAGATGGGTGTCGCCCTCGAAGCGCCTGGGGACGAGGCGCAGGGCGCGTTCACACAGCAGGGCGCCGAGCCGGGCGGCTTCGTCGGCGTCGGCTGAGAGGCGCACGTGGGTGTCGGTGAACAGACGCCCCCCGACGATGAGGGTAGCTGACGAACCGATCTGTCCGGAGCCGCGACGGCCGCGCCAGATGCCCGTCCGCCGCTGATAGTCCGCCACGAGGCGGAGTGGGAAGTTGCCGTCAGCCACCGGTCTGCTGGAGGAAACCGATGGTAGCGCTCTTGATCCGTGGCGCCAGCACGTAGCAGAGCTTGAAGAAGCTCTTGATATCGATCATCTCCCACATGAAAGAGGGGATGTTGAGACGGTTGACGACGTCGACGAGGTCTTCGAAGACATCGGTGCCGATGACCTCATCCACCGCTTCGGCTCCCGTTTTGGTCGACTTCTTCAGGCCCTTGTCGATCCGGGCGAAGAGCAGGGGGAAGGGATGTTGCGAGTCGGTAGCCGGGTAGGGAAACAGACAGCTGGCCGCCATGTTGGCGAAGGCGATTAGTTTCAGCAGATCCGGGGAATGCTCGTTCACATCGTGGTGATGGATGATGACCTGGCGCAGATTAAAATCCGCCTCCCAGCTGTCAGCGAGGCGGCCCCCGATTACTTGGTGATCGATGTCCTTCATCAGGAAGCGCTCGATCTCGATCACCGGGTGGGCCCACACCTTGTCCTCGGCCTGTGCCTCCTGGGCCTCCTGCTCGACGAGGGTCATCACCAGTTCGAGGGAGTCCTCGAGACACATTAGCATGGTGATCTTGCCGACATCGTGCAGCAGGCCCGATGTGAAGGCGTCGTCGTTCTCACCCAGACTGAATTTGCGCCACAAGCCCGTTTCCTTCAGCAGCTCCACTTCACCCTCTTCGAGCCCGTAACGCCCGAACTCAGTTTTCGACTGGGAGTCCTGCTCCTTGGGGTCAGCGGGCAGAGCCAGCAACTTGGCGAAAAAAGCCACCGCCAGCGAGTGGCGCCAGAACTGGTCGATCGTCGCCTCCGACGTCTTCTGGAAGATCTGCCGGATCTGGCAGGCGGTGACGATCTCGCGGATCGTCTTGGCACTGGCCAGAGCGACAGCCTGATCGATCGTCTCCACTCGGAAGCGAAAACCGTAGCGTGCCGAGTTGAGGATGCGCAAGATGACGGTCTTCGTCGGCAGGTCCGGTTCGATCGCCTCGGCCCATTTCTTCGGTGGGTCGAGGTCATCGAGCTCGGCAACCTTGCGCTGGGTTTCGGGCAGAGAGGGAAAGGAGTTGACCGCGTCGAGGCGCTTGTCGATAGCCGCGGCGCGTTCCTCCGGCGTCATGCTCTCAAGGTTGGAGCCACCCGCCACTCCGGAGAGGATGTAATCCTGGATCAGGGGCTGGTAGAAAGCCTCATCGGCGTCCTTGGCCAGCACGAGGATGATGTCCAGCTCCTCGAGGTTGCGCTGGGTGGCGGCATAATCGCCCGGGCTGGCACCCAGAGGATTCTTATTCGGATCGACGACCATGACGATGTGGGCGCGTGTGGCGAGCATGCGGGCCACTGTGACGCCGTTACCGCGCAGTCCCGGCCCGATGAGGACCATCTTCACGTCGTCTATGAACTTCTTCAGGGTCCTGGCCACCTCGTCGGAGTCGGCGCACACGGCATATCGCACCTGCTCATCCGCATCGAGCAGGGTGTTTTCGACCTTCAGACCGTTCACAAAGGAAGTCAGGTGCGGACGCGCGGCGAGCTTGTCGCCAAGGATGATCAGGGGATTGCCGGCCACCGGTGTTCTCCAAAGGGTTGACTCACCTGCATAGGCCATGCAAGGGCAGGTATATAGAAGGGTCGAAAGTAGCCCCACGCTGCCCGGAGCGCAATCGGGGCTCCTGGGCGCCGCACAAAGGAAAAACGCCCCCTGGAGCACTGGACTCCGGGGGGCGCTGGACGGTCGGGTTTTCAGTAGTGGCTGGTCAGCCGGCTGCGGCCTCCGATTCAAGGACGGGTCGGGCGCTCGTCGGCTTGAATGCGTCCATCTCGCCATACTCGTGCAGCTTGTTGCGCAACGTCCGCGTGCTGATGTCGAGCTGCGCCGCCGCTTCGGTGCGGTTGCCGTTGAAGGCCTCCAGCGTCTTCATGATGAGTCGACGCTCCATCTCGTGTACCGTCAGGCCCACCTGGAGACCCTCGCCGTCGCTGGCAGCTCCCGGTCCGTCCGAGAGCTTGCGGGGGAAGTCGGCAACGGTAAGCAGCGGTCCCGGAGCGACGACGACCGCACGCTCGACGTAGTTTTCCAGTTCGCGTACGTTGCCGGGCCAGTCGTAGCGCGTCACCAGTTCGAGGGCGCTGTCCTCGATCCCCTCGATCTGTTTGCCGTTCTCGCCATTATAACGCTCGATGAAGGCGCGTACCAGTGCCGGCGCGTCCTCGAGGCGATCGCGGAGAGGGGGCATGTCGATCTCGATGACATTGAGGCGGTAGTAGAGATCCTGCCGGAAAGTGCCTTCCTCGACCGCCTTGTCCAGGTCCCGGTTCGTTGTGGCGACGATGCGCACGTTGATCTTGATCGTCTGCGTGCTGCCGACGCGCTCGAACTCGCGCTCTTGCAGGACGCGCAGCAACTTGGCCTGCAGCGCCGGGTCCAGTTCGCTGATCTCATCGAGGAGCAGCGTGCCGCCGTCGGCCATCTCGAAGCGCCCCCGAGTCTGCTTGATGGCGCCGGTGAAGGCCCCCTTCTCATGGCCGAACAGTTCGGACTCCATCAGGTCCTTGGGCAGGGCAGCACAGTTCAGGCGAATGAAGGGGCCATTGCGTCTGCTGCTGTTGTAGTGCAGAGAGCGGGCGACCAGCTCCTTGCCGGTGCCACTCTCGCCGGTGACCAGAACGGTCGCCGGGCTGTCGGCTACGGTCTCGATGTAGGTGAAAACCTGCGCCATCGACCTGGCTTTGCCAATCATGTTGCCGAAGCCGTACCGACTCTGCAGTTCCGAGCGCAGACGGCGATTCTCACGCTCTGTCTCCTGGAACTTCAGGGCCCGCTCGACGACGATCTCGGTCTCCTCCGTCGTCGACTCAGAACCCTTCTGGATGTAGTCGTAGGCGCCGCGCTTCATGGCGCGTACCGCATCCTCCACCGAGCTGTACGCCGTCATCAGGATGACGGTCAGCTCAGGCCACTTCGTTTTAGCCTTCTCGAGCAGCTCGAGGCCGCTCATACCCGGCATCTTGATGTCGGACAACAACAGGTCGTACTCGGCCTCCTCCAACTTCTGCAGTGCTCCGGAGGCGGCAGGTGCAGTGTCCACGTCATACCCCTTGCGAATGAGGATCTCCTCCGTCGCGCCGCGGACATACGAGTCGTCGTCAACTACGAGAATACGCTTGGTCGCCATGTCGATCTCTTCTCTGGATGCGGTGCACTCACCGAAACGGTGAGCACTTTCGTTTACATGGGTAGGGCAATGGAGAAGCACGTTCCCTGGCCGGGGACGCTTTCCACGGTAATCCGACCGCCGTGGGCTTCCACGATCTTGCGTGACGTCACCAGTCCGAGACCGGTTCCGTCTTCCTTGGTGGTGAAGAAGGGGGTGAACAGTCTTTCGAGAACGTCGGCTTCGATGCCGATACCGCAGTCACGCACAGCGACGAGGGCCCAGTCGCCGTCCTCGGCCCGTCGCGAGGTCAACTCGATTTCGATGGCCCCGCCCTCGGGCATCGCTTGCCTGGCGTTGAGCAGGAGATTCAGCACGACCTGATGGAACTGCTCGGTGTCGACCTGGCATGTGCAGGGTTCCCGCGGGAAGCGGCGCTCGATGGTCACTTCCGGCGTCTTGCGAACCGCGTCGATCTCGAAGAAGGCTGCCGCCTCTTCGACGATCTGCGACAGGTCGACGGGATGTGTATTCAGGTTGAGGGGGCGAGTGTAGCTCAGGAGGCTGGAGACGATCCGATTCAACCGCGCCACGCCTTCGGTGATCTTGCGGACCAGGCGCCGATTCGGGTCGTCGGCTTCGAGATCGCGCTCCAGCAGGTTGGCGAAACTGGCGATGCCTCCGAGGGGATTGCGGATCTCATGGGCGACGGTAGCGGCCATCTCACCCAGCGCCGCCAGCGTATGCATGCGTCGCACCTGGTTCTCCAGGCGCTTTACTTCGGTCAGGTCATTGAAGGCCTCGATGGCGCCGAGCACAACGCCGTTGCCGTCGCGCACCAGCGAGGTGCTGAAGCCGAGGGGGATGGTGCGCTCGTCGACGCGCCGCAGGTCTTTCTCCTGATTCACCAGGCTGTCGCCTGACTCCAGCGTGTGCAACACCGTCTTGCCGCGGCCCCCATCAATACCCATCACATCCTCGTAGGTCCGGCCTAAGACTTCCTCCTGGCTGCGCCCGGTGATCTGTTCGGCCGCCTGATTGAACAGGTTGATGCGGCCGTCGAGACCGACCACGAGAAGACCGTCTGTCATGCTTTCGAGGATGTTGTTCAGATAGTTGGAGACCCGGTCCTTTTCTTCCAGACTGTCGCGCAGGTCGCGGTTCGTTTCCTCAAGCCGCACGTTGAGGAACTCGAACTGCTCCTCCAGTTGCTTGTAGGCCTCCATGTAGCGTCGTGTGGTCTCGTTGAACAGGGCGTACGAGTCGGCGAAGGCCTCCTCGAGGGGGATGTCAGACTCCCCGCCGATCTCCAGCACGTGGTCGGGTCTGGGTTCGGCTGCCGCCATCAGACACTCCGTGGCGCGCTGCGCCGCTGGCGAGGGCCCCGAAGTCGCACGCCGCGTCGCGACAGCAATCCGTGGCTGAGACTGTCGAGCCGCATCAATTCGGTCAGCTGGTCGGCGACACAGTCGCGCCTGGCGGCGCCACCGGCTGGAAGCTGGCCACCGAACAGCGCGATCTGTTCCTGAACGCCGGAAACGGCATCGTATTCCTTCTCGAGGAGAGGGACGAGGTCGGTCGCCTCGGCGCCTGCCTCCAGCTGCGCCAGCAGATCGCGTGACATGGACAGGGCCATGGAGCAGTGATCTTCCAGAGCGGACCAAGGATCGATTGTTGGTGCCGCCGCGTGCGTTCCGGTCATCTGAGTGGTCTCACGAACGATTGAGGGAAGGGATCCCCGCCTGGGACAGCGGCTGCGTCGCAAATGTGGTACCAAAGTGCCTATGAGACGGCAGAAAGTGCCATCTGTCAGAGAGAACTGAGCTGATCGGGCAGGAAATCGCAAACATCGGGACGCGATAAGGCACAGTAAAACCGGCAAGGTTTTCCTGGGAGGGTGGGAAATTCCTGCCGTCTGTCGCCAATATAGAGAGGAAACACCGGAAATGGAACCACAAAACTCGGACGGGAAAACCAGGAGCTGGGACTCCCGTGGAGCTACGGTCGACTCAGGTGCGGTTCACGTCCGAGACTGCGGCTCGTCGAACTGGAGGATCGGGGAAACAGGGTGATACGGGACGAACGCCGCCTGCGGGTCGGGCGAGCACTTTCCGGCGCCCGGCGTTCAGGGATGCGAGACAGGTGCCGGACCGAGGCGTCCACTCCAACGTGGGCCGTACGCAGTCGGCGCAAACCACCCACCGACATGGCCGCGGCGATAACTGCCAGGATGATGATACCGGCAGAAATGCCGACGATGAACAGCGTCGGAGAGGTGCGGCCTAGGGTTGCCGTCAAACCCAGCAGACCCGCCATGAACACGCCAAGACCCATCCCGGCGCGGCTGTAACCCCGCCAGAACTGGCGGTTGATCTGCTGCAGGCCGGTGGAATCGCTGAGGATGAGGTCGTCGTCGACATCGGC
>JAYZCA010000006.1:0-4916 GCA_036339235.1 Candidatus Latescibacterota bacterium | reverse complement strand
GACATGGACGCGAACGGGGTGGACGTGTCGGTTCTGGTGCAGACGTCGTGGTCGACCTGGGACAATGGGTATATCGCCGACTCTGTGGCGCGTTTCCCCGATCGCTTCGTCGGACACGGGATGGTGGATCCGCAGGATGAGGAGAACAACGCCGAGACGGCGCGGCACTGGATCGAGGATCGTGGTCTGGTGGGCTTCCGTTTCCACCCCATGTACTACAAGGGAGAGAAGGTGTTGACCACCGAGGGCAACCGCGCTCTGTGGGAGACGCTGGCCGATCTCGACGCCGTGGTTCAGTTTCATACGAACGCGGCCTTTGCCGATCAGATCGACGAGATCGCCAGCCGGCATCCGGACATGACGTTGCTCATCGACCACATGGGCTATCCCATTGTCGAGGAAGACCCGGGACCGTGGCAGCCGATTATCGACCTGGCGCGGCACCGCAATCTGCACGTCAAGATCTCGGACGTGAAGGGGCGATCCAAGGAGGAATTTCCCTTCGCCGACACGCTGGGCTTCGTGAAGAAGCTCGTCGACGCCTATGGCGCGCAACGCTGCCTGTGGGGTACCGGGTATCCCGGGCAACATCGTACCAAGCACAACTGGCTGTCGCTGCAGGACGAACTGCGCCTGGTGCGCGAGGGCTTTGACTTTCTGACCGAACCACAACGAGACCGAATCCTGGGCGGCACCGCCGCCGAGGTCTGGGGACTGGCATGACGCATCGATTCGAACTTGTCGAGACACGGACGATCCCTGAGCTGAACACGGAAGCGAGCCTCTATCGGCATCCCACGGGCGCGAAGCTGATGTCCCTGGTTAATGCCGAGGACGAGAACAAGGTCTTCGGGATCAATTTTCGCACGCCGCCGACCGACTCGACAGGTGTCGCCCATATCCTGGAGCACTCCGTATTGTGCGGGTCGGAGAAGTATCCGGTGAAGGAGCCCTTCGTCGAGTTGCTGAAAGGCTCGCTGAAGACATTTCTCAACGCCTTCACCTATCCAGACAAGACTTGCTACCCCGTGGCCAGTCAGAATTTGCAGGACTTCCATAACCTGGTGGATGTGTACCTCGACGCCGTGTTCCATCCACGGCTGACGCCGGAAGTGCTCAAGCAGGAGGGCTGGCACTATGAAGTCGACGGGGATCGGTTGACCTACAAGGGAGTGGTCTTCAACGAGATGAAAGGGGCCTACTCTTCACCCGATCGAGTGCTCGGCGAGGTCATTCAGCAGGGGTTGTTCCCGGACAACACGTACGGCGTCGAGTCGGGGGGGCATCCGAAGCATATCCCTGATCTGACGTGGGACCAGTTCGAGGCCTTCCACCGCGATCTCTACCACCCGTCGAATGCGCACATCTGGTTCTACGGCGACGATCCCACTCAGCAGCGCTTCGAGATCCTCGAGACCTACCTGTCACAGTTTGAGGCTACGACGATTGACTCGACGGTGGCCGTGCAGGCGCACTGGTCCGAGCCGCGCATCATGGAGACGACATACGCCGTCGGCGCCGAGGAGTCGGAGGCCGGCGACGAGAAGAAACATTATGTGGCGGTGAACTGGCTTCTGCAGGACGGCATCGATTACGGCACGCGTCTGGGGCTGCAGGTGCTCGACCACGTGCTGATGGGTACGCCCGCAGCCCCGCTACGCAAGGTGCTGATCGAATCGGGCCTCGGAGAGGATCTGGCGGGAGGCGGCATGGAGACGGAACTGCGGCAGCTGTTTTTCTCCACCGGCCTGAAGGGGGTCAAACCTGCCGATGAAGCCAAGGTTGAGGGGCTCGTCATCGACACACTGACGGCGCTGGCGCGCGACGGCATCGACCCGGAGACGGTGAAGGCGTCGCTGAATACGTCGGAATTTCGCCTGCGCGAGAACAACACCGGCTCGTATCCGCGCGGGCTCATCCTGATGCTGCGCTCGCTGGCGACGTGGCTATACGACGGCGATCCCTTCGAGCCCCTGGCCTTCGAGGCACCCCTGACGGCGCTGAAGGAGCGGGTCGCGGCGGGACGGTACTTCGAAGGGCTGATCGACACGTACCTGCTGCAGAACCCGCACCGAACGACGGTTTTCGTGCGGCCCGATGCCGCCCAGTCGGAACGCGAGGAGGCGGAGGAAGCGACACGGTTGGCAGAGGTTCGACGGACCCTGTCCGACGCCGACATGGAGCGCATCGCGGCTGAGGCGGCGCAGCTGAAGAAGCGTCAGGAGGCGCCGGACGATCCGGCGGACCTGGCGAAGATCCCGTCGCTTTCCCTAGGTGATCTGGACCGCAATATTCGGAAGATCCCTGTCGACCGCATCGAGATCGCCGGGGCACGTACACTGTACCATGACCTGTTCACCAATGGCATCGTCTATCTCGACGTCGGCTTCGACCTGCGGACGCTGCCGAGCAACCTGCTGCCATATCTGCCGCTCTTCGGTCGCTGCCTGATGGAAATCGGCACCGAGACCGAGGACTTCGTACGACTGTCGCAGCGAATCGGGGCGCGCACCGGTGGTCTGTGGACGGGCAGTCTGGTGACCAACCAGCGCCTCGAGCCGGCGCCGGTGGCGCACTTCTTCGTGCGCGGCAAGGCCATGCTCGGGCAGGTGGGTGATCTGCTCGACATCGCCCGCGACGTGCTGCTGACGACCAGGTTCGACAACCCGCAGCGATTTCTACAGATGGCGCTGGAGGAGAAAGCGGGGGAGGAGTCGGGGCTGATCCCCGGCGGCCACTCCGTCGTCAACCTGCGGCTCAAGTCGCAGTTCGACGAGGCAGCCTGGGCGAACGAGCAGATGGAAGGTATCAGCTACCTGTTCTTCCTGCGCGAGCTGACGAAGCAGATCGAATCTGACTGGAGCGCGGTGCTGGCCAAATTGGAGGCGGTGCGCGACCATGTGGTGAACCGGTCCACCCTGCTGGTGAACGCCACGTTCCCCGAAACGGACCGTGCCGCCGTCGAACCACATATCGCGGCACTGGTGCAGTCCATGCCGAAGCGGCCCGTCGTCAGCGGCGACTGGTCACCGGATCTGCGCCCGGCCGACGAGGGGCTGACCCTGCCGGCGCAGGTGAATTACGTCGGCAAGGGGGGCAATCTCTTCGACCTCGGCTACGAGTTAAAGGGCTCCATCGGCGTGGTTACGAAGTTTCTGCGCAACACCTATCTGTGGGACAGGGTGCGGGTCCAGGGCGGCGCTTACGGCGCGTTCTGCACCTTTGACCATTTCACCGGCGTGTTCACCTATGCCTCCTACCGCGACCCGAACCTGCAGGCAACGGTCGAGGCCTACGATGGTGCCGCGGCTTTTCTGCAGAACCTGCAGTTGCCTGCCGAGGAACTGACAAAGTCGATCATCGGCACGATCGGCGAGCTGGACTCCTACCAGCTGCCCGACGCCAAGGGTTACGTGTCGATGGTGCGCGAACTCACCGAAGTCGACGACGAGTATCGTCAGCAGATGCGGGACGCCGTGCTGGCGACGACGACGGCAGACTTCCACGAGTTCGGCGACGTGCTTGCGAGGCTCAACGATGTCGGGCGTGTGGTGGTGCTGGGGTCAAAGGATGCGATCGAAGAGGCCAATGCCGCTCGAGGGGGGTGGCTGGACGTTGTTCCCGTGATGTAGGGGCTTCGGGGTTCAGCGGGGTCGGCGGCGGTCGGGCTCTCGGACCGCGGTGTCGGCATCTCTGCGGGAGTGTTGGATGGCCGAGAGAAGTCGTGCCGGCTGACGAGCCACGATGGGGCTGTGTCTCTTGGGATTCAGTGTCGGGCAGGAGATTTACGCCGACATCAACGCGGCCCTCGGCCCGAGCGCCACCGACTTCGGCTGAATCCGGCTGGTGTTTGGCCTGTGTCTGGCTGTGGACGGTGACCTGGATAGCCTTGAGGAAGTGGGGGTGCCCGCTGACGCCTACGGCCTGAGGCCGTGTCTCTTGGGTGGTCTCACTGCCGATTGTTGCGAACTCAACTGGCCCAGGGCATTGAGCGGTGGACTACTGCGTCGGCGGGGGCCTGAACTGACCTTCAGCGATTACGCTCTTGATCATGTTGATCGTGTCCTCGGAGAGGCGTTCCATCTCGGCGATGAGGCCTCGGTCAGCGGTGATCGCTCTGCGGGCGGCGGCCAGCTCGCGCTTTTTCTCGGCGAGGTGGCGCTCGGCTATGGCCAGTTCTATTACGGTGTCTTCGACGACCAACTAAGCCTTGCTCACATCCCTTCTGTAGCCTCCAACTGTTCTATGGTCAGGGCCTCGCGAGGCTGTGGGGCGGCGCCGACCAGGTGTCGGGCGGTGTTGAAAATAGCGCAGCCGAAGGCCAGGGCGACAATTTGCAGGATTCCGACAACGAGACACGCGCGGGCGTTGGAAATCACAATACTCATGGATCAAATGTACAAGGGTAGGCTGGGTCTCGTTTGTCTGAATCGCCGGTAGACGAGGGGTCAATCAGCGCGATGACGGGTCGAGAACGGCTGTGGCGCACCTGTGCCTACTACTCTGCCTTCGTCGGTCTCGGGCTGGTGCTGTCCTCGCTGGGGCCGACCCTTCCGGCGTTGGCGGAGTTGACGGGGGTGTCTCTCGGAGCCCTGAGCACGGTCTTCGTGGCCAGGTCCACGGGATACCTCACAGGGGCCATGCTTGGCGGACGGTTGTTCGATCGTTTGCCCGGGCATCCGTTGATGGCGTCGATGTTGGCCACAATGGCGCTGGCCATGGCGCTGGCTCCGCTCAGTCCGTCGCTGGTTGTGCTGACCTGCGTGTTCGTCTGCCTCGGCCTCGCGGAAGGCACCCTCGACGTGGGTGGCAACACGCTGCTGACCTGGCTCTATCCCTCCGGTCTGGGGCCCTGGATGAACGGGCTCCACCTCTTCTTCGGCGTGGGGGCCTTGCTGTCGCCTCTCATCGTCGGT
>JAYZCA010000005.1:0-9967 GCA_036339235.1 Candidatus Latescibacterota bacterium | reverse complement strand
AGTCCCACTCGGCGCCATCTCCCTCCTTGACGCTCAAGTACAAGACGCCTTCCGGAAGAAGCAGGCAGGACAGACGCTGGAGGACGTCAGACATTTCTTCGGGCTCCAGATGCAGGAGCGAGGCGCACGCCCAGACCCCGGTAAACCGCCCTCGAAGCGGCAGTGCCCGCATGTCCGCACACACATACATGCCGGGGTTGTGTTGGCCGGCGAGATGCAGTTCTTCACGGGTCCGATCCAGTTCGACGACGTGGTAATCCCAGTTGCGCAGCTCGGAGCCATCGAAAGCCGGACCGCAGCCAAGGTCCAGAATGGGACCGGGCCCGGGAAGGCAATCGGCGAAACGACGCAGGATTTTCCCGTTCCAAATTCGGTCACGGTGCCTGGCGAAGTAGTCGGACGCGTTGGCAGCGTACCTGCAAAAGGTTGTGGCGCTCCGTCTGAGGGGGGCTGTCATCAAAGCGTGGCCTGGTAGAGCGTCCAGTTGCCCTCGAAGTGGCGGAAATGAGCCGCCGGCCGAGTACCCCTGGCGACACCTTGCAGCCATTCCTCCTTTGCAATGGGCCGCGGCACGATGGAATGCATCCTGCAGGCGCAGCAGATCCTCGGCCACCTGGGCCTGCTCGAGCATCAAATATGCCGTTCTTCGGGCGTTTGAATCAGCAGGCCTTATTCAGATTTCTGTTTGAGGTGCTCCTTCATCTTGGCCACGAGTTCGTCGTCATCCACGCAGGAATCCACCAGTTTGGTGAACGCGTCAGACGACATCTCCGCTCCCTCCAGGAAGCGCTCGTCCGCGCCTCACGGATAGACGTAGGCGCCGAGGCGCCCCGCCGCTCTGGCACGGGCCTTGTCGGCGATGCGCGCCAACCAGGGAATTTCCCCGATGATGAGGCCCCTGGCGCGCGGCTTAAATTCCAGACTGTCCGATTCACCCACTTTATGACTCTCCTCTATTTGAATTCTCACAATGAAGGCGTTCGCCCAGGTCAGCTCAAGAGTCGCGGGGTAACCCTGTGCCCGGTTTCTGCATCTCTGTAGTAGCGCCGATCGTGCCCGACTTGTCCACCCGCTATCATTCTGGTTTTGTACGAAGAGCAAGTCTTCGAGTAGGTGTTTCTCGCTTCGCCGTGCCCCGTTCGGGCGTTCAGGCGCGCATACGCTGCAGACAGTCCTCGTAGACGTCGAAGCGCTCGCCCTCGTGCTCCTCGGGATCGACAAGCTTGAGAAACAGCGCGCTGCCTGGCCTGTTGCCGGAGAAATCGCGGTGGTTGGAGATGTGGGAGGGATCCGGGCCATTCCACTTCACCTCGCGGTCCTGGAGGTAGACGAAGTCGCCGCGATACCTGTCGATCATCTCACCCATATGGTCGAGGTAGAAGAGGCCCTGCTCACAGGCCGTTTCCCTGATGGCGGCCATGTGCTGGGGCGTATCCTCCTCCACCGAGTCGAACTCGTTCAGCGGCGCCTCGACTTCGCTGACGACGTCGATCTGGTCGAGATCGACGGTACCGAAGCCACCTTGAGCCGCCACCAGCAGGTGATTGCGATCGCGGCGGAAGGGTGGGGTAGGCCAGTCTGACGCAGGATCGTGGCCCATCAGGTGTGCACCGAAGGCATCGGTGGCTATGATCTGGTCGCCGGCGATCAGGGCGTCGCACACGCGTCCCTCTCCACCCCACTCGCGGCCCCACTGACCTGTCATGGCGTCGATGATGTTGAGACAGGGGTTGGTGATTCGCGCCAGATCGGGCAACACGTACGACAGCCGAATGGCGTGATGGTAATAGGAACGCACCCGTCCCTCGGGAGCGATGGTAGGCGTGACGCCGAAGAGATTCTTCGTGCACAAGGTCACGCCCATGAACGTGTGGTTCTTCATCTTGGCGACGGAGACGACCTCGTCGGCTTCGCGGAAACAACTGCTCAGGGTGTAGCGCTGGAACATGTACCCGCCGCCGGGCACTTCGTACTCGGCGAAGGGCGCCAAAGTCGACTCGGCGTACTCCACATCAAATTCCTGCAGCAGCGGCAGGTAGTTGAGGTACGGGGAAAGTTCGCCCGCCTGGTTGTATCCCCCGGTGTCGGTGGCGACGAGGACGGCGGAGGTCCGTTCTCGCAGCAACCGCAACACGGCGCGACAGGTGGCGTCGTCAACGAGCTCCTGTCTGCGGCCTTCGAAATTGAGAATCTTGGTGTGGGCCATGTTGAACTTGAGCACAATGCGGTCAGCCTTCTGCAGCTTCTCCCAGGCTCGTGTCAGCGGTGCGGTGGCGCGTACCAGTGACTCATAGACCTCTTCGTCGGAGGATCGGTGATCACACCGGACTGCGCGCACACTGTATGGCTTGTCCATCTCCTACTCCTCAGAATCCAAGGACCATGGTCCAGAAGGGTGACTCACCGACGTCGAATTCGTCCAACTGTGTAAGGTTACCCGATGTCTGATCCACACGGAATGAGCGCAGGCGTCCGGCGGCCTCGCCGGTACAGTAACAGAAGTGTCCCGTGGGATCGATGTTGAACGAACGCGGGCTGGAGTGCACCGAGAAATGGCCAAAGGGGCTGAGCGTACCATCCGCCGCGATGTTGAAACCGACGATGCTGTCCCCGGGGCCACGGTTGGAGGCGTAGGCCCACTTGCCATTCGGATGAATCTCGATGTGGGCGGTGAAACTCTCTTCGCTATACCCGTCGGGCAAGGTGGAGACGTTCTGCACAACCTCAAGAGTACCGCTATTGGCATCGTAACGGTGTACGGTGACGGTGTTGCCCTGTTCGTTGACGGTGTAAACGATGTCGCCTCCGGGACCGAAACACATGTGCCGAGGGCCGGTGTTGTCATCGGCGGGTGTCAGCTCGAAGGGATCGTTCTCGGTCAGCTGCCCGGAGTCTGCGTCGAAGCGGAACTGCGCGGTCTTGTTGTTGGGGCAGACATGCGGGATAAAGACGAAGCTGTTCGTCGCGTCGAGCAGGACACCATGGGCCTTCTCACCCGTGTCGACGTGTTGTACGAGCTCGCCGATGGAGCCGTCGTCAGCGATGCGGTGTATCGTGACCCCGCCGCCGGTGTAGTAGCTGCTGATGAGAAAACGGCCATTGAGATCGGTGATGGCAAGTGCCGGGGTAGCCAGCCCGGTGTCGACGCTGTTGATGTGCGTCAGAGCACCCGTGTCGGTGTCGAGGTGGTAGCTGGACAACTCCGTGGACATAACCTGGGCACCGTAGACGATGCCGGAGGCCCGGTGCAGAAACAGCGAGCCGATCGGCCCATGGGACTTGCTGGTGGTGCGCAGCTCGAGGGCCCCGGTGTCGAGGTCCATGGAATACGCCTTGATCTCCTCGTCGCCGGTGAGGGCGACGAAGACGAAACAACGGGAGATCTGAGCCACTGTTGTGCCCTTTCGCGGGAGTGTTGACGGCCGGAGAGACAACAATGTAAGATGGTTCGGCAGGTCCCGATACAGGGTCCTGGCCGGGTCGTGCGATCAACCGATCGGCTCTAGCAGCAGCAACGTTTCCAGGTTCGGCGTGCCGGCAAACATGTCCAGAGGCAGGCAGCGGGTCACGCCGTAGCCGCACTGCTTCCAGCTGGAAACGGCGTCGGGGATGGCCGAGACGCCGCAGAAGATGTGCACCACCCGCAGTGGCCCGCGGGAGGCAAGGCAGTCGACGACCCCCTGGTCGGTTCCGCGCCTTGGGGGATCGAGGACGACAAGCTCGCGTTTGCCGGGGGCAGGCAGGTACTCCGCCAGGCTCCGGGCGGAGATGTCGCGCCGGGTGAAGGAAACTCGGCCCTTGGACCGGTTGTGATGCACGTGATCGATTGCCGTCTCGATGGCGTCGCGGTCGACATCTATGCCAAAGACCTCGGCGCAGGTGTCACCCAGGTCGTGGGCGAAGAGGCCGTAACCGCAGTAGAGGTCGAGCAGCCGGTCACCGGGCTCCGGCTGCAGCAGCGTCCGCACTGCCGCCAGCATGGGCCCGATCATCGACTCGTTCACCTGGGTGAAAGAGGTTGGGGGGAGCTTGTAGCGACGGTCACCCAGGCGCAGTGGAAACCGTGCCGGACCGAACAACCTCTTGAGTCGTACCGGCACGGGAGGGGCCTGGTGTTCGAAGTAGAAGTCGGAGCGACTGGGGTCGCAGAAGAGAAAGGCAGAGAGGATGGGTTGCGGCAGGGACTGCAGTCGATTGCCGAGAGATTTTGACCTGCGCACGATGCTGCCGTTGAGCACGTCCAGATTGAGGATGACGGAGAAGGCCTCGTAGGAGCCACGAATGATGGCGTGGTTGAGGTGTGTGGCGACGGCACGGTAGTTGGGGGCAGAAAGCTCCTCGACGAGCCAGCGGTAGATGGCGGTGTGAGCCTCGGGTTCGAGAAGCGATTCGGGCAAGGCCGACGAAGAGCTGCTGCTCTCACCAAATCCCAGCTGGAGTCGTCCAGACCGGTAGTGTGCCCGGCGGCGGGTGGTCGTGCGGTAGCGGCGAGGTCGGGGCGAAGGCAGGACCGGATCGGGGCGGCCGGCCAAGCCATGGTGTTGCCACAGTGCGCAGATAGACTCGTTCTTGAGGACCAGCTCGCGCTCGTAGTCCAGGTGGGCCAACGACTCGACGGCGCGGGATGCGGACGTCTCGGTGGGGGTGAGGCGGGCCGCCAGAAGCTGCTGGAAGGTGTCGGCCTGGTCCTGCTGCGGATGTTCCCGGCGCGAGCGGCTTCGTGGCATGTGGCGTCACCGCGGGTGTCAGCGGTCGTGGATCGGGGAGGCGTCGCGCGCGAAGGTAGGGTTACCCGCGGTGGCGGGCCAGGAAATCGACTCAGGAGTCCGGCACGACCGCAAAGCCGCAGCCGCGCAGCTGCTCTCTTACTGCAGTGCGCGATGTGTGGAACGTAATCTGCAACTCTGAAGGCAGTCGAGATCCCACCTCGGCCAGAGCCCTGTCGTCAATCGACAACAGACCATCGGCCTCCAGATCGACCTGACTCACGCCAAGCCGTGCGTAGTTGGCGAGCTGCTCCTCGAGTACCGGAATGGTCGCGCGAGTGAGGTCTCCCTCGATCCGCAACGACGCCGTCCGGTTACCCGAGGACAGCTCCGCCAACCGGAACACAACGGCTTGGTGAGGGGGATCCAGCTAGGTGCTGTGATCCCGAACGAAGACATACTCCTGGACCTCGAGCCACGTGAAGCCGTCGTGGAAACGTCGCCCGAACTGGCCCAGCTCATCGAGTCCGAGCTTACGATAGAATGACACACCTTCATGGTGGTAGGACGAGGCAGAGATGCGATATCCGGGCACATCTTTGCGGCGAAGATACGCCTCGAAGGCACTCATGAGCGCGGCACCGATTCCTTGACGTCGCCAGTCGCGCCGGACGCTGATGTGGAGTTCTGCGGGGTACCGCTCGTGGTCCACGTGAGGAGGGTCTGAGATGAGGGGTGCGCGTCTGTTCTGAACAGCGGTATCAGCCAGACGGGCACACCATAGGCACCGAGGAGGAGGCGCCTTCGACGGAGACGCCGGGTGTAAGTCTCCTCGCGCTGGTCAGCGAGGTCGACGTCCACCGTGCCCAGCAGATTGCCGATGAGCTCCCCATCTTGTTCCGCTACGAACATGCTCTCCGGCTCGAGATCGAAGAAGTGCGCCAGACCATCGGCCCTGTATTCGCCCAGCCGCCGATGCCTGGCAAGGAGCCGCGGGCGCTCGTGTTCGTCATTGGCGGCGAACTGCCGTACGGCCTCCCGGTCGGGCTTGCGGTACGGACGGATGGAGACCCCATCGGGTAGGAAGGCCAGCTTCAGTCGTCCCAGCGATATGGATCGATGCCAGGTGCCTCTGACTTCATGCCCTTGGGCTTGTGCGGCTGATCCCAGGCTACGCCCGTGGTGTTGAGGCTGCGCAGAAACCGTCTGGTTTCCGGTGGCGTGGCCGCCACCAATTCCGGATCCCACTCCTCCATGGGCTGGATCGGTCCCGCCCAATCGGGTCGATAGCCCAGTTGGATGAGAGACCGGGGCGATGCGTGTCTGTTGGGATGGGTGCCGTGGAAGAGGTCCACCGGGATGACAACGGCGGATCCGGCACCGGGACACAGGGTGATCTCGCCGGGATGCGAGGTGTAGCGCACATAGGGGTTGGCTTCGGCATGGAAAGACAGGTGCGAGCGCGGCACGAGTCGGAAAGGCGCCCGTTCGGGGGTCAATTCGTCGAGATAGTAGAGGACGCGCAGCAGGCGTGGAGAGCTGCCCTCGTAGCCGAAGATCGATGAGCCAAAGGGTTGGCCATCGGTGTGCAGGGAGATTTCCGGAGATCCGGGGAGAGTACGGGTAAACAAGCCGCGCGTGAACAGGATGTCGGGGCCCATGAGATGCTCGAGGAATTCGATCATGGGCGGGTGGGCGATCAGCTCGGCGACGGCGCGGCCCTGCCACTGGGGCTGCAGGTGATAGGTCTGCGCCTCGCTGTAGTCCTTGTGCTGCATGGGCACTTCGGCCAACTCGGCGTGCAGACGCTCGATCTGCTGGGCGTCGAGCATGTCGGGCAGGACGACGTAACCCTCCACCTCCAGATGACGGATACGCTGTCCCAAAGTGAAGGAGGCGAAATCGGTCTCGTCGATGTTCATGTGCCCCGAAGTTCTGGATCTGCTTGGCGTGCGGCTTCGCCGTCCTGCGTTTCTCAGCCTTCGAGGGAGCGCAGCTTCTCGCGGCATGAGGGATGGCGTAGTTTGCTGAAGGCACGCTCTTTCAGCTGGCGGATGCGCTCTCGCGTGAGCCCCATGCGGTTGCCGATCTGCTCCAGTGTCATCGGCTCCGAGCCGTCGAGACCAAAATAGGACCGGACGATCGAGTGCTCGCGCTCGTCCAGACCCTCCAGGACCATCTCCAAGCGCTTCTGGCTCGATGAACGGGTGATGATCTCATCCGGCTGCTCCTGGTCAGGATCAGCGAGTCGCTTGAGCAGCGTAGAGTCCTCGTCCTCGTCGAAGGCGGCGCGGTCGAGGGACACGACACGGCGGCCGTTGAGCAGCGTGTCGCGCACTTCTGTGATCGACAGATCGAGAGCGCGAGCGATGTCCTCGTCGTCGGGCTCGCCTTCATTGGCGTCGCCCAACTGTTGGCGCGTGCGCGCGATCTTGCGCAGGAGGCTGATGCGGTTGACCGGCAGGCGGACTGTGCGGCTGTCCTCGGCCAGGGCCTGCTGAATGGCCTGACGGATCCACCACACCGCGTACGAGATGAACTTGAAACCTCGGGTCGCGTCGAACCGGTCTACTGCCGTCATGAGGCCGACATTGCCGGCGCTGATGAGTTCCAGGAAGGACATCCCGCGGTTGCGGTAGTTCTTTGCGACGGTGACGACGAAGAGAAGGTTGGCCTCGGCGAGCTCTTCGCGAGCCCGCTCATCACCGGCGGCGATGCGCTCAGCCAACTCGGCTTCCTTTTCACGGGAAAGCGGCTGCGAGTTGCCGATCTCACTGAAGTACGTCTGCAGATTGACATCCTCGTCTGTCCAACTGTCGTAGTTCAATTGACAATCACTCCTTCGCCGGTACCGAAAAGGGGAGAGCGAATAGACAATGTAATCAATTTTGTGGACCGGCTCACCTAAGGAGGGACCACCTCGATCCGGGTTGCTCCGCGAAAGCAGGGGTCAGCAACTGAACGCGGGGGCAGAGTCGTCCAGATCGGAGATGCTCCTCGGGCAACTATCTCCTTGCTACGCAGGTGGTTACGCTCTTGGAGCATCGTGCCTCCGGCCATCATCCGAGCCCTCCGCCCGCCTTTCTTGAGACGCGACGGAACCGCGCCAGTGTCATGGCGGTCAACATGGGCAGGAGGGACGCCTAACGGACAATGCGCTACTTCTGTGTTCTGATGATGGGTGCGGCGGCCCAGGCAGAGGTCGTCGTGCGTGGCACTGTACGCGACGTGGTGACGGGTCTGCCGTTGCCGGGAGCCGGCATCGAGGTCGTCGGCACAGGCCGGGGTACGTTCGTCGATGCGCAAGGCAACTTTCTGCTGCGAGCGGAATCGCGACCACTGACGCTTCGTGTTACGCACGTGGGGTACGCCTCGCTGGAAGTAGAAGTCGAAGCGGCTTCTGTGAAAATCGCCTTGCAGCCGGCGCCTTACGAGATGGGCGTGGTCGAGATCGAGGGGCGCGATCCCGCCTACGCCATCATGCAGCAGGTCATACTGCGCAAAGCGGAGCGCGACACTCTTGTGCCCAACTGGCGCGTCGAGGTCTACACTCGTCAGACACTCTATGGGGCCAACGAGGTCCTCGCTGTGCGCGAGAGTGCCAGTGAGCTGTTCTGGGCACGGGACGAGGGAGTACGCGAATTGCTGGTGGCGCGGCGGGCCAGCACCAACGTGCCCGACTCTCTATCCGTGTTTCCCGCCGCCGCGTATCTGTTCGATCTCTACGCCGACCAGGTCGAGATTCTTGGTCAGAAATTCCCCGGTCCCGTCGGGCTCTACCACATAGCCGTTCAACCCCGACGCGATCGACCTGCCCTTTCGGGTTCGCTCACATGCCACGGGCATCGCAGCTGATCCGGTGCAAGGGAAATTCACCAGCGAGGTGTGGGCCAATCGCGTCGACGCGCTACACCTGGGCTTGCGCTGGCGGGGTGAGAGTCTGCGTGGCGAGCGGCTGGGGCTCTACCTCAAGGGAGGCTACGATACAGGGCCAAGGCGGCCCTTCTACGCAGCTGGTGGTCGCAAAGCGTGCGCCCCGCACGCAAGAACGTCCCGAATCCGTTCCGTCCGGGCGAATTCATGGACGTCGCGGCGAAGCCCGCGTCCAAGGTGGTCAAGGTACGGCCGCTCAAGGGCCTCAAGGAGATGGTGTAACGGAAGAACGAACTCGGTCCGGCTGGCGCTGAAACGTCAGGAGGCTCGAACCTCTGGTTTTCTTATTTCACTGAACTCGAACCGCCGGGCGTATGCCCGGCGGTTTTTTTCAAATGCCCGGTGGCTCTCAAAGCACATTCATGAAAAGCAAAACCATCCGCCTGGCTTGCGTCCTGCTCATCTCTCGAGCCAGCGCTGGCGAATGAGTGGTCGCTTGACGTGGCCGGGTCCTGGGTAGAACTCAACGGTTCGCGGCGCCTGGTGCGGGGTGACCGGAAGGTAGTCAGTACCGACGCAGTGGGAGGATTTGCACCGCATCTGACGATACGTCACCGGGCAAGCGAACGTTACAGCCTTACCCTCAGCCTTTCGGATGGAGACTCACTACACCCACCGCGAGGACTTCACCAATGGACTCTCTGTTACCACCACGGACAAACTGACGATCAAATCGGCATCGGTCGGCGTCCGCCGCCACCTCGAGGCCGGCGGATGGGGCACTCCCTATCTGGACGCCCACGCGACACTGTTGAGGTTCAGCGACGAGCTGAACCTGCTTTCAGAGCAGGCCCTACCTCAGGCCTGGCCACCATCAACCCCACTCCCTTCGACCTGACGGTGTCGAACGGTCTCGGTCTGGGTTTCGGGGTGGGAGTCGACATGACACTTGGAGAAACCGGTCTGTTCCTGTCGCCGGGGGCGAGTCTGGCTGTCGCGTTCATGCCTGCGGACATCATAGACGACCCGAAAGATCCTGAGGACGGGAGCGACATCTTCTCCCCCATGCACCCACTGAGTATTCGACTGGGACTGGGCTACCGGTTCTGAGCCGTCAGACTCTGTTCTTCTTTATGTAGTCGAAGTCGATGTTCATTCCCAGGCCGGGAAGCTGTGATATGTGGACGAAGCCCTGCTCGTCCATGGGATCCGCCAGTTCGTGCAGCCACTCGGCAGGCTGTTCGTAGTCGATGAACGGGTGCAGCAATCCGCGTTCGTAGAACTCACCGTTCTTCATCGCACACAATGCGGCCAGGTTGCCGAAGCCGCCGCCGTGAATCTCGCATCGCATGCCGAAGGATTCACAGAGATGAATGGTCTTCATCAGC
>JAYZCA010000004.1:0-12025 GCA_036339235.1 Candidatus Latescibacterota bacterium | reverse complement strand
GCTCGGGCAGCGGCGGTACCACGGCCGCGGCAGCCGAGGATTGCGACGCGGTAGACGCGCTCACTCATCACGGGCCTTCCCGTGGATGTCGATCATCTGCGGACCGTCGGCGATGTAGTCGTTCGACTCGACTTCCTCCATCGTCCGCAGGCGCTCGGTCACCTCGGAGATGCGTTTCACCTGGGCCTCGATCATCTGCAGTTTGGCCACGGTCTTTCCGTCCAGATCCCAGTTCAGCAGACGCGCTGCCTGGGCGCTGGTGTGTTGATGATCGCCAGGGGATTGTTGATCTCGTGATTTACCGTGATCACCATCTGCCCCACGGTGGCTAGACGCTCCATGCGGATCACCCCGCCTTCGAGACGCGCCTTCTCGGTCACATCTTCGAGCACGAGAATCGCACCCAACGACTGGCCCCGACGGTCGTGCAACGGGTGGGCAGCCACGTCGATGACGAGATCGTCCGCTTCCGGACCGGCGAAGAAACGCTCCCGCTCGCCGTCGGCCCGCTTCTCGTCGTCGCGCGCCCGGGCACACAGATCGCGCCAGCGTTGCCCGGCGCCTTCCGGCACCAGATCTTCCGGGCCGGAGCCGATCGCGTCGATCAGTTCCGCCTTCGCCCCGATACGCGCCAGCAGACCGAGGACGGCATTGTTGACGAAGGTGATGCGAAGTCGCCCATCGAGCACCGCTGCACCCAGAGGGATGTCGGCGAGAATCTGTTCCAGATAGCTGCGCGCCTCCAATCCGCATCGGCCTCGGTGACCACGGCATCGTCCTCGATGACGGGCGTGTCGTCCTCACCCTCAACGTACAGTTCGTGCACCCCCCAGCCCTCCGGGCGGCTGAGAACCGTCGCTGACAGGCGGGTACCCTTGGGCAGCAGAGTGCGACCCTGATCGTTGACGACAGGGTCGGCGACGATGTCCCCGGCCCGGGCTTCGGCTGCGGTGACCGTACGCATCACATCAATCGAGATCGTTGAGCTGCGAGCGGCGCCAGTATTTCTGCAGCTTCTCAGTGACCCACTCGACGGGCGTCAGGCACAGCGCGTTGTAGCCGCCCCACGTCCACCGGAGTGGCCACGAGCGGGTACGGATGAGCGGCCGGATCAGCCTCTTCCGCTGTGCCGAAACCAGTTCGAGTCGGCGGCTGAGGCGCACCATGGCGCGCTCGTAGGCACCGGTGACAAGATTGTTGGCGTGACGGACAAGCTTTTCCGGTTGCGTCACAGTGACCCTGGGACAGACCATGCCGGTCTCACGCATGACGAACTGGCGTACCCATTGTTCCGGGAGTTCACCGCGGTGACGTTCGGCGGCCTCGGCGATGGTGTCGTGGTTCATCACCGCGTAGGTCCGGCAGATCAGCGGTCGGACAGCGTAGATCGTGCAACCGTTGTCATCGCCGAGAAATGGGCACCGCTCCGGGCGCTCATCGGTGATCGACAGAAGCTGGGCGGCGCGCTCGGCATCGAAAGTGCGCCGGACGTGGTCGGCGATGCGCGCATACTCGGCCTTGTAGAGCGGAAACATCGTCGCCCAGCCCTCGTCCATCTCCGCCGGCGTCAGCGAACAGCACTCACCGGAGTTGGCGCAACACGTAGACGGCACATCGTCGTAGATGGCGTCGAGTTCGACTGCCAGCGTGTCGAGGTCCTGGCGTGACAGATGCGAAGTCTGCGTCATAGGTCTGGAAGATGCCGTATCCCACGGCCCCCGGCAAACTGCGTTTGACGATCCGGCGGCGTGCTGGTTATATAGAACCACACCTGGAGAGACGGCTTGGCTGAAAAGAGGAAATTCCTCGGCATCCACTACGAGTGCTGTAACGTCTATTCCCGTGCCTACGTCAACAAGGAGGGCACGATGTACGAAGGTGGTTGCCCGCGCTGCGGCAAGCGTGTCGAGGTGAAGATCGGTTCCGGGGGGACCGACACCCGCTTCTTCAACGCGCGATAGTACTCTCCCCCTCCGACAGGGCTCTCAGAAGATCCTGCACCGCCTGGCGGATGATCGCATCGCTCTGCGGCGCGATCATCAGGACGCTGGGATACACTCTGTACGCCTCCTCCACCTCGTAGCCGCCGCGTTCGTACTCATCCTGGGTGGGTACGTAGCCGATACAGCCATTGGCGTATCCACAGATCACGACAGGCTCTTGTGAAGCCGCTTCGAGATCCAGCTGATAGCGGACGAAGATCTCTCCCTCCAACCCAAGCCAGGTCAGTCCACCGATCCGCAATCCCTGGATCTCGAAGGACTGTGTCGTCACCAACTGCGGATCTCGAGCTGCCTGCAGCCACGCTCGCGACCACTCCAGCTGCGCCTGAGGTACCCGCCGCGACCATTCATCACCTGCCGACTTGATCGCCACCTTGAGCGTCTGCTTTGCCCGTTCGCAGGCGGCTCGTGCCAGCGGCGGCGGCGCCATCAGCGGCAGATCGATTCGCTGGGAGCACGCCCCAACGGGTGAGAAAGCCAGGGGCACAGTGTCTTCGACGGCGGCCGCAACTGCGGCGCCGAGCTCCCTGCCCAAACTTGCCACGTCCGCAAACGTCCCGTCCGTTGTGCGAGGGTTGATGTCACCTGCGGCGCCATTGATATACATCGCGAAAGCGCCCGACTGGCGCTCCACCTCGGCGCAGGCGACGCCGGGAAAGTCGGCGGAGATCGCGTGGTTCGAGTTGCCCAGCACGACGGGATGGCAGGCGTGCTGAAATATCACCGCGCGTCCCCGTGCCGTGTGCACTGTCATCACGTGTGCATGGGGGGCGACGGGGCCATCCGGGTTGTCGCCGAGAACGACGGTGCCGGACCGCGTTTGGCGCCGGTTGACGCCGATTTGTGCGGCAGCCCTGGCGTATCCCAGTCGCGCGTCGGCCAGACGCCGTGCCGCCTCGCGTGCACAATCCTCCACAGCACCACACACTTGCGCGAGATACCCCTCATCCACATCCCCCATGCCGCGATAAGGCAGGGTCAGCGGCCCGGCGTGTGTGTGAGTACAGCAGACCAGGACCGCCTCCGGTGAGATGTCCGGGTGGGAGGCGCTCACATCTCGACGAATTCGCGCTACCCACTCCGGAGCGAGAGCGACGATGTCCAAGCTGATGAGAACAGCGGCGGCCAGTGCGTCTCGCCACACGACAACGCGGGCGTACAGGGGGTCATTGATTTCGGTAGCGCCGGAGCGTCGCCCCCAGTATCCGCCCATGTGAATTCCGAGGGTAGGCGTGATTTCACGCTGCGCCCAGCCGGCCTGCAATCCGTCCATCGTCAGTCCTTCCAACCTGCGGGAAGCAACACGAGTCCGACGCTGTCGGCGACGGTGTCGAACAGGGCGCGCAGGTCCTCAAGCGCCAGCCGCACCGCCGGCGAGGCTGCCGGCAGCCAGACTTCGTGGGCATAGACGAGCAGGCCGCCATCGAACCACAGTGCACACTCGTCATCCCCCTCCTGCGCCAGATACTGTTCCCAGTCGAAAGGCCCTGCCGACGTCGGTTGGAAGGGCTCGGCGCCGTAACGCCGTATCCGGCCGCGCAGTCGCTGACTCACGGCCCGATGGCTGTCGACGACAGCCGCCACGAGCGGGCAGCGGCGCAGCAGGGCAGCACCGTGGTACAGACGCAACTCGCCGGCACCGATGTCGAGCAGGAGGAATGGCCGGTCACTGTCGATGTGAGCGATCCAGGCCTCGATGGCGTCGTTCATCCGCGCCATGTCGACATCAGCTGCGTCGGCACCGGCGGCCGGGGAGCAGCAGAGGCACACAATCAGGATGGCGTGCAGGCGGTTCAGAAGACGTAAACCGGCCAACCGGTCTCGACATTCTCGTACAGGTAGCTCAGGTCCTGCTCGTCCACGCGCACACAACCGTGGGTGATGTTCTTGCCAAGATTCACCTCGTAGAGCGTGCCGTGAATCATGATGTCCTTGAGGAAGTAGATGGCGAAGCTGCCGAGAATGCCGCGCTGGAAGCGCCGCGAATCCTCGGCAAACACGGGGATCTCCTCGCCCGCCTCGAGAAAATCCCACTCCGGTCGCGTCCAGATGGGGTCCGCAACCTTGCGAAGCACGCGGAAGCGCCCTTTTGGCGTGCTGAATATCCAGTTGTGCTTGTAGGCTTTGGGTCCCTCAAAGCGACGCGCCGCACCACTGGCGCAGACGGCGTCGCGCAGGACTCGATGCTCGCGGTCACGCAGCAGGACACGATTGCCACGCGTGTCGATGACGATGTAGGGGGTGTCGACCCGCTGGCGTGCGGCCAGTTGGTCCAGCAGGGAGCGGTGACGGATGTCCTCGTCAGCAGCCGACGACGTGGCGGCCACGAGTAAGAACAAGCAGAGCAAGTGGAGAAACGGCCGGAGAAGGGTAACTGCCTTCACCGGCCGTCTAGCAAAGCGTGTCACTTCGTCCGGCCTGCGGCGGCCGGTAACATCACATGGAGTCGCGCATGTACCAGGGCGTGTTGGCTTCGACCAGCTCGTGATATCTGGCGGTGGCGGTCTCGACACCCATCACCACGGCGTCGGCCTTGCCCTTGGCGCCATTGGCCGTAGCCGTGGCGCCCTCGAAGTCTTCACTGGCAACCGATGAGCGGGCCGCGCTCAGGTCGGCGTCGGCTGAATCGAGGCTGGCACGCAGCTGCTCGATATCACCTTCGGTGCCCTTGCCCGCAGGCGCCGCATCTAGGCCGGTACGGGCGGCCTGCACTGCGGAAGAGGCGGCGGTGATTGCCGACTCGGCGCCGCTCCTGGCGCTGGATTTGGCCTGCTGGGCGGAAGAGGTGGCCCGATTGGCCTTGGACTTGGCGTCGGCGATCTTCGGCGCCACGACTTCCCAGTCCTTGAACATCTTGTCAGCTTCTGCGTCGAAGGCCGCCTTGGCGTCGTCGTAAGCGCTCTGCGCCGCCGACAACTCGCTGCTGGCGTACTTCTCAGCACCCGCGGCACGCGCGCCGTCGAGTGCAGCCTTTGCCCCGTCAAGATCGGCCTGAGGCGGATCGCCCCCGCAACCAGAGAGAGCGGCGACGGCGAACAAGCCCAGGATGACCGGCGCCAGATACCGAGTCGCAACCCGCTTCATAATGTCCTCCAGCCCTTGTGCTTTAGGATGCTTTTTTGAGATCGAATGTTGCTCGTAAATTACGGTGGGGAAACTACATACTGCCTCTTAGGGTTGTCAAGCGAAAAGCCTCCACCTTGCCGGCTCCGGTCTCACTCTGCGGGCGGGAGCCGGCTGCCGGACCGCTGGCGGGCGGACTCTTCTTTCACCTGGTCGTGCAGGTCGTCATACTCTCGCTCGAGGGCCTCGACCTCCCCGCGGGCAGGGTCCAGCTCGGCACGCGCGGTCTTCAGCTCGGCCTCGGCGACTTCGATACGCTGGCGCAGATCCTGTTTCGCCTCGTCCGCCCGGTCGAGACGCGGTTCGATGGCCCGCCGGTAGCGCACGTAGTCGATGACGACCTGAGCCGCGAAGAACACGCAGCCCACCGCGAGCAGGGTGATGACCCATTCCATCCTGGTCTACTCCCCTCTCCACGGCTCGGCTACCATATCTGGCTCGGATTCCCCATCAGCTCCGGGGTCCTCCGGATCGTCGTGAATCCATCCGCACTCAGTACACAGGGGTGACCCGGGATCGCGTCTGGCGCCACACCCCGGGCAGCGCCGGCGCTGCGGTACCAGATAGAACACTGCGACGACGAGCAGGAGCAGGGCGGCAAAGGCGGTGGAGAGCAACATGAGTCCGTCAGGCGGACACGCTCATGAGTCAGGCATCGGTGGTGCTGAGAGCGACGATCTTCGCGTCTGCCGCGCGCAAGCGCAGCGACAGGTTGCGCGAGATGTTGAGGATCATCGTCATCTGGACGCGAGGACTCCGTGTAAAAAAGCCGCTCAGCTGTTTCTTGGGGAACGCCAGTACCCGCGTGTCGACGACAGCTCGGATGTCGGCCAAACGGGGCAGGATGTCGATCAGGGACATCTCACCGAAGAAATCCCCGGGCTCATCGAGCCTCGCCAGCGTGATCCGCCGGCCGCCAGCCTCGCGCTCGACCTGCACGGCACCCTCCTCGAGGACGAAGAGGCAATCGCTCGCCGTACCCTCTCTGACGATAACCTCATCGACGGCGTGCTGCCGCTGTTCACCGATGGCGAGCAGAGTCTGCAGTTCGTCGCTTGACAAGCCCACCAGCCGCGGCGATCCGGTGAGAGCTGGATTCTCAATCATTGGAAACGGCTTTCGAGGCGTCTTTTGGACGATGCGAGAACGCTCGAATATAGACGGCGCCGAGGTCGATCGTCAAGCAAGAAAACAGCGCAAACGCCTTAGAATCTTGAACTTGCCGCGTTTCGCCCCGGCGCCGGGTCAGCCGGGACGCCGTCTTCTGCTCACCTTTCGGATCTGCCGGCGGCGGCGCCAGCGACTCGGCTTCAGCCGTTGGCGGCGACCCATGGGCACCAGGATCGCCCCTTCGTTTTCCAGCTCTTCCAGTACCCTGTTGAGGCGGTCCGGATGGTTGGTGATCACCCCGTGGACGCCCATCTGAATCACATCTCTCATCACCGCCTCTTCGTCGACGGTCCACGTCCACACAGAGACACCTCGCTTGCGCATCTCCTCGAAGAAGGGCGGCGTCAACGCCGCGTGCCAGACGTTGAGAATGTTGGCGCCCACCGCCAGCACCTCTCGCGCTACCCGCCGGGCCCGCATGCGCGCCGGCGACGTGGGCAGGTTGCCGAGCAGGAACGCCGTCGGCACGGACGGATCGACGGCGTTGATGCGCCGGACCGTCTCCGGAGAAAAGGACTGGATGACGATCTGGTCGACGACGTCGACATCGTGGGCGACCTTGAGCACGCGCTCGGCGAGCCAGTCCGCCTTGATCTCGACGACAGCGACAGCACGGTGACGGACGAGGTCGAAGACCTCCTGTAGCGTGGGAATTCGCTCACCCGCGAAACCTGGTCCAAACCACCCTCCGGCATCGGCCTCGCGCAGCTGCGAGAAGGTCCACTCGTCCACAGGGCCTTCCTGGTTCGTCGTGCGGTCGATGGTGGGATCGTGCATGACGACGACGACGCCATCGCGAGTCGCCCGCACATCGATCTCGACGGCGTCGACACCGAGTTGGATGGCCCGTTCAAATGCGGCCAGGGTGTTCTCCGGCGCCAGGCCGGAGCCGGAGGCACCCCGGTGGGCGACGCGGACGGGATGGATCATGAGTCAGGCGCCGAACTTGGCGAGGCGACCGGCGTGCGCCAGCACCAGCGCCATCAGGGCCGACGAGGGGATCTGACCGAGGGTACCCGCCGCGCAACTGCGCTCCGTCAGCTGCCCCCCTGGCAACGGGATGCCGCGATCGCTGGCGATGACGGTGGGCACCGGGTGCCAACTGTGGCTGCCCATGACGGACGGCGTCGAGTGATCCCCGGTGACGACGAGAACCTCGGGCTCCAGTTCGAGGATGCGCGGGATCCGTGCATCGACCTCTTCGAGGAGATGGACCTTCTTGTCGAAGTCGCCGTCCTCCCCGGCGCTGTCGGTCTTCTTCACGTGGACGTAGAAGAAGTCCTCGGCGGCGTTCTCCCGCCAGCGGCGTTGCAGTAGATCGAGTTCGGCGTCGACGTCCCAGTCCGTCTCGGGCGTGTCCATGCCAACGACGCTGGCGATGCCGCGGTACATCGGGTAGCCGGCGATGCCCACCGGGGTGAGACCGTACACGTCCTGCATCGACGGCAGCTCCGGGTAGCGGCCGAAGCCGCGGATCAGCACCATGTTGGCCGGGGATTGGCCTGCAAGGATGCGCCCTGCCTGTTCGAGAAACTCGTCGGCGACTTCGACCATTCGCTTGTCGGCTGCAGTCGCCGCCTGCAGCGGCAGCGGCGGTTGATCCGTCACCTGGGGGTCCGAATCGGTGACACCATCGCCCAACCCCTCGCCGCGGAAGATGGCGGCAGCGCGGTATTCCATCTCCGGCGCTACCGTAACCTCGACGCCGGAAATCGAAACACTCTTCAGCATCGTACACAACTCCACGCAGACTTCGGTGGGGATGCGGCCGGCGCGCCGATCGGTGACCCTCCCGTCGTCGTCGACGGTGCAGAAGTTGAGCCTGGCTGCGACATCCCCTGGTTGAAAATCAAGACCCAGTCCCAGGCCGGACAAGGCACCGCGGCCGATCGTCGTCGTCCATGGATCGTAACCGAACAGGGCCAGGTGGGCGGGGCCGCTGCCGGGGGTGAATCCGGGGCCGAGGGGTGAGATGAGCCCCGTACTGCCCCGCGCGCAGAGGGCGTCGAGGTTGGGGAGCATTGCCGTCTCCAGCTCGCTGCGCCCCGTGTCGGGATGGGGCAGGCCGCCCAGACCATCGATGACGAGCATGACGATCCTCGCGTCGCTGTCGGTCAGGAACAGGTCGCGCGTGTAGTCGGCACTGATCATCTGCTGGTGTCCTCCGTCACGCCCGCCAGTTCGGGTTCGTTCTCCGACACCTTCGATGTTTCGTGCGCCCCGGCGGTGGTGTCGCCGAAGTCGATGCCGTCTTCGGCGCCTGCGGGACGCACATCGCGCACCACCATCTGTACCGTACCGCTACCGTTGAACGTATCCTCCGACAGCTCGAAGGCGACGTCGACGCGGTTGCCGATCTCGAGATCACTGGCTGCACCGCCCTGTCGCCACCAGACGGCCGATCGCGAACCGCCGCCGATCTTGAAAGCCAGCTTCAGGTGCTCACCCTGCTTGCCGATACGCTTCACGGCGACAACCTCCAGGTCACACGCCGCGAACAGCGGCATGGGGTGTCCCTTACCGAAGGGCTCGATGCGGCGCAGCAGTTCTACCGTCGACATGTGGATGTCGGCTGGTTTCAGCTCGAGATCGATGTCGAGATGTGCCTCCATGTCCTCGGGCCGCAGCCGGGCGTTGGCATGGTCGACCAGCTCGGCACGGAACTCCTCGAACTGCCCCGCGTCCAGCGAGAACCCCGCCGCTGCCGCGTGACCGCCATACGTCTTCAGAAAGCTCGCGCACGAACTGATACCGTCGTTGATGTCGTAACCAGGAATGCTGCGGGCCGAGCCCACATAGACGCCGTTTCTCTGCACGTCGGTGACGACGACGGCGGGCCGGTGGAAAGCCTCAGAGAGGTTGCTGGCGATCAGCCCGATGACGCCGAGGCCCCACTCCTCGCCGAGAACGCAGAGCAGTCGCTCGCGTTCCAGCACCTCAGGGGTGATCAGCGCCTGCGCCTCGCGCACGCCCTGCTTCTGCAGTTGCTGTCGTCGACCGTTCAACTCGTTGAGGTAGATGGCGATCCGGCGTCCTTCCTCCGGATCCTTCGCGCGCAGCAGGTCGAGAGCGATGTCGGGCTTCTCCAGCCGGCCGGCGACATTGAGCCGCGGCCCCAGGAAGAAGGCCAGGGCCGTGGTGTCCACCGGTCCCCGGGTGCAGCGCGCGACGATGCGCAGCTCCTGCAGACCCGGACGCGACGAGCGCTCCACCGACTTCAATCCATAACGTACAAGTACGCGGTTTTCGTCGAGCAGCGGTACCACGTCGGCGACGGTTCCCAGGGCCACCAGGTCCAGCAGGTCGTTGAGGTAGCGGCGTCTCTGACCAGCGTCGATGAGGGTCTCGCTCAGGCGCTGCACGACCTTGAACGTGACACCCACCCCTGCGAGTCCTTTGAAGGGATAGTCGCAGTCCCGTCGATTGGGATTGATGATGCTGTGCGCCGGCGGCAGGTCCTCGTTCTGCCGATGGTGATCGATGACGACGACGTCAATGCCGCGTTCGCGCGCCAGGTGCAGCGCGTCGAAGGCGGAGATGCCGTTGTCGACGGTGATGATGAGGCTGGCGCCGAGAGCGATCGCCTTGTCCACGCCGGGAGGCTTGAGTCCGTACCCGTCGATGTGGCGGTCGGGCAGCAGGTAGTGGCAGCGGCCACCCACGTGTTCGACAAAGTCGAGCAGCAGGGCGGTGCTGCTCACGCCGTCGACGTCGTAGTCGCCGTAGACGACGATCGTTTCGTCCCGGCGAATGGCGCGCTCGATGCGTTCGGCGCCACGCTCGAGGTCGGTGAGCAATTCAGGCGGATGCAGGCCCTCCGGGCCGACATCGAGTTCAGCCAGGGTCAGGCTGCGGGTGTGGAGTATGACATCGAGCAGAGAGCTGTAATCGCCCTCGTGGGCCAACTGCCACACGGGGTAAATGCGCATTCCCTGACCTGCCGTGGGGAGCTGGTGAGGAGGAGTGCGCTCAATATAGAGCGGCCGGACAGAGGGTCAAGGCACGGTAGAGACTGTTCCCGACCGTCTTGCCGCTGGGAGCGGCCGACCTATCTTTGGAGCCCGTGGCAAGCCTTTCCCGCAGATGACGAGGTCGACTGACCCGGTCCGGCAGACCGCGGTGCGACTCCTCACCGAGGTCGAGGAAGGAGCCCGTCTCGAGCAGCTTCTCGAGACGACGACCGTCACCGACGCCCGTGACCGGCGCCTGCTGCACCAGCTGGTCGCCGGCGTCGTCAAATGGCGCGACCGGATCGACTGCGTCGTCGACAGTTTCTCGAAGCGACCTCTCGCCTCATTGTCCCCCCCGATTCGGCAGGTACTTCGGCTCGGTACCTACCAGTTGCTCTGGCTCGATCGTGTCCCCGAGCGGGCCGCCGTACACTCCGCCGTCGAACTCGCCAAGCACTTCGAACACGCTGGCACCGCTGGCTTCGTCAACGCCATCCTGCGCCGGGTCATCGCCGAAGGGCGGCTTGTCGCCTATCCCGACCGCGACGCAGATCCGGAGGAGTTCTACTCCGTTTTCTATTCACATCCGCGCTGGCTCGTGTCGCGCTGGCTCCACCGCTGGGGGACGTCACGCACCGAAGATCTGCTGCGCGCCAACAACGAGGCTCCGCCCGTCTACCTGCGCGCCGCTGACGCTGATGGCCACGCGCCATTGCCGGCGGTCTTCGGCGCCGAGGCGGTCGACGGCCATCCCGGTGTGGTGCGCGTGTCCCAACCCGAGGGCGTGTTCGATGACCCCACCTTCGCGTCGGGCTGGTTCGCCCAGGACGTCAACGCCGGTCTCGCTGTGCGTCTGTTGGCGCCGGAACCGGGAGACCAGGTACTCGACGTCTGCGCCGCCCCCGGGGGCAAGAGTGCACAGCTGGCCGCCAGTGTCGGTGACGGCTCGGTGACATCGACGGACATCTCCCCCCAGCGGCTCCAGCGGGTTCGTGAGAACCTGCGGCGCCTGCGCCGGGCCCGCGTCATCATCGTCGCTGAGGACGGCCAGAGGCCTGCTGCCCTCGGCCCCTTCGACCGCGTGCTCGTCGACGTGCCCTGCAGCGGCACAGGCGTCCTCGGCCGGCACCCGGAGGCTCGTTGGCGCAAGATCCCCGAGGATCTCCCACGGCACGCCGAGCGGCAGTCACGTATCCTCGAGGCCGCTTTCGAACGCGTGCGCCCCGGAGGAATCCTCGTGTACAGCACCTGCTCTCTGGAAGATGAGGAGAACGACGCGGTAGTCGATCGTTTCCTGGCCGGTCGCGACGACGCGGTTCTCGAGATGTCTTCCCAGTGGTTCCCCAGCCAGCCATGGGCGGCCCGCACGGTGCAGACACTTCCTGGCCGCGAACCGGGAGACGGCGCTTATGCAGCTCGCATCCGCCGCCTGCCGACGGACTCGGTGAGAGCGGCGTGAAACGCTGGCTACAAGGCGGTATCCTCTTTGCCGGGGTCGGTGTGGGGTCGGCCGTAATCTTCCTCATACTCCTCGACTTCGTGGTCCTGCCGGCCATCGTCGAGGTGCCCATGGTGACCGTACCGGACGTGCGCCGCCAGTCTGCGAAGGCGGCGCGGCAGCGCGTGTCCGCCAAGGGACTGCGCCTTTCGATACGGGACAGCGTCTACTCCGAGCGCGCCGCCACAGGTGAGATTGTCGACCAGGACCCCGCGCCGGGGCAGCGGATCAAGCGCGCCCGACGAGTCTTCGTGGACATCAGCCGCGGCCGGCGACTCTAT
>JAYZCA010000003.1:0-10788 GCA_036339235.1 Candidatus Latescibacterota bacterium | reverse complement strand
CTATGACCGTCCACCGCTCATCAATCCTGACGGCAGCCTGCGGGAGTATTAGCAGGATAGCCGTCCATTTAATCAACCAGGAACTCATTCTCGCAGCGTGGGTGGAGCAGTCGTGCTCCTCGCTCAGCAGCCTACTCAACTCCCACCTTCTCCACCAACAGCCGCACCACAGCCCCGCGCCCCTTGTGCATGCCCTCATCAAGCTCCACCGTGACGTCCTCGTAGTACCGAATGCGCCAGCCAGCAAAAGCGCGGGGTAGTTGGTTGGGGGCGACGAGCCACTCAGCGTTCTTCGGGCCGAAGCGGTTGGTCGAGGGCTGGTCGAGGGAGAAGTTCTGCAGGATGAAGAAGCCGCCCGGCTTCAGCCCCTGCATGACCCGGCCGTAGAGCGACGGGTCGTGGTAGTAGAAGTCGGTGATCAGGTCCCAGCGGTCGTCACCCATGTCGAACGTGTCGATGTCGGCGACGGCGGTGTGCACCGTGACGTCGCGTTCCGCTGCCAGGGCGCGGCACTTTTCCAGACCTTTCCCCGATATGTCGACGGCGGTCACAGCGAAGCCCTGCTGCGCCAGGAACACCGCGTTGCGCCCTTCGCCGGCGGCCAGCACGAGGGCGGTACCCACGCGCAGCCGTCCCGCCACCTGGCGCAGGAAGTCCACCGGCTCCTTCCCGTAGAGATACATCTCCCGAGAGTAGCGGCGGTCCCAGGCCGCCCCCGCCGTCTCTTCAGGCTGCGCGCGGCCCGGCACAATGCCGGCCATCACCAGCATCGGCGCCAGAACCGTCATCCACATCCGTGACATCTTCACCTCTTTCTTGTGACCACCAGCCGCCTCAACTATCGTCCTGGCCAGTGACGGGGCGTTGTCGCCGCGTCAACATACCGACCTTGACCAGGGGATTCCAGCATGAGATTCGGCATCATCGGTTGCGGTTCCATCGCCGCCAACTCCTTCGCCCCGAGCCTCGTCAACTCCGACGAGCTGGACCTGGTCGCGGTTTGCCGCCGGGACGCCGACAAGGCGCAGGAGTTCGCCGAGCGCTTCGGCGGCTGTGTCCACTACACGTCCGCTGCAGCGCTGCTGGCGGACGACAGCGTCGAGGCGGTCGTCGTCTCGACGCCGACGGATACACACTGCGAGTACACGCTGGCCGCGGCAGCTGCCGGCAAGCACGTGATGTGCGAGAAGCCCATGGCCCGCGATCGCCACGAGGCGCGGCGCATGATCGAGGCCTGCCGCGATGCCGGTGTCACCCTGGGTGTGGCCTATCGCCGCCGGCTGTTCCCGCAGGTGCTGGAGGCCAAGAAGCAGCTCGCCGCAGGCACCATCGGCCCCACAGTATGCACGCGCTCGCACTACAGCGGCGGCGGCGGTTTCGGTTCCGGCGCCTGGCAGCGTCAGCCCGTTATCGGCGGGGCGCTGATGGAGATGGCCGTACACCGCATCGAGGTGCTGCTCAACCTGGCCGACACCGAACCGATCGAGGTCTGCGGACTGGTGGAGACCGTCCACTTCAAAGACTGGGAGGTGGATGACTCCGACGCCCTGCTGTTGCGCTTCGCCGACGGCACCATCGGCGTACACTCGACGATCCTCACCTCCAAGCCGCGACGCGACACCGCCCAGGTGGACGGCACGGACGGCCGCATCGTCATCGACGGACTGGAGTTCGGTGGTGATTCGATCGAAGTGGAGACCGAGGCCGGTCGGGAAAAGGTACCGGTGACGCCGCTGCAGGCGCCGTACTTCGACCAGCCCATGCTGGAGGACCTCGCCGCCGCGGCGCAAGCGGGCCGGGAGCCGGTGTGCGATGGCGTGATGGGGTACCGGGTGCAGGCGGTGGTGGACGCCGCACGGGAGTCATCCGACAGCGGCCAGCGAGTTGCCGTGGAGTCCTGGGCAGACTGATGGCCCCTCCGAACGTCCTCTTCATCCTCACCGACGATCAGGGTCCCTGGGCCCTGGGCTGCACCGGCAACGACGAGATCCGTACGCCCGGCATCGACCGCATCGCGGCCACGGGAATTCGCTTCGAGCACTTCCTGTGTGCTTCGCCGGTGTGCTCGCCGAGCCGGGCCAGCTTCCTCACCGGGCGCATGCCGTCGCAGCACGGCGTGCACGACTGGATCCGTGAGGGCAACACCGGAACGGACGCGGCGACCTATCTCGAGGGGGAGGTGGCCTACACCGACGTGCTGGCTGCGCACGGGTACACCGTGGGTCTGTCGGGGAAGTGGCACCTGGGAAACAGCCAGTTCGTGCAGCATGGCCATTCCCACTGGTACGTGCATCAGCGCGGTGGCGGTGATTACAACAATGCGCCGATGATCCGTGACGGGGTTCTCATCGAGGAGCCCGGGTATGTGACGGAACGGATCACCGACGACGCCCTGGATTTTCTCGACCGTCACGCCAGTGACGACGCGCCCTTCTACCTGGGCGTGCACTACACGGCGCCGCATTCGCCGTGGACGGGACACCCGCAGGACATCGTCGATTCGTACGCCGATTGCGCCTTCGATTCCTGTCCCCAGGAGCCGATCCATCCCTGGGCGAAGGGACACGGCCTCAGCGAAAACTGCCTCGGAAATCGCGAGATGCTGCAGGGATACTTCGCCGCCGTGACGGCGATGGATCGCGACGTGGGGCGCCTCCTCGACCGGCTCGATGCCCTGGGCCTGCGGGAGCAGACCCTCATCGTCTTCGTCAGCGACAACGGTTTTAGCTGCGGCCACCACGGGTTCTGGGGCAAGGGCAACGGCACCTTCCCGCTGAACATGTACGAGAACTCGGTGACCGTTCCCTTCCTGGTCAGCCACCCGGGACGCGTGCCCGCGGGCGTGGTGGAGTCGGGGCTGTTCGGTGCCTGCGATTTCTTTCCGACGCTGCTGCAATACCTGGGCCTGCCCGAACCGGAGGGTGGCCAGCGCTCCGGTAGCAGCTTCGCGGACGTGCTGACCGGCGCGGAGAAAAGCAGCGCCGGGCGCGAAGCGGTCATCGTCGACGGGGGGTCCCGCTGCGCCGAATACGGTGCGTCGCGCATGGTGCGTACCACAACATGGAAGTATGTCGACCGGGGGGATGACCTGCCCGGTGAGCTCTACCATCTTGCGGAAGACCCTGACGAGCGCGTCAACCTGATCGACGATGGCGGCGCGCGCCGGCGCCGCGACGAGCTGCATGGCGTGCTGACGGACTGGTTCGCCCGCTACGGCGCCGGTGGTGAGCGCGACGGGCGCCAGTGGAGCGTCACCGGCGGCGGCCAGCTGCGCCCGGTGGGCGGCGAGCGCGAGACGGACGACCGGCCGGCCTTCATTGGACATTGAGGGGACACTGAGAGGACAATAGGGAGACAACCCCATGGGCTACATCGACGCACACGTACACGTGTGGACGGACGACACCGACACCTACCCTTTCGCCGCGGGTCACGACGGGGATAAGGTGCCACGCACGTTCTTCCCCGAAGACATCCTCGGCCACGCGCAGCCTTGCGGCGTCGATCGTGTCGTCCTGGTGCAGATGAGCTACTACGGCGCCGACAATCGCTACATGCTGAAGGTCATGCGGGATCACCCCGGCGTGTTCGGTGGGATCGGGATCGTTGACTGGACCGCTGACTCACCGGAGGTTGAGATGAAGCGACTCGCCGGCGCGGGCGTCTACGGTTTCCGCGTGTATCCGCGCGACGTGCCTGTTGAGAGCTGGTGTGATGGCGCTGGGTTTACAAAGATGTTCGCCGCCGCCGCCGAATATCGGCTGGCGCTGTGTCCCCTCATCGGCCCCGAGGGACTTCCAGCGCTGGCCCGCCGTTGCGAGCAGTTTCCGGAGACTCCCGTCATCATCGATCACCTGTGCCTCATCGGTGCGGTTGGTCCCGTGCTCGACAGCGACCTCGACGCTCTGTGCGGGATCGCTCAATACGGCAATGTGATGGTGAAGGTATCGGCGTTCTATGCCCTCGGCGCCAAGACCCCGCCGTATGACGACCTGCAGGAGATGATCCGCCGTGTCGTCGACGCCTTCGGGCCGGAGCGGCTGATGTGGGCCAGCGACGCGCCCTACCAGGTGCAGGGCGAACACAAATACGCTGCGAGCCTGGCGCTGATGGAGAGCCTCGAATTCCTCGACGCCGGCCAGCGGCAGCAGATCCTGCGCACGACGGCGGAGGGATTCTTCTTCAGATAGACGGCGCGGCGAGGGCGATGTCGACGACGAGCTGCACATCGTGGCGCGCCTCGGCCAACGGTGTCCGGCAGGTCTCGTCTTCCGTGATGCAGGCGTGGAAGTGGCGCAGCTCAGTCACGAAAGGGCTCTCCCAATCGATGCCGGAACGCTGCTCGAAGGGCTGGCCGTCGTCATCCACGCCGCGCACCGTAACCTCGCTGAGTATGCCACGGGAAAATCCCGTCGGATAGGAGAGGATGACGCCGCGGTTGGCGCCGTACACCTCCAGCGTCTCACGGAAGTGGCGGATGCGCTCCAGCTCCACCCACGTCGCCGCGCAGCGCGGCCCTCCGTCCCAGCTGAGCACTGTCGTGATCCCGAGACCACCGTTCCAGATCTCCGTGCTCGCCACCCGGTCGGGTGGGCCGAAGAGGTGCCGCAGGCCGTAGAGATCGTGGATCATGCTGCCCGCCAGATGGAAGAAGGCGGACCGTACGTCTTCGGAGACCACGCCCAGAGCGCGCTCGCAGTCCGCCCGTCGACGGGCACCAAGATCATCGCGGGCCGACGCCGGCAGATCGTCGGCCGCCCGCAAGCGGAAGTTGGTCAGATGGTGGCGGTTGTCCGTGTGCAGGTGGTTGACCTGCACGAAGCGAAGGTCGCGCATGCCGTCCACCTCGCGTTCGACCAGACGGAATGCAGGGTCGTAGACCTTCATGTAGCCGGCCTGGGCAACGACTGCGGCGGCCTGTGCTGCGGCGGCCATGCGGTCGACGTCGTTCGCTACGAAAGCGACGGGTTTCTCGATGAACAGATGGCGGCCGGACTCGAGGACGCGCATGGCGACATCGACCTTCGGATCGGACTGGCACAGAAGCACCGCCGTCAGCGGCTCTGCGAGGAAGGCGTCGAGGTCGGTGTGCCAGTTGTCGACGCCATACTCTTGGGCGGCGCTACGGGCGAGGGTCGCCGAGAGATCACAGACGGCGATGACGTCAAACTCGTCACGCAGAAACGCCAGGTTCGGCAGGTGCTGGATCTGAGCCACGGCGCCACAACCGACGACGCCGATACGGATTCGCTCAGTCATCTGGTGCTCCCGGCGCGGGGTGACATCTTGTTCCACAGTTCGGCCATCTCGAAGAGCTTGTCGAAGATCCGGTAAACGCCGAACCACATGATCTCGCGCTGGCGGTCGGCGGCCTCCTCGTTGCGCGCACTGAGGGCCCGTGACAGACGCCCGCCCGCCATCCGTTGCTCCTCGGCGGCCGTCTGCGTTATCGACGCCAGTGATTCAGCGAAGTCGACGAAGTGGTCGATCGACTCTTCGATGGGGATGCTGGATTCATCCTGGTCGTACGAGGAGGAGGGCATGAAGCGGATTGGCTTCCTCTCGTCATCATCGTCCAGTCCCGTGTGGGTGGGCTGGATGTGGGGGGTCACGGAGAGATACATCGTCATCGGCTCGTCACCGATGACGCTCACCTGGTGGGGCTCGTCGATGCGGGCGACGCACATCTGGCCCGGGCCCAGCTCGGCAATCTCGCCGGAAATCTCGAAGCGGGCGTTGCCCTCGAGGATGAGGAAGATCTCGTGCCCCAGGTCGTGGCTGTGGCGCTCGGCTACCGTCCCCGGCTCCATGCGCAGAAAACGCGAGCGGATCTGTGGTGTGACGAAGACGTTGCGGATGTCGGTGTGGTAGTCGAAAACTTGCAGTGCCATCGTTCTCTTCCGGTGTCGTGTTAGTCCAGAAAGTCCATCTCGGGTCGCAGGTCCCAGCGACAGGAGTCTTCGGGCTGCACGTGACGGGACCACCCGGTCAGAATCGGCAGGTCCGCGCGGCGGCGGGTCATCTCCCGCCGAATCAGGGCCGGGTCCCAGCCGTCCAGCACGACGCGCGTCAGCTGGTCGCGAATGTCGGCGCACTCCGGATCGGCTGCACGGTCACGGGTCTCGCGCGGGTCGTCGGCAAGGTTGAACAGCTGACTTGGCTGGCCGTCGTAGAAGATCAGCTTCCAGTCCTCCCGGCGCACCATACGCTGTACGACGCCGTTCTCGCCGGTGGGGCCGCCGGCGCCGGCTCCGTCCAGACAGAACTCGGAAAAAGCGATGTCCTCCCACGTGGCCGTCTCCGGTGCCCGCAGCAGGGGCAGGAGGCTGCGGCCCCGCGACTGCGGCAAAGCCGGGCAGCCCAGCGCGTCGAGCATGGTGGCGTTCAGGTCGAGGCCGCTGCAGACCCGGTCGCAGCGGGCGCCAGCGCTCAGCTGTCCTGGCCACGACAGGATGGCGGGCACGCGCACCGAATCTTCGTAGAAGGTCTGCTTCCACCACAATCCATGCTCACCCACCTGCTCCCCATGGTCCGAGGTATAGATGATGAGCGTGTTGTCGTCGAGGCCGTTGGCGCGCAGAGCTTCAAGGATCTGACCGATGAGACGGTCCATGCAGGTCACCAGAGCCCAGTAGGCGGTGCGGGAGCGAAGGATCTCGTCGTCGGACACCTCGACGATCCCGCAGCCCTCACGCCAGGCACGGAGGTGTGGGTGCAGATCGTCGGAGAACGGCTCCGGGGTGCGCGGCATCGTCATCCGGCCTTCGTACAGCGCATAGTCCTGCTGCCGGGCGACGAAAGGCTGGTGAGGGAGCATGAAGCCGACGGACAATGAGAAAGGGTCTGTTTCCTGGCCGGCGCGCTGGCGCACGCCATACCGGTCGAGCCAGTGTACCGCAGCGGCGGTAACGTCCTCGTCGTGTACCTGGTAGGCCGATTGTCCGGGTCCGGACTTGCTCAGGCTGACGCGAGCCGGCCCCGCCGTCCCGCTCAGCTCGCCGTGGTCGGCACCGCGACCGCCCGGTTGGTTGGGGCCGTGATCGCCGACGAGGCGCTCTGCGTACCCATGCAACTGGTCCGGGCCGACCGAATGCATACGACCCACCAGAGCCGGCCGGTAGCCGCCCGCACCCATGGCGTGGGCCAGCGTGGGGATGGCGGAATCGAGGATGTGACTGTTTGTCCACACGCGATTCTCGTGCGGGTAGCGGCCCGTGAGCGCCGACATCCGGGACGGAACACAGATCGGCGACGGGCAGTAGCAGGCGTCGAGGACGACACCCTCCCCGGCAAGGCGGTCGAGGTTCGGTGTCTGCACGAGGGCATCACCGTAGGCACCCATAACGAAGGGGCTGTGCTGATCGGAATGTATGTAGAGGAGGTTCGGTCGGTCGTTCACGGTTCCTCGCTTCGAGAGCAAGGGTAGGAAGGTGGGTCGGGAACAGGCAAGACGGACGGGGATGTTTTCTTGCCAGTTTTCGGGTCGATGGTTTCATTGGCCGAATGATTGGGATCACACGCATGACCATCGCCGTGCGCGATTTCGCGCCCATCGTCGATCGCGCGCGCGCCGCCGGTTGTGCGCTGGAGGTGTTCGGCGAGGTGGAGGGGTTGCCGCTGCTGGCCGCCCGCGTCGGCGCTGGCGAACCCGAGGCGCTGCTGATCGCCGGCACTCACGGCGACGAGCCGGCCACGGTGGAGGCGGCGCTGCAGGTGGTGGAGCGGGCAGGCTCGGGACAGGCGGCCGCTCCAGGGATCGACGTACTGCTGTGCACCAATCCCACCGGATACGCATGCGGTACCCGTGAGACGGCACAGGGCGTCGATATCAACTGGTCCTGGACCCGGACAGATGTACCTGAGATCGAGTCCCTGCGGGGATTCTTGAGCGGACGGCGCTACCGTTTCATCCTCGACTTTCACGAGGACTGGGAGACGAAGGGCTTCTACCTGTATGAGCATCGGTTCGACGTCGCCGCCGCCGGGCCGCTGATGATCACCGCCGTCGAGCCGATCTGTGCGATCAATCGCGAAGCCGAGATCGAAGGCTGGCCGGCGCGGGATGGGGTCGTCACGGCGGACTCGAGCCGTGAGCGCATGCAGCGAGGTGACGGATTTCCCCTCGTCCTGCTGCGTGATCACACGCCGCATAAGCTGACCACCGAAACGCCGACGGAGCTGCCCATGGAGCAACGGGTTGCAGCGCACCACGCCGCCTTCGACGCGCTGCTGACACATTACGGGACTCGCTCTTGAGCAAGGCCAGGAGGACTCGCACCGTCGAGGCTCCGGCTTCGCCCGGTGTTCACGAGCGCATCGTTGGGTTGCTGACTCATCGCCACGCTCGCTGGGGGGGGCCGTTGGCAGCGGCACTGGTGACGCTGCTGGTCAGCGCCTGGACATTCGACGCCAAGCTCAGCATCAGCGGCGACAACACCGAGTTCGTGACGCTGGCGCGCAGCCTCGCCGCCGGCGACGGTCTGACGTACACGAATCGACCCGAACCGCGGGTGGCGACGAAATATCCCTTCGGTTTGCCGCTGCTGCTGGCGCCGATGGCAGCGGCCTTTGGAGGCTGGGAGGGTCCCGGCACGGGCACACCCGATTGGGTGGCCATGAAATGGCTCGTCGTCTTCACTTTCGTTGCCGGCATTGGAGCGTTCTACCTGCTGGCTCGGCAGGTCGCCGGTGACGTGGGCGCCATAGCGGCGACGGCACTGGCGGTGACGAACCCCCTCACCGTCAGCTACGGTCACCAGGTCATGTCCGAAGTGCCTTTCCTGGCGCCGTCGATGCTGGCGCTGTGGTGTCTGCAGCGAGGGATCGAAGAGGAGGGCTGGCGGAATAACCGCTGGTTGTGGGCGGGGGTGGCGGCGGCCATCGTCGCTTACCACGTACGCAGTGTAGGCATCGTCCTCATCAGCGCTCCCGTCGCCCTGCTCCTGCTACGGCGCGATTGGTCGCGAGCCGGGCTGATCGGCGGCGTCAGCTTTGTGGCCATGCTGCCGTGGGCGCTGCGCAACAGCGCTGCCGGCGGGGGCGGAGTCTACTTGAACCAGCTGATCCAGGTGAACCCCTATTTCCCTGAACGCGGATTGCTGGACGTGGCGGGACTGTGGGAACGTGTGGTCGGCCATCTGCACTTCTACCTGTCCCTTGGGCTGACGGGTACGCTGTGGCCGACGTTCGAGGCAACGGGGTCGGCGATCACTCCGGGTTCGGTGGCGATGCTCGCCCTCCTCGGCGGATTCGCTTGGCGCAGCGTGCAGCAGAAACGCCACCTGCTGCTGCTGATCTACGCTGTGTTCTTCCTCGGCACGGTCCTGCTGTGGCCGTGGCCCGGGGATCGCTTCATCCTGCCTCTGGTGCCGGTTTTGCTGCTGTTTAGTGTCACCGCCGTGGCCGATGGCGTCGCCTGGCTGCGCTCGAAGGGGGCGGGACCGACGGCGATCGTACTCGCCGTCGTCCTGCTGGGTCTGGCTTTGCAGGCGAACACGCGCGGTCTGACGAAGCTCGCCCGTGAGAGTCAGGCCGACTACCGACCGGAGTGGCGCAACTACTTCGAGGCCGGCCTGTGGCTGCGGGCCAATTCTCCCGAAGACGCCATCGTCAGCTGCCGCAAGGCGTTCTGGTTCCACGTCGTCTCGGGTCGACGCACCTTCGTCTACGCGTTCAAGGAGCCCGACGTCGTCGTCGCGGATCTCGATGCGAAGGTTGCCGACTATGCCATCGTCGAACAGCTCGGGTATTCGCACACCCAGCGCTTCCTGGTGCCGGCTCTACAGTCGCAAGCGGACCGCTTCCCCATCCTCTGGCATCGACCCAACCCCGACACCTACGTCGTCGGCATCAACCGCCAGTAGGCACAGGCGCCTCGGCGTGGAGCAGACGCTCGGCCTTCAGTTCGGCCCAGTAGTCGGCGGAAATCTCCACCTGCAACAGTTCGAAGTTCTCCTTGACCCGTTCCGGTCGTCGGGTCCCCGGTATGATAGCGGTCACCACCGGGTGGGCGAGGGCAAACTGTGAGGCGGCGGCCTTGATGTCGACGCCGTGCCGCTGGCTGACCTGTTCGAGACGGCGGGCCTTTTCGATCACTTCGGCAGGGGCGTCGTCGTAGTTGAACTTGGCGCCTTGCCGAGCACCCTTGGCGAGAATGCCGCTGTTGTAAGTGCCGCCGGCGAGGATGCCGATGTCCTTCTCCTGGCACAGGGGGAACAACTCATCGAGGGCCTCCTGTTCGAGCAGGCTGTAGCGGCCGGCGAGCAGGAAACAGTCGAAGTCGCCGTCCCGGGCAAAGTCGGCCAGCATCTCCCACTGGTTCATGCCGGCGCTCACCCCGGAGATCAGCCCCTGCTCACGCAGCTTGGCGATGGCTGGATAAGCGGTACGAATGGCCCCTTCGTAGTGATCATCGGGATCGTGGATGTGCAGTACATCGACGCGATCGAGCTGCAGCCGCTGCAGGCTCTCGTCGAAAGACCGCATGACGCCGTCGTGGCTGTAGTCGAAGACCGGCTTGAAGGGGGGCGGGTTGTCGTAGATGTCCTGGCCACGATCCTCGTCTCCCGGTTTCACCGGATCGAGCACCCGACCTACCTTGGTGCACAATACAAAGCTGTCGCGGGGGATCCGGCTCAGCACGTGGCCGACGCGCTGTTCACTCCTGCCGGAGCCGTAGAGGGGCGCTGTGTCGAACAGATTTATTCCCAGATCGAGGGCCTGCTGGACGACGGCGTACGCCTGGTCGTCGGGGATGTTACCGTAGAGCCCCCCAAGGGCGGCGCAACC
>JAYZCA010000002.1:0-9948 GCA_036339235.1 Candidatus Latescibacterota bacterium | reverse complement strand
TCGGCGTACTGCTGCTCAGCTTCAGTCGTCACAGCCACCAGCGGAATTTCGTTCCCGGATTCGTCGGTCACCCCCGCACTCGGATCGTCGCGATCGCCGACGATGACGACACGATCGACGACGATCTGCGGCAGCTGAATCGTCACCAAGCCAAGAAACTGGGAGTACCCTACGTGGGCCGCGTCGAGGACGCGCTTGCCCGCGACGATGTCGCCATCGTCAGCATCGCCCATGACATCGAGCGTCGGGCCGACCTAGCGACGCGGGCGGCGGCGGCGGGCAAACACCTGTGGATCGACAAGTTTCTTGGCGCTACTCTGGAAGAGTGTGAGGCCGTCTGTGAAGCCGTGTCGTTGAGTGGTGTGCGGGCCATCGTCCCCAGCTACCACTACGGCAGTCTCGTCCAACATGCATTGGCGGTGCTCGACAGCCCTCGCCTGGGGAACCTGCTCGGGGTGCACGCTGACGTGCTGTTCTCCAAAGGTTGGCCGCGTCCCATCGACGCCACACCCAGGAAGCCAACGACGCCAACGTCGCCGGCAGGACGCTGGAAGTACGCGGATGTCAAACGCGAGCTGCTGACGGTCGGCGCCTACGCCGTCGGTCTGCTGCAGGCATGTCTTTCATCCCCCCGGACCGTCGTCGCCCACGGCGGCGCGCGCTTCTTCCCAGAACACGCGCGCACCGGAACCGAGGACTTTGCCACCCTCACCCTGACCGACGATGCAGGCCGCATCGGCACGCTCTGCGCAGGACGGATCGGTGTGGCCACGCACCCAACCGGTGGTCCCTCGCTCGCTCACCTGGTAGGCACGCGCGCCACGATCACCATCGATGCCAAACGACCCGGGAATCGCGCCTTCCTGCGAGAAGAGATCGTCGACGGCCGCTACCGGCCACATGATGACGATCCCATGCAGTGGGCGAGCGGGACACCGGCACTTAGAGCGCCACTGGGAAAGGATCCGGCAGGTCTGCTCGCCGCCCTCGATGATCTTGTTTCGGCGGTGGACGAGGGCCGGCCGCCGGCCTACTCCGTAGAACAGGCTCGCGACAATATGAAGATCCTGCTCGCCGGCTATGCGTCGATGGCCGCCGGCGGCGAGGCCATCGATCTGCGATGAGTGAGAAGGCGTCCGGCGCCCTCATCGTCTGCGATCCCCTGCGAGCAGCGGCCCTGCACGGCTTGTCCCGGCACCTGCCCGTCATCGGCGTTGTCTCCACCGGTCGCCGATGGCTGCAAGACGGCCCACCCTCATTCGACAGTGTTCCGGGCGCCCTCGATGCCGGCGCCGACAGGGTCGTGGTCCTGTCGCCGTATCCGGCCATGGCCGACGACATCCGCCTGTGCCGCGAGCGGCACGTCCCCGTCATCGCCGCCGGCCCGGTTCCCAGGGGGGTGCGAATCCCCGCCGGGGATCTTCTGGCCTGCGCGGCGGGACGCTGGCGTTACCTTCCCGCCCTCGCCCGGCTCGCTGAAGCGCGCCACCGCCCTTCCTTCGGGACGCCCGTCTTCTTACGCCACTTCATCGGGGGTGGCACCAGCGTGCTGGGTCTCTGGTGGGCGGCCCTTGAGGGATTGGAACTGGCCGTCGGCGTACTGGGGGCGCCGCGCCGGTTATGGGTCGCCGCCACCGGCGGCCGCGGCCGCTGGCACGCCACGATCACGGTCATCACCGTCGACGATGCCTCGGCGCAACTCGTCGTAACCCCCACGGCCATGCCGGGTGACGAGGTGATGCTGCTGGGAACCGGAGGACTCGTCTGGGGTGAGGGCGTCCGCGATGCCGTGATCGAACAGTCCGACAGTGGCGTCTGGCTGCTGACCGACGACGACGTCTGGCCAGACGGTCCGTGGGCGGCCGCCGCGATGGCGGGTCGCGACGACGCCCTGAAATCGAATCTCGAGGACTCGTTGCGCCTCGACCTACTCTCGACGCTGCGCCGGGCGACTCGCTCGGGCCGCCTGGAGTCCCTGGCTACGGGCTGAGAGTGCCCTCCGGGGAATCGGGCTCGACGCGGGCCGGCTCGATGCGAGCCAGCTCGCCCTCCGCCGCGGATCGTGCGGCGCGCGCCGAGGCCTCCTTCACCGCCTCAAACCCGCGGATGCGATCGGCGGTGGCGGCAACAGGCAGCAACCGGGACACCTCCACTCCGGCCTCGACAGCCGCCACGAGTCTTATGACGATCGCCTCGTACCAGCCGATCAGTTCGCGCTCCAGCCGTCGGCAGCGGCTGTGTCGAAAAGGATCCAGCATCGTACCCCGAAGTCGCCGGCAGCGGTAGAGCAGACCCAACAGCGGTCGCACCCAACCGCCGATCCGGATCTTGCCGACACCGAGGAAGCGGAGGGTGGGTGGATGCAGGTTGTAGGCGACGTTGACGGGACCGTCGAACAAGCTGCGGATGCGGTCTACGCTCGGCCCTTGTGTCGCTAGGCGCGCCACCTCGTATTCGTCCTTGTAGCTCATCAGGCGGTGCAGACCGCGAGCCACAGCCAGGGTCAGCGCCTCGCCGAGGTCGGCAGCCACCTCCGCCGCCCGCACTCGTCGCAGCGAGTCGAGATACCTCCGCGCCCATGCCGTGTCCTGCCAGGCGACGAGTTCCGCGATGCGATGACTCACGACCCGTTCCCCTTCCGCAGACAGGCTCAGCTCAGCCAGCACCTCGTCGTGCAGCGCCAGAGCCTCACCATCATCACGGAGCCGTTGGCGGGCAGCGATGACGACGACGGCGGCGTCTGGCTCCGGGCTCCCCAGCAGGTCCTGCAGCCGTGCCGGATCCGCCACCGACAATCGCCCCCAGCGGAAGGCCTGCATGTTGTCCTCCACCGCCTTGCCATCAAGCTGGATGACGGCCTCTATCGACGCCCCACTCAACGGCAGGTGTCCAGCCTGGTACGCGGCTCCGAGCAGCACCATGTTGGCGAAGATGATATCGGCGAACAGCCTCTCTGCCAGCCAGTAGCTGTCGAGGTAGACGTTGCCGTTTTTCGCCGTGCACCTGTCGATGATGCCGGCGAGGGCATCCGGATCCGGGAAGCTGCGGTCCGGGTTCCTGTTGATGTCGGCCGTGGGTATACGGGTGGTGCTGACCACGGCGCGGGTCAGCTCCGGGGAGGCGTAACGCAGGTTGCCTGGCTCGGCGGCGCGCAGCAGGTCGAAGCCCAGGTATAGATCGGCCGAGCCCGGGGTCAACCGGTGGAAGGCGGGTTGTGCCCCTCGCGCCATTTGGATCGGCGCCTCGACGGGTCCCCCCTTCTGCGCCAGCCCCGTGTTGTTGGACAGATAGACCTGCATCCCGTCGAGCCCGGCAGCGTGAGCGATGATATGCGAGATCGTTACCACGCCAGTACCGCCACGCCCGACGGCCAGTAGCGTAAAGGTCTCCCCTTCTCGCAGTTCACGACGGGAGGGCTCGGGCAGATCCAGCAACGGTTCGGGATGGCGTCGCTGCAGGACGGAGCCGCCAGCGGGTGTGACTGTGAGGAAGGATGGACAGTCGCCGTCGATGCACAGTTCGTCCTGCACGCAGTGAGCCTGGCGGACCTGGGTCTTGTCGCCGAGCTCGGTGTCCACCGAGTAGAGGGCGGCACAGCCATCCGATTGGCGCAGGCAGTCGCCGCAGCCCTCGCAGATCTCCTCGTGAATGAAGACGTAGCGATCAGGTGTCTTGCCCTGGCGCCGACGCCTCCGGCCTATCTCGGTGGCGCACTCCTTGTCGAGAATGAGCACCGTCGTCCCCGGCGCTTGCCGAAAATGCCCGATGGCTTCAGAGTGCCGTGCCAGCGGATAGATGCGAATGCGGCGGTCCTGGGCGACATCCCGGTAGGAAGCCCCCTCGTCACCGACGATACCGACCTCTTCCACACCGAGGGCGAGCAGTTCAGCGGCGACCTCGGCAACGGTCCGCTGTCCTCCCGGCTGCTGGCCTCCGGTGAGGGCGACGGATCCGTTGTAGAGCAACAGGAAGGTGATGTTGACGCCGCCCTGCACGCAGCTCTGCACGGCGCCGCGGCCGCTGTGGAAATAGCTGCCGTCGCCCAGGTACTGGAAGATGTGGGCGTTGCCGTTGAAGGGAGCCGTACCGGAGTATATGGAGCCACCTGCTCCCATCGTCGGGATGTAGAGGACGCCGTTGTCATAGGCGTCCATGGCGCGGATCGAGCTGCAGCCGATGGCTCCCCCGGGCTTCTCACCGTCCAGATCTCGGAAGCTGTTGTAGGGACAGCCGCCACACGACATGGGAACGACGCGCGGCACGTCGGGCGCCAGCCGCGCCTCGATCGCGTCGATCCGCTCCAGCGCCTGCGTCCCCGACACCGTCACGGGTGTCCCCAGTCTCGGTGCCAGGATACGCGCCAGCACCTCGGGATCGACCTCGCCCCAACTGGGAATCAACGGCGCCCCGGTTTCGTCGCGTTCACCGATGACTTCCTGGACGTCGGTTCCCCACAGAGCCGCCTTGACGCCGTCTTCGACGAAAGGGCCGGGCTCCTCGACGATGATGATGCGACGGACGCCGCTGTCCTCGGCGAACCGACGCAGCCCCTGCTGATCGAGGGGCCACGTCACCGACAGATTCAGGACAGGTACGCTGACTCCCAGCAGCTCGAGGGCCTGCGTCACATCGACGAAGCTCTTCCCGGTGGTGACGATTCCCACAGGACCGCCACCATCGACCCAGTGTGCCCGGTTGAGCCCGTTGACGTGTATGTACTGCTCGACAAGGGGCACCTTGCGCTCCACCAGCTCGCGCTGCATGGGCAGGGCGCCGAGAGCCATCACGATGGGGTGGAAGCGCTTGACGAAGTCAGGGTCCGGCAGTTGCGCCGTGATACGCGCGGCGTCGGCGCGCACCGAGGCGGCACCGTCACATACGGGCGTCACCAACTTCAGCGATGTCACTACCCCCAACCAGCGACTCAGCGCGATGGCGTGGGCGCCGAGGGTGAGAATCTCTTCCACGGTAGCCGGGTAGAAGATGGGCACCCAGCTGGCGCGCAGCGCCCAGTCACTGGTACCTGGCGACACCGAACTCTTCGACCGATGGTCCTCGCCGCACAGAAGCACCATCGATCCGGTGCGTGATGTTCCCGTCAGATTGGCGAGCCAGGCTTCATCGGGGATCCACATCGTGCCGTGGGCCTTGCCGTACCAGAAGGCATCGACGTCTCCGGACGTGGCGTACTGGCTGCCGAGCATGGCGGAGGCGGCCGTCTTCTCGTTGATACCAGTCTGATGAATCGTGCGCCCTATCTCGTTGAGCACATCGAGTTGCTCGAGAACCTTCAGATCGAGGCCACCAAGCGGGGAGCCCTCGTACCCGGTGACGAACGTCTGATTGACCGCGCGACCGGCATCACGATCATCTCGCTGCTTATCCAGAAGCAGGCGTATGATCGCTTCCACACCGGTGAGGAAGATGGTCCCCTCCTCTCGTCGGTACTTGTCAGACAGGGTTAGATCGGGCACGGTCAGATTGCTCTATCTTATGGTTTTTTCAGGAAGTTGAGTCGCTTTTGGAGGGGAACATACCATCACACTCAGCCATCGGCAAGACAGTTGGTGCCGTATCCGGTTGCCCGTGGCGGGTGCGCCGACTTAGGTTGACCCGACCGCCTCCACGCCACAACCATCCCTCCTGCCGGGAGTCGCGCCGCCTTGCGTTTCACCCTCCGTGGTTTCATTCGCAACGCCAGCTTCCTCGTCGCCTGCCTCACCGCGGGCGATGCGTACCCCCAGGAGGCCGACCGACTCCACTTCGCCTTCGTCACCCATGGAGGCCCCGGCAATCCCTTCTGGAACGTCGTCATCACCGGCATGGAGGATGCCGGCCAGCGCTACGGCGTCGACGTGCAGTGGTTGAGCAGTCCCACCTTCTCCATCGAGGACATGGCCGACTTCCTCGACGACGCCATCGCCTCCGGTGTCGATGGCCTCGGTGTCACGTGCCCCGATCCGGACGCGATCCGGGAAAACATCGAGCGCGCCCGCGCCTCTGGCATTCCCGTGATCGTTCTCAACACGGCGGACCCGCACGCAGGTACGCCAGACGCTCTGCCGACGCTGTTCTACGTAGGTGCCAGCGAGTTTCTCGGGGGGCAGGCGAACGCTCGCGCCGTACTGGCGGCAGCAGGGGACATCGCCTTGCGGCGGGCCGTCTGCCCGATCCAGGAGATCGGCCACAGCGGACTGGAGGCGCGACTGGCCGGATTCCGCAGCGTTCTCGAACCGGCGGGTGTCATCGTCGACGGACTGACGATCTCCAACGACGTTGGTGAGTCCACGGGGCTGCTGGCCGACTACTTCCTCGCGCACCCGGACAGCCGTGCCATCGCCACCCTGGGTCCTCTGCCGGCAGACGCATTCTACCTCTACGCCGATGACATGGGCCTGGAGGCGGGCGCGATTCTGCATGTGACGCACGACACGAGTCCGGCCATTTTCGAGCGCATTCGCGACGGGATGACCCTGCAGGCAATCGATCAGCAACCCTACCTGCAGGGTTATCTCACCGTCGTCTTCCTCTACCTCCACCGGACCCTTGGTCTGGCACTGGCGTCCGACGCGCTCACCGGTCCCTTTGTCATCGACGCGGCCAATGTCGACCTTGTCGCCGGCCTGGTGACCGAAGGCTACCGCTGAGCCGGCCGTTGCGGTCTCAGAGGCTGGCGCGCGCGCTGGGTAGGCACCCGGAGGCCGGGGCGGCCGTCGGATTCGCCGCCGTCTTCGCCATCTTCGCCATCGCCGTCCCCAATACCTTTCTGACGGCCAACGCCTTCTCCTCGATCCTGACGAGCCAGGCGGTGCCAGGCATCGCCGCCATCGGCATCACGCTGCTGATGATCTCCGGGGAGTTCGACCTGTCGGTAGGCTCAATCATGGGCGTGGCATCTCTCGTCTTCCTCGCTAGTGCCGTTAGCGGTGTACCGGTGTTGCTGGCGATCGCCATCGGCCTCGGGGCTGGGGCGTTGATGGGCTTCGTCAACGGCCAGCTGCTGATACGCACCGGTATTCCCTCCTTCATCATCACCCTCGGGACCTTGCTCGTCTATCGCGCCATCTGCCTCACCTCGATCTCCGGTGGCCGCATCGTGCGCTGGGCCGACTACTCGCGAGAGAATCCGCTGGTGACCCTTCCCGTCCCACTGGTTCTGCTGACCGCTCTGGGTCTCGCGGCACTGCTGGCGTGGATCTGCGGCGCCGCCTGGCGCGAGGCGACGACGATCCGGCGGCGTCTGCTCCCGGCCTTGGGGTTGGCCACCGGCGGTGGATTCGCCATTCTGGCCCTGGTCACCCTCGGTCCCCGCCTGTTGGGCGTCGTCGACGTCGACGTCTTCCACCTGCTCAACGGTCGCCTGCACCTCGGCGACCTTGGCGGCAACTTCCGCATCTCCATTCTCTGGTGGCTGGGCCTTGCAGGCGTGTTCAGCGTCGTGCTCACGCGCACCCGTTTCGGCAGCGCCCTCGCAGCCACGGGGGGAAATGCCGCCGCCGCGCGCGCTCAGGGTATCGACATCGATCGCATTCGTGTCGTCGCCTTTACGCTGTCCGGCCTGCTGGCGGCGCTGGCCGGTATCGTGCAGACAGCGCGCCTGAAGTCGGTGGACCCACTCCGCGGTGAGGGGCTCGAGCTGGAGGTGATCGCCGCGGTCGTCATCGGCGGCACCTTGCTCAAAGGCGGCTACGGAAGTGTCATCGGCTCCGTCATCGGTACGAGCCTTACCGGCATGCTGCGCACCGGCCTGGTACTGGTAGGGGTGCCGTCCAACGCCTTTCGCGGCGCCATCGGTGCTCTTGTCATCGTCGCCGTCGTCATCAACTCACTCGTGCGACGGGAGCAGGACACATGAGTCCGTCCCTGGTCGACATGCGCGGCATTACGGTCTCCTTCGGTGGCTCGATCATAGCCTTGCGCGACGTCGACTTTCACGTCCGCGCCGGAGAGGTCGTCGCCCTGCTGGGAGACAATGGCGCCGGCAAGTCGACGCTGATCAAAGTGCTGTCCGGGGTCCAGCGTCCACAGTCAGGAAGTATCTGGTTCTCCGGTGAGCAAGTGACTCTGTCGTCGCCGCAGCACGCCAGGTGCCTCGGCGTGGAGACCGTCTATCAGGACCTGGCACTGATTCCACTGATGAGCGTGGCGCGCAACTTCTTTCTCGGTCGCGAGCCGTTGCGTCGCCTCGGCCCGTTGCGACTCCTCGATCACGTGGGGATGGATCGACTGGCCTGTGAGGCTCTGGCCGGCGTCGGGATCGATATCAGCGATCCGTCACAGCCGGTGGGGCGCCTGTCCGGCGGCGAGCGCCAGTCCATCGCCATCGCCCGCGCCATGCACTTCGGCTCGCGGATCCTCGTCCTCGACGAACCGACATCGGCGCTGTCCATCGGCGAGACACGCAAGGTGCTGGGATATGCACGGGCGGCTCGCGATCGCGGCCTCGGCGTCGTCTTCATCACCCACAATCTGCACCACGTCTTCGAGGTTGCCGATCGTATCGCCGTGCTCTTCCACGGACGGAATGCCGGCAGCTACGCGGTGGAAGATCTCGATCCAGAGTCTGCCGCCCACCTCGTGATGGAAGGAAGTTTGCCGATTTCAGGCTCTTGGTCTTAGATTGCCCCAAGGGGCACGTTTGCTCCCATACACCGAAGTCAACGACGGGATACGCACCATGGCCGAGACTATCGACGAACTGACGATCCACTACGAGGAAGACGGCAAGGTGCTGCGCAAGCAGCTGGAGAAGGAAGTTCTGACGAAGGGCTCGTGGACGACGATCATGTTTCTCTACCAGGATCTCGACCGCAAGACCGAGGAATACGGCCACCAGAAGGTGTCGATCCGACGCTACCAGAAGCGGGAAGGCACCTACCTGCAGCGCAGCAAGTTCGAGATCTCCAGTCCCACCCAGGCGCGGGCCATTCGCGACCGCATCGACGGCTGGTTCCCAGACGAAGCCGAAGGGTAGATCGTTCCGGTCAAATCCCGTTCACCTCGTCCTGGGTCAGTTGTGAAACGAAATTACAGAGCGGTTCTGGTCGGACTCACCGGTATCGGTGCCAGCCGGCCCGCCAACCCCGAAGGGATCCCCCTCTTCGGCGCCATGCCCCCATCCCACGCTGCCGCCTACCACCAGCACCCGCACACCGAACTGGTCGGCGTCTGCGATCTGCGTCCGGAAGCCCTCGACAAGTTCGGCTCCGACTGGAGCGACATCTGGCCCGACGCCGGTACCTACACCGATTTCGGCGAGATGCTGCGCCAACAGTCCCCCGACCTGGTCAGCATCGCCACCTCCGATCACGCCCACGCCGACCTCTGTGTGCTGGCCGCCGAGTCCGGCGCCAAGGCGATCCTTTGCGAAAAGCCCATCGCCACGACGCTGGCCGACGCCGATCGCATGATCGCGGCCTGCGAACACCACGGCGTGCTGCTGTCGATCGAACATTCGCGACGCTGGGATCCGATCTTCCTGGAGGCGCGCCGCATCCTGCGCGGCGGCGAACTCGGTCCTCTGCGCACGATTGTGGTGGAGATGTTCAGCCCCCGGGCCATGCTCTTCCGCAACGGCACGCACCTGATCGACCTCATGCCGTTCTTCGTCGAGGGCGATGCGCGGTGGCTCGTGGCGGACCTGGAGGAAGGCTTCGAGAAATACACCGAATACAGCGGGGACGGAGGACGTGATCCCGACCTGGAGCCTTATGCCTCGGCGTACCTGCGCTTCGAAGGCGGCGTGCGGGCCTTCTTCAACTCATACAAGACCCGGTTTCCGGGGTCACAGATATCGATCACCTGCGATGAAGGACGGATCGAGGTCAGTGACCGCGGCGGGCGCGTGATCCGCGGCGACTCCCACTGGTCGTGGTCGGCCGGCGAGATGCATGTGGGCAGCTACCGCTACGAGCGGCAACTGGCGGCGGTGCAGGAACTGATCCACGT
>JAYZCA010000001.1:0-3946 GCA_036339235.1 Candidatus Latescibacterota bacterium | reverse complement strand
GGGGGGCTCACCGGGGGGACTCGTCATGCCGACCCGCGCCGGCCTCTACCCCCACGTCTTCGTCTTCGATTTCAAGAGCCTCTATCCCTCCATCATCCGCACCTTCAACATCGACCCGCTCACCCACCTGCAGGCGCGGGTTGCCGCCGTGGCCGGTACCAGCCTGCGCCCGGGCGACATGCCCGTCGTCGCCGAAGACGCTGCCGACTACGTCACCGACCCGGGTGTCAGCGGCGACTTGGTACGGGCTCCCAACGGCGCCCTCTTTGTACGCGACGATGGCATCCTGCCGCAGATGCTGGCCGGCTTCTTCGAGCGCCGCGCCGAAGCCCGGGCCGCAGACGACGACCTGGCAGCCTACACGTACAAGATTGTCATGAACTCCTTCTACGGCGTGCTGGCCACCGGATCCTGCCGCTTCGCCGAAGGCGCTCTGGCGGGAGCCATCACCGGCTTTGGTCATTACCTGCTGCGCTGGACGAAGGCCCTGCTGCAGGATGCGGGTCGCGGCACCGTTCTCTACGGCGACACCGACTCTCTTTTCGTCGATGCCGGACTGCCCGCCGATATCACCCCCGCCCAGGCTCACGAAGCCGGACAGGCGTTGTGTGTCTGGCTCAACGACGAGCTCACCGCCCATGTGCGCGAGTGTTTCGACCTGCCCAGCCACCTGGATCTGGAGTTCGAGAAGTACTACTCCCGCTTCTTCCTGCCCCCCATGCGTGGTGATACGGAGAAAGCCCGGTCCAAGGGCTACGCGGGACTCAAAGTCGCCGCTGACGGTTCCGACGAGGTCGAGATCATCGGCATGGAGGCGGTGCGTCGGGACTGGACCGACCTGGCTCACGAAGTGCAGCGCGATCTGCTGAACATGGTCTTCCGTGACGTACCGGCTGACACACTGGAGACACGCGTGCTGGATTGGGTCGATGCGATGCGCCGTGGCGAGCGCGACGACGACCTCGTCTACCGCAAGGCACTGCGCAAGTCGGTGGAGGGATACACCAACTCGGTTCCGGCCCACGTCGCCGCCGCCCGCCTGCTCCCCGACCCGCGCGGCACGATCCGCTACCTCGTCACCCGCGACGGCCCGCAGCCCGTGGGGCATGTGACGGCGCCCATCGACTACGAGCATTACCTGGAAAAACAGATCCGCCCCATCGTGCGCACCATCGGCCAGGTCTGCGATCTCGACGTCGAGATCGCCCTGGGCGGCACGCCCGACATGTTCCGCAGCCTAGGCTAGGTATCTTGACGCCGAAAGTGCATCCACGCTGGTGTAGGGCGAAGCCTGCAATTTCCCCATCAGGAGAACGACGGTATGTCGGTGATATCTGCTTCCTCCCATCGGATCTCGGCGCCCCGAGGATAGCTCCGCCCGCCTCTCTGTAGCAGTTGCAGAAATGACGAAGGCTGTCCCCGTGAGGGGGCGGCCTCTTTGCGTTTTCAGCCAACTGTGATCATCTACGAGAAGACCAGCGAGACATACAATGGCTGCCGGGTCCAGGAGGCCGTGCAGAGTGGTGATCTCGACTACAGCCGAGTCCGCCAGCTGCCGTGCCCTGGCCCGGGAGATCGACATCGCCGCGAGGCGCAAGAGGCCCGGGCGCATGAGCCCCGGCGCCGACGCCAAACGGCGATCCAAACGATCCGACCGGCGCGCCGGCAAACGAGCCCTGCGTGAGGAAACGGAGGAGGACGAGATGTAGGGACGGCCCTAGAAATGGAGCAGGACCTTCAGCGACTCCGACGCTGCCGGGTCCTCGAAGACCATCTCGAAAGCCTGTTGAATCTCTTCGTGAGGCAACACGTGGCTGATCATGGGTCGCACGTCGATGCGGCCTTCGGTGATCCACTGCAGGGCGGCGGCGTAATCGGCGTGCGGGTTGGGCCCCACGGTGGTCACGATGCGCGCCTCGTTGCTGAACATCTTCAGGAAGTTCAGCGACATCATACCGCGGCCTTCCTCTTTGTTGGGCACGCCGAAGTAGAGAATCGTCCCCCCCCGACGCACCAAGTCGGCCGCCGTGTGGAAGGTCGCTTCGAGCCCCACCGCTTCCACCACCATGTGAGGCAACTGGCCACCGATGATGGCCAGCACCTGCTCGCGCAGGCCTTCCCCGGGCTCCAGCGAGTGGGTGGCGCCCATCTTCGACGCCAGGGCGCGCCGATGCGCCAGCGGATCCACGCCAATGATGCGGCGCGCCCCCAGGTTGCGCAGCGCCGCGTTGAACATCTGCCCCACCGAGCCCTGACCGATGACGACCACGTCCTGGCCGATGATGTTGCCCAGCTTGTAGAACGCGTGCAACACGGTCCCGAAAAGCTGACTCATCAGCAGCACATCAGGATCGCCGTCGGCGGGCAGACGAATGCAGCCACCGTTGTCGCTGGCCAGCGTGTACTCCTGAAACAGGCCGCGGTCGAACCCGTAGAGCAACACCCGTTCGCCCTCGGCGTAACGCCCTGAGGGACAGGCGATGACCTTGCCCATGCCCTCGTGGCCGGAGCGGCCCGGCTCCATCGGGTAGGTCGCGTCAAGCCCCATCCAGGCGGGTTTGTCGGTGCCGCAGATCGCCGTACGCTGCAGGTGCACGAGCATTTTGCCGGGCGTTGGCTCCGGAATCGGCAAATCGAGCAGTTCCCAGCGGCGCACCCCGACGAGACGGGCGGATTTCACGGACGTTTCTCCTTCGAGTCGCGGTAGCGGGGACTCATACCACGTATGACAGCGACCACTCTACCTCGGCGTCGGGCGCTACCGTGTCTTCGAGGTAGGGCTCGAAGGAGACGGTGCGAGCATTACCCCAGATCGGCATCGCCGACATGGGAAAGTCGCCCTGTACCGTTATCTCAACGGCCGTCGGGTGCCGCATTGCCGCCTCGATCAGGTGCCCTTTCACGCCATCGACCTGGACGAAGACACCCCTGCTCCAGTCATGTCCTGCAATCCGTTCGATGAAGCCGTCCGCGTTGATGCGAAAGCCGGCGTTGTCGGGCAGATTGATGTCGCACGAGAAGCGGCAGCAGACGCCATCCTCCGGCCACGGAAAGAAGGGGTGGGCGAACCACGTCAGCGGCAGCGGCAGCGTTCCGATGTTCTGCATTCGTGTGGTCGAAGTGATCTTGCGCCCGGCAAGGACGATCTCGCGGTGCAGGTTCAGCGCCCTGTCGCCGAAGCGCTGCGTTGTCGACATACGCAGTCGTCGCTCCTGATCCTGGTCGACGCTCCAGGAGCAGCGTTCGAGAACCTGCTTCTCGCGGCTCCGGCTGCCGTCATCGACGACGATCGCGTTGCCGAAGACGATCCCTCTGCCGTCGACCGGATCCATCGTTGAGCGGAAGGCCTCAGGAAGGCCCTGGCCGTCGAACACCGGAGGTGGATCGTCGGGATAGGCGGGACCGGAGAACAGCGGCCCCAGTTTGGTGTCGTCGATCTGGTAGACGTAACAGCCGGACACGTAGCGCGTGCCGAGCCGGCCCTCGTCCTCGACGGGATCGAGGAGAGTCAGGGTCAGTTCATCGTTTCCCAGGTGGAGCAAGTCATCCTCCGTCAGGTAGGTGCTAGCAGCCCGTTGACAGTGTCGCTCTGGTAGCGAGGCCAGAGGCATTGCGGTCGGAGACAAGGCGCGCGACCGAAGCGGGTCGGTGAGACCCGTTGAGGGAGCGCAACGCAGGCCCCGGCCGCAAGGGCCGGTCGTAGCCCAGAGGTTTTATCAACGGGCTGCTAAGCCCGCCTTCCCTCCCTCACACCGTCGCGCCTGTCTCTCGCAGCAACGTGACCACCTCATCGTGACCGTAGCGCTGCGCCCATGCCAGCGGACGAGCCCAGTCAGCGTCGGCCTGGTTGGGGTCCGCGCCGCAGCTCAGCAGGAAGCGGCACAGCTCCAGCTGGCCATAACGTGCCGCCCACCCCAGGGGTGTGCTGTGCAGCTGTGATTCGATG